>SLCC01000119.1 GCA_007126035.1 Gemmatimonadota bacterium
AGCGCTATTCCGCAGTGCTGAGCAACGTAGCCAGCGCGGATGCGGCGGGGCTCGAATGCCGTCAGAGCCATCGTGGCGGACTACTAGCAGGTAGATGGACATGGTCCGGAACGGACTGCCGCCCACCACCAGCGGCTCGAAGGTCAGGGCGACCTCATCCGACGTACCTGCTCGTGCCAGCACCAACCAGCGTGTTGCGAAAGCTGTCCAGATCCTCCACAAGGACCCGCTCGGGAAGCCGTAGCCCGGCGGAACCGCTGCCGCCCACAACCACCACAACCTCCCCAGGCAGTAGCTCGGCCAGATCAGTCAGCTGCCGCTCCACCGGAGACAGGGTCCCGCCGTCACGCCCAGCCTCCGAACCCGGCCCCGCCACCACGCTCAGACCCACCACCCGCGCCCTCGTACGCTCCACCGCCAGAACCACCTCCTCCGGAGGCAGGGACGGACCCAGATACACCACTCGCCAGCCAACGTCCGCAGCCTCCACCGCCGCCAACATGGCACCAAACTCGTGCAGCTCTCCAGATGGGGTGGTCACTACCAGGACCGGAGCGCCAGGCTCCGTCTCGAAGCGCACAAGCAGCCAGTCAAGGACCTGGCGCACCGCGGCAGACACCACATGCTCCTGCGCAGGACGAAGACGACCCTCAGCCCACATGTCTCCCACCTGCTTCAACAACGGCGTCAGCACTCCACGTACTACCAGGCCCACCTCCAGCTGTACCACCGACCGCAGAAGCTCCTCGCGTAGTGCCGAACCGTCCATCCGCTCCGCCGCACGCATACACGCAGCCAGATGTCGATCCGCTCCACCTCCAACCGCCCCCGGGACCCACAGCCCCTCAGCCCCGGAATCCTCCCGCGCAAGTCGCGTCAACTCGCCCGTGCCGAGCCTGGCAACCATACCGATCGGTCGGCCAGCCTCCGTCAAGCGCTTCAACAGCCGCAGACGCCGTACGTCCGCGTCGCTGTATATTCGCTGCCCCCCCTCCGAACGCGCCGGCGTCACCGCTCCATAACGCCTCTCCCACGCACGTAAGGCGTGCGGCGTCAAACCGGTCCGCTGCGCTACCACCCCCATGGGATGCCGCGGCGTCTCCTGTCCACCTCCCAGCGTCATCGCTTTCACCTCCCATCTGCTCATCCGCCACAACCCCGTCCACCCTACCGTCTAACAACCATACCGCTCCGGCCGCGTCCTGTCAATCTTTCGTCCATATAACACTTGACAGAAGATAGACACTCGCGTATCGTGAGTTGGACGGAGCGGGTGGTCCTCGTCGACCGGGATGATCGGCCAGTCGGAACGGCGGAGAAGCTGGCCGCGCACCGGTCCGGCAAGCTCCACCGCGCCCTGTCCGTCCTGGTGGTGAACGGATATGGCGAGCTCTTGATCCATCGCCGCGCCCGTCACAAGTACCATTCGGGAGGGTTGTGGACCAACACCTGCTGCACCCATCCCAGGCCCGGCGAAACGACCATCGCCGCCGCGCGCCGGCGGCTCCAGGAGGAGATGGGCATAGTCTCCTGGCTGGACGGCGCCCGACAACATCGCGCCAACGGCAACTCCGCCCCGTCCGCGCCGCTCCGGGTCATGCCGTAGCGGCGCCGGGCGCCGTCGCCCCTCCGGTGCGACCGTGGTACAGCACCACCGCCACCGCCGTAGCCAGGTTCAGGCTGGAGACGCCTTGCCGCATGGGGATGGCTACCCGCTGCTCCGCCCGCTCCAGCAGTTCCGCGCCCAGCCCACGCCTTTCCGAGCCGAAGAGCAGCACCGCTCGCCGCAGCACCTGCGCCTCTCCCAGCGGGACGCCGTCCGGATCCAGGGCGATGACGACCCGGTCGGTCCCGGCCAGCCCGTCCACTTGGGCCACGGGCAGGGCGAACTGGAGCCCCGCTCCTCCCCGGAGGGAGGCAGGGTGCCAGGGGTCGTGAGGGCCCGTCACCAGCACCGCCGCCGACCCCGCCGCCGCCGCCACTCGCACCACCGCGCCGATGTTGCCGTGGTGCGTCGGTCGATCCAGGAACACCACCGGCCCGGGACCCGGCGTGGCAAGGGCGGCGGCCGGGTCAAGGACAGGCCGCCTGGCCAGCGCCACGATCCCGGTGGGATGCGGCGAAGGTGACAGCTCGGCGAAGGTCTCCTGCGGGATGGGACTGGCCAGCTCAGTCAGTCGGTCTGTCAGGTCCGGCGCCATCTCGGTGGTGAGCCGCGCCAGTCCGTCCGGGTCCACGGCCAGGACCTCGAGCACGTCCGCACCGAAGCGGATGGCGTGCTTCAGCGTGTGGAAGCCTTCCAGGACCGCCAGACCCGGGTCACGGCGCGCCTCCCGGTAGCGCCTTGGCAGGTCTCCTCCCGGGCTCGACACCGCCCTCACTGGGCCTGGATCAGACGACCTTTCCTGTCCGCCGCTTCCCGCGCTGACCGCACCACCTCGAAGAGATCCTCCTCGTCGTAGAAGGTGCGGGCGAAGAGCGGGTAGCCGTCGGCGGTCTCGTCGCCGGGCCGCACCGCGTGCATGCCGAAGCCCTTGATGAAACCGCGCACATCAGGGCCCGTGGCCAGGGCGAAGAACCGCATGGGCGGCTGCCACGGCAGGTCCCGGTGCCAGCGGACCATGGCTTCGGCGAAGAGGTGAGCCGCCATGCCCCGGCCCCGCCACTGCGGGGCCAGGAGGAATCCGGAGAAGAACCAGACCGTGGTCGGGCTGTTGCAGACCGCGGCCAGGTCACCGGGAGTCAGGTCCCGCTCGCGCCGGGCGCCGATGAGGAAGTCCGAAGCCCGCCTGGCGTCCAGGGGCCATAGCTGGATGCAGCCCACCAGCCGATCATTCACCCACCCGCCAACGTAGCCCCGTGGAAAGCCTCGCCACATCTCCGGGTCCACGGCGGTGCTCCGGGGTTTGGCACCGTAGACCAGGTAGGCCAGCTCCATCAGCTCTTCGAAGGAGCGGCGGCGTGTCAGGTAGTCGAATTCGATCGGTACTTCCTGCACGTGGCCCTCGCATGTTGAATGATCCAGTTCTCAACCTACGTCCCGAAGGCGTACAGCGGCTCGAACCAGGCGGTGAAGTGCCGCAGCACCTCCGCCTGGCGGGTCATTCTGAACCCGCCGATCGACTCGCGCCGATGGTACACATCGGTTATCACTTCAACCACGTAGTCCACGTGACTCTGGGTGTAGACCCGGCGGGGGATGGCCAGCCGCACCAGCTCCATGGGTCCGGGCAGATCCTCGCCCGTCTCCGGGTCCCGCCGACCGAACATCACCGTCCCGATCTCGACTCCCCGGACCCCGCCCTCCAGGTACAGCTCCGCAGCCAACGATTGCCCCGGCAGCTCCAGCGGCGGGACATGGGGCAGGAAGGCCGCCGCGTCCAGGTAGACCGCGTGGCCGCCCGGTGGCTGTACGATGGGTACCCCCGCCGCCGTCAGATGATCGCCCAGGTACCGTACTGACGCCAGCCGGTAATGGAGGTAGTCCTCATGCACCACCTCCTGGAGGCCGACAGCTATCGCCTCCAGGTCACGGCCCGCCAGACCACCGTAGGTGGGGAACCCCTCCGTCAGGATCAGCAGCTCCCTCTCCTGCTCCGCCAGACGGTCATCGTTGGTTGCCACGAACCCGCCGATATTGGCCAGTCCATCCTTCTTGGCCGAGAACGTGCACCCGTCGGCGTAGGAGAACACCTCCCGGGCGATCTCCTCCACGCTCCGCTCCGACTGGCCCGCCTCGTTCAGCTTGATCAGGTACGCGTTCTCCGCGAACCGGCAGGCATCGATGTAGAAGGGGATGCCGTGCTCGTGGCAGACGGCGCTCACCTCCCGCACGTTGGCCAGTGACACCGGCTGCCCGCCACCGGAGTTGTTGGTGATGGTGATCATGCAGATCGGGATCCGCTCGACCCCCACCTCGGCGATCAGCCCCCGCAGCGCGCCCACGTCCATGTTACCCTTGAACGGCAACGGGTCCTGGCGCCGCTGCGACTCGGGCACCGGCAGGTCCACCGCCTTAGCACCCACCGCCTCCACGTTGGCACGGGTCGTGTCGAAGTGGGTGTTGTTCGGGACCACGTCGCCGGGCCGGCAGACGGTGGAAAACAGGATCCGCTCCGCCGCCCTGCCCTGGTGCGTCGGGATCAGGTGCTTGAAGCCGAACAGCTCCTTGACCCGGGCCTCGAGCCGGTAGAAGGACGGGCTCCCGGCGTATGCCTCGTCGCCCCGCATGATGGCCGCCCACTGCTCGGCGCTCATGGCCGACGTCCCGCTGTCCGTCAGCAGGTCGATCAGCACGTCTTGGGCCCTGAGCAGGAACACGTTGTAGCCCGCGTCCCGGAGACACTCCAGCCTCTCCGCACGGGTTGTCATGCGGATCGGCTCTACTGACTTTATCCTGAATGGCTCTATGATCGTTTTCATGCCCACCTCGAGGAGACCGGGCTTCCGGTTTAAGCAGTAGGGTCGGTCCCGGCCGGCCTCGCGTCAAGCAACCCGTCCGAGACGCTGCCCATGGCCCCGACCCAGGGACGCCCAGGCCGCCGCCTTCGTTGACCGGTCACCAGGCCGCCGCTAACGTTCGATTCACCCGTAAATGGTCGAGAAACGATGCGAATAGACCTGCGCTACGGTCTCCATGCGAGCCTGGTCCTGGCCTGGCTCCTGGCGGCCGCCCTGGACGCACAGATCGGTACGCCAGTGGACACGGCGGCTGCCGCTGTTCCTGGCGACACCGCCCACGCCGTCGCCGCACCGGCGCCGGTGACCCCTACGGACTATGGCCAGTGGGAGTCCCTGCGCTGGGGTACCCTGTCCGACGACGGCGCCTGGCTGGCCGTCCAGATCGGGCGCGTCAACAACGAGGACGAGCTCCACATCCACCGCCTCGGCTCAGACTCCGCGGTGGTCATAGGCTACGGCAGCGGCGCCCGGTTCTCACCGGACGGCCGCTGGGCCAGCTACTCCATCGGCATCTCCGAGGAGCGGCGCCGGGAGCTGAGACGCCAGAACCGGCACCACGAGCCCAGGATCGGGCTGCTGGACCTGGTGGTGGGAGACACGGCCATCATCAACGGCGTCTCCGGCGCCAGCTTCAGCCACGACGGCCGTTTCCTGGCCATGCGCAGGTACCGGGCGCCGGGCGGTTCCAACAACGAGGCCCCGGGCCACGACCTCGTCGTCAGGGACCTGGGCACGGGGGAAGACGTGAACTTCGGGAACGTGGGCGCCTTCGCCTGGCAGGAGGGCGGGCCGCTCCTGGCCATGACGGTGGACGCCGCCGGCAAGGCGGGCAACGGTGTCCGCGTCTGGAACCCTGCCACGGGCTCGCTGCGCGTCCTGGACTCCGCACCCGCCGATTACCGGGGCCTCCGCTGGCGCCCCGAGTCCGCCGACCTGGTGGTCCTCCGCTCCTTCGAGAGCGACGACCACCAGGACGACAGCCACCTCATCCTGGCCTGGCGGGACCTGGACGGCCGGACCCGCGCCTACTCCTTCGACCAGAGGGAACGCCAGGACTTCCCCGCCGATACCCGCGTCGACCAGCGGCGGGAGCTGGACTTCTCCGACTCGGGAGACGCCATCTTCTTCGGCGTCCGGGCATGGGAGCTCGCCGACGCCGACGGCCAGGAGCCGTCGCCCCGGAACCGCGAGAACGACGACGCCCCCGATGTCGAGGTGTGGCACAGCCAGGACGTGGACATCATCCCCCGCCAGAAGATCACCGCCGAGCGGGACCGGCGCCGCAGCCACCTGGCCGTCTGGCACCTGGGCGACGACCGGTTCGTCCAGCTCGGCGTCCCGGAGCTGGACAGCGTCCAGCGGGTCGGCGGTGACCACATCGCCATCGGCATCGACGAGACGCCCCACGAGCGCGACCGCATGTTCGGCCCCCGCTTCACCAACGTCTACGTCATCGACACCCGCACCGGCGACCGGCACCGGGCCATCGAGCGGGTCGAGTACTTCTTCGGCGCCAGCCCCGAAGGCCGCTACCTCCTATACCTCCGGGACGACCACTACCACGCCTACGACATCCGGCGGGACCGGCATGTAGATATGACCAGCTCCGTCCCCACCGAGTTCGTCAACCACGAGGCCGACCTGACCGTGGCCCAGAAGCCACCGTTCGGCATCGCCGCGTGGACCCGGGGCGACCGCTCCGTGGTCATCCACGACCGCTACGACGCCTGGGAGGTCCGGCCCGACGGCTCCGGCGGCCGACGCCTCACCGACGGGTACACCGACGAGACCAGCTATCGCTACCTCCGCACCGGCTGGGACGAGCGCCAGAGGGCCATCGACCCGCGGGCGCCAGCCTACTACAACATCACCGGCCGCTGGTCCAAGAAGAACGGCTACGCCGTGGCTCCCCGGCTCGACCGGCCCGCGGACCGGGCCGTATGGCTCGACGCCAGCGTGGGTCGCCTGGCCAGGGCCGATGAGGCCGACGTCTTCATCTACACCGTCGAATCGTTCGACGTCTCACCGGACTACTTCTTCACCCGCGGCCGCCTGGCGGAAGGCAGCAGGGTGACCCGGACCAACCCGTTCCAGGACGACTATCTCTGGGGCCGCGCCGAGCTCATCGAGTTCGAGAACGAGCACGGCCGCCGCCTCCAGGGCGCCCTGTTCTATCCCGCCGACTACGAGCCGGGTAGGCAGTACCCCATGATCACATACGTCTACGAGAGCCGCTCGTGGGCCGTGCACAGCTACGTGGTGCCCAGCGAGAGGAGCGCCTACAACACCTCCGTCTGGACCAGCCAGGGCTACTTCGTGTTCCAGCCAGACGTGGTCTTCCGGGAGCGACAGCCCGGCGTCTCTGCCGCCGAGGCAATCGTGCCCGCCGTCCAGAAGGTCCTGGAGACCGGCATGATCGACCCCGACCGGCTCGGCCTCATCGGCCACTCCTGGGGCGGCTACCAGGCCGCGTTCGTGCCCACCCAGACGGACATGTTCGCCGCGTCCGTGGCCGGCGCGCCGCTGACCGAGCTCATCAGCATGTACCTGTCCATCTACTGGAACACCGGCGACACCGATGCCCGCATCTTCGAGATCAGTCAGGGCCGCATGGAAGTGCCGCCGTGGGAGGACCTGGACGCGTACATGGCCAACTCCCCCGTCTTCCACATCGAGAGCCTGAACACGCCCATGCTCGTGGCCTTCGGCGACGAGGACGGCGCCGTCGACTGGCACCAGGGCATCGTGCTCTACAACGCCGCCCGCCGCGCCGCCAAGGACATGGTGCTCCTGGTCTACCCCGGCGAGAACCACAGCCTGGCCCGCCGCGGCAACCAGATCGACTACCACCGCCGCGTCAACGAATGGTTCGCCCACTACCTCAAAGGTGAGCCCGCACCCGCGTGGATCAGCACCGGCGTGCCCTACCTGCGCCAGCAGGAGGGCGACGCCGCGCCCGCCGCGCCGACACCGCCAGAGACCAACCCCGACACGGACGCAGACGCCCCGGACCAGGATACCCCGGACCCGGATA
>SLCC01000060.1 GCA_007126035.1 Gemmatimonadota bacterium
CCCCCGCGAAAGAGCCCTCCGCCCGCGGACGCCGCCTCGCCGAGGCTCGAGGCCCACCCGGGTGTGGCACAACGAGAACCCGTTCAGTGGCGTGGTTCCGGCGTGAGCGGCGGTCCGGCGGGCTACAATCCGATATGTTCCTCGATCTCCCGCCAGTAGTCGGCCCACCGGTCCGGCGGCGGGAAGTCGTTGTGGCCGGCGTCGTACTCGACGAGCCGGGACTGGCGTGCCAGCTCGTGGAGGCGCCGACTGTGCCGGACCGGGATCTCGCGATCACGGGAGCCGTGCAGCAGCAGGACGGGCGCGTCCAGCTGCGGGAGCACCGTGTCGGTTCGGAAGGGGTTCCTCACGAGGAACGGCGGCGCGCCGACCCGCCATGCCATCCCCGCCACGCTGACCGGCGTGGACACCAGGACCACGGCCGTTGCTGGGCGCCGGGCCGCCACCTGCGCCGCGACCGCCCCGCCGATAGACCGGCCGTGAAGGACGACGCGCGCGCCGTCCACCTCCGCGCGCGCGGAGGCCAGGTCGAGGAAATGGACCGCGTCGTCCACGATCCCGGCCTGCGACGGGCGGCCCTCGGAGTGACCGTAGCCGCGGTACTCGGGGAGCAGCACCGTGAACCCGCGCGCAAGGTACCAGCGGGCCAGCTCCGCCTGGTGATCGATCAGCTCGGCGTTGCCGTGGAAGAACACCAGCAGCGGCGCTGGATCACCATCGCCGGCGGCGGGGATGAGCCACGCTCGCACCGTCGTCGCCTCGTCGATCCGCCGCTCCAGCACCTCGGTGCGGGGGTGGAACGGCTCGCCAGGCGTGCCGGCCAGCGCGGCGGGGAAGAGCATGCGGTCCTGCATGAGGAAGAGCAGGGCACACCACACCGCGTAAGCGAGCAGCAGGCCGGCCGCGAGGCGAAGGATCATGGTCAGCGCGTGAAGTGGACGGGGCCGGGACAGGGCCGTGGCCACAGATCATCTAAGCGGCTTCGAAATGGAGGTCAAGCTCCCCCGCGCGCACGGATTCGGACGCGACGCCGCGGCCATGCGCTTGCTGGATCCCGCCGCGGCTGGCAGTCCAGCCCCTGGACGTCGCTGACCGGCAGCGTCCAGTACGACGACGTCTCCTGCGGTATGGGCATCTTCACTACGGTCGAGAGCCTCGCCGCCACCAAGCGTCGAGCGGCACGTCGTGGAGCGGCTGCGGGAGGATGGGCACGAGGCCGAATACCATCCAGATCATCACGGACGGAGGCAACGCTCTGCCTGCCCATGACACGTTGCCCCCTATCCATGCGCCCTGTAACGTATGGTGTAAGCGGCAGTGCTGCCGTTTGGAATTGCCCGTTCTCAACTGTGCCAGAAAAGCTTCCCCTTACCGCAGCCGTGCTGGCTGGCGGCCGATCGATGCGCATGGGAGTCGACAAGACTCTGCTGCCGCTGGACGACCAGGCGCTCGTTGCCCGGGTCGCGGCGGCGGTGGAGGAGGTCTGCGCCCACGTCATGGTGATCACCAGTTGCCCCGAAGCCCTGGCCGCGGTCGGGCTGGATGCCGCCGTGCCGATCCACAGCGCCGAGATGCCTTACCAGGGCCCGCTGGGCAGACTGGTCACGGCGCTGAGCGAGGCGCCGCACGAGTGGGTCCTGGCGGTGGCGGCGGACATGCCCCACGTCTCGGCCGGGGTCATCCGGTCGCTCTGGGATGCCCGCCGGCAGGCCGACATCGTGGTGCCGGTCATCGAGCGCGGTCCTGAACCGCTGCTGGCACTCTACTCCCGACGCTGCCTGCCGGTCGCCCGCCGGGTGCTCGCGTCGGGCCGCCGCCGAGTGGTCGCCCTGTTCCCCGACCTGCGGGTGGTGGAGTACCCGATCGACGGCCTGCGCAGGATCGACCCCGAGTTGAAGAGCTTTCTGAATGTCAACACTCCGGATGAACCGGGCCTGGGCCGGGGCGACCGCGCCGCGCCCGTGGAGCCGGCGGCGGCTGCGGCGGAACAGGCCGACGCGGGCCCCGGCAAGCGCTCCCGCCGACCGGGACGGTTACCCATCGAGCGTCCGATCACGCTCTACCTGAACCAGGTCGAGGTGGTGACGGTCCAGGCCACGCCGGACCAACTCGAGGAGATGAGCGCCGGCTTCTTCGTGGCCGAAGGGCTGCTCACCGACCGCGCGGCCCTGGAATCGATCGACGTGGACCGCAAGCGGGGGCTCGTCTGGGTCAGCACCGCCGAGCGGTTCTCGGCCGACCGCGTCTCCCGCACCCGCACGCTGACGAGCGGCTGTGGCCGCGGGATCACCTTTTCCACGGTGGCCCAAGCCCGGGGCCTGGCCTCGATCGAGAGCGCGCTGATAGTGGAGCAGTCCGTGCTGGAAGCGCACATGCGGGCCATGGCCCGGTCGGCGGGCGCCTACCTCGAGACCGGCGGCATGCATGCCTGCGGCCTGGTCGTCGATGGGCGTCTCGAGCTGGTGCGGGAAGATGTGGGCAGGCACAACGCCCTCGACAAGCTGCTGGGGCGAGCCTGGCTGGACGGCATACCGACCCGCGACGCGGTGGTGCTCTCGACCGGACGCATCTCGTACGAGATGGCCGTCAAGGCGGCCAAGGCCGCCGTGCCGGTGCTGGTCTCGCGCACGGCCGTGACCGACCTGGCAGCCGAGATCGCGCGGCAGCTCGGTGTCACCGTGGCCGGCTACGCACGGGGCGCAGCGATCACGGTCTGCACGCACCCCGGGCGGATCCTTCGGGACAGGAGCGTGCCGCGATGAGCCTGTCCGTCGAAGAAGCCCGCCGGCAGGTACTGGGCCTCTGCCGTCGCCTCGACGCCGAACGGGTGCCCCTGCTCCAGGCGCTCGGTCGCGTGCTGGCCGTCGATGTCCATTCCGACATCGACATCGCGCCCTTCGACAACGCCGCCATGGACGGGTTCGCCGTCCGGGCGGCTGACCTGGCGGGCGCCGGCAACGAGACACCGGTATCCCTCGAGGTGATCGCCACCATCGCCGCCGGCTCCGCCGCTACGGTATCGGTCGGCTCGGGCCAGGCGGCCCGCATCATGACCGGCGCGCCGGTGCCGGCCGGGGCCGACGCGGTGGTCATGGTGGAACACACCTCGCACGAGGAACCCGAAGGCCGGTGGGTGCAGGTGCGGCGGGCGGTAGCCGATGGGGAGCACATTCGCCGCCGGGGCGAAGAGGTGGCCGTTGGCGGGCGGGTGCTGAGCGCCGGCGAGGCCGTCGGCCCGGCCGCCGTCGGCCTGCTGGCAGCCACCGGTCATGCCGGGATCCAGGTCTACAGACGGCCGCGGGTGGCTGTGCTCTCCACCGGCGACGAGTTGGTCGAGGTCACCGAACGGCCCGGCCCCGGCCGGATCCGCAACTCCAACTCCTACACCCTCGCCGCCCAGGTGCTGGCCGCCGGCGGTGTGCCGATTCGCTTCCCGATCGTGCCCGATGAGCCCGAGGCCATAAGGGCGGCTTTTCGCCGGGCCGCCGCCGAGGCCGATTTCATAGTGGCTTCCGGCGGGGTGAGCGTGGGGGACTTCGACTACGTCAAGCCGGTGCTCGAATCGCTCGGGGAGATGATCTTCTGCGAGGTCGCCATGCGCCCGGGCAAATCTCAGACGCTGGGCGCCATCGACGGGGTGCCCTTCTTCGGGTTGTCGGGCAGCCCCACAGCGGCGCTGGTGGGCTTCGAGATCTTCGTCCGCCCGGCCCTGCGCCTGCTGCAGGGGCGGAGCGCGCTGGACCGCCCCCGCGCTGTCGCACGCCTCGCCCATGAGGTCACGAAGAAAGCGGACCGCCGGTATTTTCTGAGGGCCCGGCTCACCCGCGCCGACGAGGATCGACTCAGCGTCGCCCTGGCGGGAAGCCAGCCCGCCGCCCCGCTGACCGCCGCTCACCAAGGCAACTGCCTGCTCGTGCTGCCGGAGGGAACGAGCCGTTTCCCCGCCGGGACGTCTGTCGAGGTGATCCGGCTCGACATGGGAGAGGAAGCCATATGAAGCAACCCGACCGCCCCGCCGATGACCGTGCCTGCGCCGGCGGCGGCGAGGAACTGGAGGCGGGCATCCGGCGGCAGGCGAGCGACGGGCGCATTTCCTGCGCCGAACTGCGCCGTCTGGCGGAGCGGTTGGGCACATCCTACGCGGATGCCGGAGCCGCCGCCGCCGCCGCCGGGGTCCGTGTCCATGACTGCGGGCTAGGCCTTTTCGGCGGCCCCGCGCCCGGCGCCCGGCGCCGCGCCAGGCCGGAGCCACCGCCAGTGATCTCGGTGGTCGGTCGCAGCAAATCCGGCAAGACCACCCTGCTGGAGGGTGTGGTCGCCTCGCTGGTCCGCCGCGGCCGGCGAGTGGGCGTGGCCAAGCATCACGCGCACCGCACCGAGATCGACGTGCCGGGCAAGGACACCTGGCGCTTCACGCAGGCCGGTGCGGCGGTGTCCATCATCAGCGGCCCCGACCGGGTCGGCGTGATCCGCCGAGTCGAACGCGAGCGCACCCTCGAGGAGTTGCTTGCCCTGGCGGGCGAGGTCGATCTGCTCCTGACCGAGGGCTTCCGCGGCAGCTCCCCGGTGCGGATCGAGGTGATCCGGTCCGAGCGCTCACGGGAGCCGCTATCGGAGCCTCACGAATTGAGCGCGCTGGCCACCGACATCGAGGGGCTGCGCCACGGCACGGTGCCCGTTTTCGAGCTGAACGATGTGGAGGGGGTGGCCGACTTCATCGAGGCCATCGCCTTCGGATCGCCCGGCGACGCCGGCAACGAGACGGCTCCTGCCGGGGTTCCAGGGCTGGGCGCCCGGCAACCCGAGGGCGGCCCGGGCCATGGCTGCCGCCAGGAGCAGCCGTGATCAGATGAACGCCGTCGCGCCACACCGGGGCGAGCGAATCTACCTGGACCACGGCGCCACCAGCTGGCCGAAGCCGCCCGCGGTCATCGCGGCCGTGAGCCGCGCGCTCACGGATCTGGGGGCCAACCCCGGCCGGAGCGCGCACGCCATGGCGCTGGAGGCCAGCCGTGCGGTCGAGGCAGCCCGGGGCCGCTGCGCCCGACTGCTCGGTGTGCCCGAAGCCCGCCAACTCCTCTTCCTGCCCGGGTGCACCATCGCCTGCAACCTGATGCTCAAGGGGTATCTGCGGCCCGGTGACCGGGTCGTGGTGGGCTCGATGGAGCACAACGCCGTGGTCCGACCCCTGGCCAGCCTGGCCGCCCAGGGCCTGGAGGTCGTGGTTGTGGCCGCCGACGACACCGGGCTGATCGATCCCGGCGAGGTCGAGCGACAGGTGCGTGCCGCACCGACCCGGGCAGTGATCTGCCAGCACGCCTCCAACGTCACCGGCACCATCCAGCTGATCGGCGAGATGGCCGAGATCACGCGCGAACAGGGGGCGCGGCTGCTGGTGGACGGAGCCCAGGCCGTCGGCCACCTGGAGGTCGACCTGGCCTCGCTGGGAGTCGACGCCTACGCGGCCTCCGGCCACAAGGGTCTGCTCGGGCCGCAGGGGGTCGGGGTGCTGGCCGTGGCCGCCGACCTGGAACTCGACGTGCTGATCGAGGGCGGTACCGGAGGTGAGGCCTCGGCCCAGCCGGACATGCCCCGCGAACGGCCCGACCGCTACGAACCGGGCACCCTCAACACCCCCGGTATCCTCGGCCTCGGCGCGGCGGCCGAACGGCTGGCCGCCGACGGCGTCCAGCGAAGGCGCCGGGCCGATGACCTCCTGCACCGCCTGCACGAGGGCATCGACGCTCTCGGCGGGTTCCGGGTCCTCGGCCCGCCCCGGCCGCAGCACCGCCTGCCGCTGCTGAGCGTGGTGCACGACTGGCTCACCGCCGACCGCATCGCCTTCGATCTCGACCGCTCCCACGGCATCGCCGTCCGGGCCGGCCTCCACTGCGCGCCCTGGGCGCACCGCACCATGGGAACCCTCGAGGGCGGTGCCGTACGCTTCAGCCTGAGCGCCGACAACTCGGACAACCATATCGATCGGGCGCTGGAAGCCCTGCGACGGATCGTGTCCCGAGCCGGCCACGGCGAGACCTGACGTTTTGCGCAACGGTCGCCCGCCAGGAGATCGAGCGGCGAGCGCCTACTGGGCAGGGCCGGCTCCGGCTGACCTCCTCACTTCACCGCCTCCGTCGGCGCCCGGGTCGCGGGTTCCGCCTCAGGGGTTCCGGATCCGAAAGGACTGGCTTCCGCGGGTTCGCGCGCGCGCTCAACCGCTCGAGTGGCTGCGGGCCGCCCGCGTGAGGACGCGGTCCAGGGCGGCCGCGAACGCGTGCTTCTCTCGATCGCCGAACGGCCGCGCGCCGCCCGTCTCCACGCCCGCGCCGCGGAGGCTGTCCATGAAGTCGCGCACGGACAGCCGCTCCGCCACGTTCTCCGCGGTGTATTCCTCGCCGCGGGGGTCGATCACCAGGACGCCCCGCTCCACCAGCGCGGCGGCCAGGGGGATGTCAGCGGTGATGGCGACGTCGCCAGGGCTGGCCGTTTCGGCGATGTAGCGGTCGGCCAGTGCGTCGCGTCCGGGAAGGAGGCCATTTCCGGTCGGATCTCGCCCTCGGCCAGCTCGATGCCCGTGATGTGGCCGTTGCGGAAGGAGCAGCCGCCGGTCTTGAAGTAGCCGGGCACCTCCGGTCTCCGATCTCGAGTCGAGCACCCCGGTACTCGCCGTCGCCCGGCAGCCGCCGAGGTCAGCCCAGCGGAGGTAAGGCGGTGGTGGGGCGGTCGGAGCTCGGAGGTCGGAGGTCGGGAGGTCGGAGCTCGGAGGTCGGGAGGTCGGAGGTCGGAGCTCGGAGGTCGGGAGGTCGGAGCTCGGAGGTCGGGAGGTCGTCTCGCGAACTCGCCGGCTTCCTGGCATACGTGGAGCGTGCGTTTTTCGGTCGGCGGTGGAAAAACGCACAAAGACGGGCTACGAGGTCGGCGAGTGTAGGATTTTCCACCGCAGAGGTGGCAAAGTGCACACGCAACCGCTACGACTGCTGGCCAGTGTGCGATAGTCCACCTCTACGGTGGAAGATCGCACACGCACCTCCCTTGACCCCGGTCAGTGTGCACTTTTCCGCCGCAGCTCGCCTCTCGGAGTTCGACGTTCGATGCCTCCGCTCGGTCCAGCGGTCGGCGTCGCGGGGGCGGCATTTGGCCAGGACCTGCTCGAAGGCCGCCTCGAGGTCGATGTGCTGCTCGTTGCCCAGGTCAACCCGCCGGCCCGGCCCGCGTGACCCGTCACGGAGCTCGAAGCTCGGATCTCGAATCGAGCGCCCGCCCCCCACCCTCGCCCGGAGCCCCGCCGAAGCCCGGCAAGCGGAGGCTGGGAGGTGGCGGGGCGGTCGGAGTTCGGAGCTCGGAATTCGGAGCTCGGCGCCCGGAGCCCGGAG
>SLCC01000109.1 GCA_007126035.1 Gemmatimonadota bacterium
GGCTCGGCCGGTGGCCTCGCAGGGGGGCTCGCTGCGCTCGCCAGGGGCTCGGCCGGTGGCCTCGCTGCGCTCGCCAGGGGCTCGGCCGGTGGCCTCGCTGCGCTCGCCAGGGGCTCGGCCGGTGGCCTCGCGGGGGGGGGGTGGATCGGCATCAGGTGGTGTGTTCCTCGGGTTCCTGCCAGCTGCCCATGGACTCGTACTTGGTCCAGCGGGCGCGGCGGCGGTCTTCCGGGTCCATCTCCGCGAGCTCTGCCAGGTGGCGGGTCAGGGTGTGCTTGACGTTTTCGGCTGTGCCGTCCCAGTCCAGGTGGGCGCCGCCGCCGGCCTCGAGTATTACCTCGTCCACTATGCCCAGCTCTACGAGGTCCGGGGCGGTGAGCTTGAGGGCTGCGGCGGCCTTTTCCTTGGCCTCTGCGGTCTTCCACAGGATAGCGGCACAGCCTTCGGCGGTGATGACGCTGTAGACGGCGTTCTCGAGCATGAGGATCCGGTCGGTCACGCCCAGGGCCAGGGCGCCGCCGCTGCCGCCTTCGCCGATGACCACTGAGATACTCGGCACGCGGAGTGCCGCCATCTCGCGGAGGTTACGGGCGATGGCTTCCGCCTGCCCCCTCTCCTCGGCTCCCATTCCCGGGTAGGCGCCGGGGGTGTCGATGATGGTTATCACGGGGTGGCGGAACTTATCGGCGAGGTGCATGAGGCGCAGGGCCTTGCGGTAGCCTTCCGGGTGGGGCATGCCGAAGTTGCGCAGCAGGTTCTCCTTCATGTCCCGGCCCCGCTGGTGGCCCACCACCATGACGGTGCGGCCGTCGAGCCGGGCCCAGCCGCCTACGATGGACTGATCGTCCCTGAACGCGCGGTCACCGTGGAGCTCGGTGAAGTCGGTGAAGATCCGCTCCACGTAGTCCAGCGTGAACGGGCGCTGCGGGTGCCGGGCTAGCTGCACCCGCTCCATGGCCGTGAGGGGTCGCGGGGTCCGCTCCTTCAACTGCGCCAATTTCGACTCCAACGCCTTCAACTCGCCACCGGCGTCGAGGCCCCGGGCCTGCGCCAGCTCCTGGAGCCGGTCGATCTGGAGCTCCAGCTCACGTATGTCACGATTGAACTCCGCGTTCGCTTCCATTGTCACCCCTGAGTCCGCACGAGCCGCACACGGTCCGGCCCGAATAGCTCTTTCAGTTCGTCCATCAGCTCCGCGGTCGGCTCCACACGGAGCGACCGCGAGCGGAACCGGCTGCCAGGCTTGCCCCGGTCGCCCTTGCTGTCCCCGTCGCCTCTGCTGTCCCCGTCGCCTGCGCCCTGCCGGCTGTCTCCGCCGTGGGCACGGGCTCCCTGCTGGCCATCCTCACCGCCAAGGTTACCGCCCTCGCCCTGGACGGTGCCGCCACGGTGGTCCGACCCGCCGTTCGGGTCGAACAGGACGTACAGCGGCGACTTGCCGGGCGCCCCTTTCAGGAGCGCGGTGGCGGCGTTGATCCGCTCGACGTGCTCGCCCCGGGCCAGCCGGACCTCGATGCCCAGCGAGCCGGCGTTTCGGAGCTGGGCCAGGGGGAGCGCCTCGTCCAGGAAGATGGGCGGGTCATCCTCGTCCCTGTCCCGACCCGAGACCTGGCCCCTGACCACCACCGCCGCATCCTGGACCAACACTTCCCGGTACTTTTCCCACGCCTCACCGAAGGCCAGCACGCTGGCCGTGCCACGGAAGTCCTCCACGGTCACCCGGCCCCACTCCTGGCCGTTCCGCTTCGAGATCTGGCGCGCCACGGCCGTGACCACGCACGGCAACTCGACGCGCCGGTCCCGGTGCTCGGCCAGGTTGGCGGTATGGACGTCGGCGAACAGCGCCAACTCGTCGGCATACTTGTCCAGGGGGTGCCCGCTGATGAAGAAGCCCAGCACCTCCTTCTCCCGCGCCAGTCGGTCCGACTCCGGCCACTTCGGCACGTCGGGTAGCTGCGGCGCTTCACGCACGGGCGCAGCCGCCTCGGCACCGATGTCGAAGAGCGAGCCCTGGCCGCTCTCCCGGTCCGCCTGCCTGAGCTGGGCCTCCGCGACCGCCCGCTCCAGGCCCGCCATGAGCTGGGCCCGGTGCCCGAACGAGTCGCAGGCACCGGCGGCGATGGTGGCCTCGATGGTCCGCTTCCCCGCGGCCCTCAGGTCGACCCGCTCGACCAGGTCGAACAGGGACGTGAAGGGGCCGTCTGCCCTCGCCGCCAGGATGCTGCGAACCGCACCTTCGCCCACGCCACGACAGGCGCCCAGGCCGAACCGGATGGTCGAGTCGGAGACGGGCGTGAACTTCCAACCGCTCTCGTTCATGTCTGGCGGAAGCACCTGGATCCCCTTCTGGCGACCCGGGACGTGACGCGCCAGGTCACGACACTCCGCAATGTACTTTACCACATCATCGGTTTTGTCCACAACCGATGACAGGAGCGCCGCCATGAACTCGGCGGGATAATGGCGCTTCAGCCACGCGGTCTGATAGCTCAGCAGGGCATAGGCGACGGAGTGTGATCGGTTGAAGCCGTAGCGGCCGAACGTCTCGATCTGCTCTGCGATCTCCCGGGCCTTCGTCTGGGGCACACCTCGCTCCACCGCCTGGCGGACGAACTTGTCCAGCTGCCCGCCGATCAACTCAGCGTCCTTCTTGCCGATGGCCTTCCGCATGACGTCGGCTTCGGCCAGGGTGAAGCCGGCCAGGACCTGGGCGATGCGCATCAACTGCTCCTGGTAGGTGATGACGCCGTACGTCGGCTCCAGCACCTCCGCCAGCTCGGGGAGCGGGTAGCTGACCGGCTCCCTGCCCAGCTTGCGGCGGATGAAGACGTCCGTCATGCCGCTGTCCAGCGGGCCGGGCCGGATCAGGGCGTTGGTGGCGACCAGGTCCTCGAAACGGTCGCAGCGCATGGCCCGGAGCTTGTCCGTGGCCAGGGACGACTCGAACTGGAAGACGCCGCTCGTCCCGCCGTGGGAGAGCATGTCGTAGACCGCCGGGTCCTCCAGGGGCACGTCATCGATGCGCTGAAACTCGTCGCCCGTCACCGGGTGGCGCAGCACGCCGTGCCGGTGACGGACGGCGTCGACGGCGTCGTAGATGACCGTGAGTGTCTTCAGGCCGAGGAAGTCCATCTTCAGCATCCCCGCCTGTTCCAGTGCGTTCATGTCCCACTGGGTCACGATGGGGTCCTCGTCCCCGTTGCCGTCGGCGCCCTTGCGGTTGGCTCCGGCGCCGCGGCCGCCGGACTGGGTGCAGACGGGCACGTACTCCTGGAGCGGGCCCGGAGCGATGACGACGCCCGCGGCGTGGACGCTGGCGTGCCGGGAGAGGCCCTCCAGCACCTTCGCGTACTCCAGCAGCCGGGCCACGCGGCCGTCCTCCCGGGCCAGGTCCCGCAGCTCGGTGACCTTCTCCATGGCTTCTGCCACCGTCATGGCGCTGCCCGGCGCGTTCGGTACCAGCTTGGCCAGGCGGTCCGTTTCCGCCGGCTCGAAGCCCAGCACCCGACCCACGTCCCGGATCACCGCCCTGGACTTCATGGTACCGAAGGTGATGATCTGGCCCACGCTGTCGCGGCCGTACTTCTCCCGCACGTAATCGATGACCCGGCCCCTGCGCTCGTAGCAGAAGTCGATGTCGATGTCGGGCATGGAGACCCGGTCAGGGTTGAGGAACCGCTCGAACAGCAGGTCGAAGCGGAGCGGGTCCACGTCCGTGATGCCCAGGGCATACGCCACCAGCGAGCCAGCCGCCGAGCCGCGGCCCGGACCCACCGGGATCCCGTTCTCCTTGGCCCAGTTGATGAAGTCCGCCGTGATCAGGAAGTAGCCGGCATAGTCGGCTTCCGGGTTCGCGATCACGCTGAGCTCGTAATCCAGACGGTCCCGGGCCTCCTGGGGCAGTGGCGACCCGTACTTCTCCTTCGCGCCCGCCGCCGACATGTGCCGCAGCAGTGATGCCTCGTCCGGGAACGCCGGTGGGAGGGGGAAGGTGGGGACGTAGTACTGCTTCGGCAGGTCCAGCGCTACCTGGTCCGCTATGGCCAGCGTGTTCTCCAGCACGTCCGGCCGGCCCGGGAACCGGGCGGCCATCTCCGCCGCCGACTTGAAATAGAGTCCGTCGTCGTACCGCATCCGGTCCGGATCCTCACGGTCCTTACCCAGCCCGATACAGAGCAGCACATCATGGGCGTCGTGGTCCTCGGGGCGGAGGAAATGGGTGTCGTTGGTGGCGATGACGGGCAGCGACAGCTCGTCAGCCAGCCCGAACACCTTCTCATTCAGCTCGGACTGGCCCTCGGTATCATGGGCCTGGACCTCCAGGTAGTAACGACCCCTGAACAGCTCCGCGTACCAGGTGGCGGCCTCCCTCGCCGCGTCCCGCTGCCCCGCCGTGAGGTGACGGGCGACCTCGCCCGCCATGCACGCGCTGCTCACGATCAGACCTGAGGAGTGACGCTCCAGGACCTCCCGGTCCAGCCGCGGCCTGTGATAGAAGCCCTCCAGGAACCCGAGCGAGGACAGCCGCACCAGGTTCCGGTAACCCTCCAGGTCACGGGCCAGCAGCACCAGATGGTAATACGCCCGCTCACCTCGCGACCCCGACCGATCCCGCCGATCGCCCGGCGCCACGTACGCCTCCATCCCAACGATGGGCTTGAGCCCCGCCTTCTGCGCCTGCTGCCGGAACTGCCAGGCGCCGTACATGGTGCCATGGTCCGTCAACGCCAGCGCAGGCATCTCCAGCTCACTCGCCCGCGCGATCAGGTCGTCCAGGCGATTGGCACCATCCAGCAGCGAAAACTCAGAATGTGTATGGAGGTGGACGAATGACATCGATACTCACTTCGCTAGAAAGAGGTGCGGGCCGGCGGTTCAAACAAGAAAGCACGGCCCGCCGCCGTGCACCGGGCTGCTCCGCTCGCATTCGGCTCCGCTCAACCTCGCAAAGCCTCGCCCCGCTCGCAATGCCCCCACCGTGAGGCTGCCAGGCCGCCACGCGCCCACCCGCGCCCGGCCGGGCACGACCCGGGTCGCCGGCTTCACGTCTGAAGGCCGAGGGGTTCAGGCTTCACATGTGAAGCCGTCCAGCAGCGTCTCCAACTGAATAATGTATTGATACTTCGCGCGGGCGGGCGCGTACAACCACGCATCCAGCAGATACTGGCGATCCTGCTCCGGGCACTCGATCATGCGCGTGATGAAGGACCCACCCAGAGGGAATCCTTCCACCGTGCCGTCCCAGACGCCCCGGACCTCGATACCGTCGAGGCCCTCGGCCTCCACGGGCCGGACCTGGAGCCGGTCCCGCTCGGTCACCTGGTGCCAGTCGTAGTAACGGTCGGTCACTGCGTCCCGCCAATCGAGGGCCGCCTCCACCGACGGCTCCTCCGTTCCGGGGGAGCGCCATGTCACCAGGAGCGACCGCACGAGCTGGGAGGCGTCCGGCTGGTCGTTCAGGAACAGGTATGTGGTATCGGACACCTGACGCCAGCGGTAGACGCGTGGCACCTGGACAGAGAATCCTGCCTCGGCAGCCAGCGTATCCCTCAACTCCACGTCCAGGCCGCTGGTGAACATGCGGTTGACGCTCCAGGCCCGGTAGCGGTAGTCAAGGAGCGATGCCAGCTCATCCACGTGGTCCATCACCACCGCCGCCTCGTCCGCCGTCTCCGGCAGGACCAGGACCGTCACCCGCTGGTTCCTGGCCCAGACGCTCTCCGCCTCCACGATCTCCGGTGCGCGGGGCTCGACGCCGGCCCGGCCGAGCGGCTCGTCCACCCACGGATCGCCCACACGACCGATGGCCAGGATCTGGCGGAACCGGCGCAGGTCGCCCCAGTAGGGGTCTGTTGGCGTCGTGTGGCTCACCCGGAACGTGGGCTCGTCCCGTACGGCGAAGACACGGGGCTGTAGCGTGGTGAGGACCGTGTCCTCCACCTGCGCCCAGAGCGCGTCGTCGGCCACCACGATGACACTGTGCTCGTCGCCCATGGCCGGGCGTGACCTGTCGTTGCAGCCCGTGACTGCCAGCAGCGCCAGCAGGGCGAATGGTGCCGTGCGCATTAAAGTCATGTCCCCCAAAAGGTTAGCGCCATTCTGCACGCGATGATAGCTGTATAGTAACAGAGCCGTATACCCATTAGCTACTCCAGGACCCACGGATCGTTTCCCGGCCGCTCATGCCGGCCGATGAGCCGCGCTTGCATCAGGACCGGTAGGGCCGGACCTTCACCTGTCGATTCCTGGCGCCCGGATGGCGGGCAGGTGAGCATGGACGGCAACGACAGCAATGGAATGAGCATGCCCAGCAACGAACCGACACGGGAGTGGCGGATGTCGGTCTTCCCGGTCACTCCCGTGGCCACGGGAGGCGGCAATCCCGCCGGTGTGGTGTTCGATCCCACCGAGTCAACCGTTGAGGAGATGGTCCGGACGGCGGTCCGATTGAACCCGGTCTCCGAGACGGCGTTCGTCTGGCCGCTGGACGAGGGTGTCTACCGCCTCAGGTATTTCGCCCCTGGCGGCGAGGTGCCCCTGTGCGGCCACGCCACGGCCGCGGCCTTCGGTGCGCTGGCGCTGTCCGGCCGCGCCGCCTCGCTGCCCGTGGCCGTCCGGTCCGTGGCGCCCGGCGGTGAGGTCACGGGCCGGGTGGATCGTGAGGACGGAGGCCTGGCCGTGTGGCTGGACATGCCCGTGGCCACGCGAGTTGGTCGAGAGCTGGACCTGCAAGCGGTGGCGGAAGCGTTGGGGCTGCCCCACGAGGTGCTGGCATCGAGACCAGCTGCGGCCATCGAGGACGTGGGCATCCGCGTCGCCCTCCTGCCGGTGGCTGACCTGGCATCCCTCGACGCCATGCGCCCTGATTTCGGCCGGCTCCGCGAGCTCGGGGCGCCCGACGACATCATCGTGTTCTACCCCTTCGTCCTCGACCAGAAGAACTGGCGGGTACGGGCCCGGTCCTTCGCGCCGGCTGTGGACATCGACGAGGACCCCGCAACCGGTACCGCCGCCGCCGCCCTGGGCGCCTTCCTGGCCCGGGAGAACCTGGTCCCGCCCCGGCTGGAGCTGCCGGTCCGCCAGGGCGAGGCCATGGGCCGGGCCAGCGAGATACGACTGCGCGTCCGACATGACGGGAGCGCGCCCACGTCGGTCCAGGTCGGTGGCTGGGTCCATGGCAGTCCTGCGGGGCCGTGAGCGGGACCCGGTGGACCGGATCCTGCCCGGGCTATCCGGCTGATCGCAACACCAGCTGGGAGGTCCTAGCCGGATGAGCGGGAACCGCCACCAGGGTCGCGGCCACGGGCATGGCCACGGGCATGGCCACGGGCATGGCCACGGGCATGGCCACGGGCA
>SLCC01000089.1 GCA_007126035.1 Gemmatimonadota bacterium
CCCTCCCTTTCCCGACATTGGCAGCGCTCCCCTGAGCGGCCAGAAATTCGGGAATGCCAAGCACGACCCTACGCCGGGAACTCCTGATCGCCTTCGCAATCGTGTTTGCGGGGGCTCTCGTCGTGGCCGTCACGGGCACGGTCCTGCTCATCCCCACGTTCGTCACGCCTGGCCGGGCCTTCCTGTTCCTGACGCTCCTGGTGGTGGCGGACCTGGCGATCTTCTTCCTGTTCGGCCGCTGGCTCCTGCGCACGCGGGTCCTCTCTCCGCTGGACCGGATGGTGGACGAGGCGGAGGCGATTGCCGGTGGCGACTATGCGCGTCGGATCCCGGCGGTGGGCTACGAGGAGATGGACCGGCTGTCGGTGTCGCTGAACCGTATGGCGGAGCGGCTGATCAACCATCAGCTGGAGCTGGCTGAGAACGTCCAGAGCCTGGAGCGCACGAACCGTGAGCTGACGGACGCGCGGGACGAGCTGATCCGGGCGGAGAAGATGGCGTCGCTGGGCCAGATGGCGGCGGGCGTGGCCCACGAGATCGGCAACCCGCTGGCGGCGGTCATGGGCAACGTGGACCTGCTCCGTCGCCAGGTGCAGGGCCAGTACCTGGAGCTGGCGGAGGCGGCGCTGGAGCAGGTGCAGCGGATCGACCGGATCGTGAAGGGTCTCATGGACTACGCCCGTGGCCGGGAGGTCCGGCTCCGCCCCCTCGGCGTGGACGAGGTCATCGTCACCAGCCTCCGCCTCATGGAGTCGCACCCCCGGTTCGACGGTGTGGCCGTGGAGACGGAGCTGGACGCGGAGCTGCCCATGGTCAAGGCGGACCCGTACCAGCTGGAGCAGGTGCTGAACAACCTGCTGCTCAACGCCGCCGACGCCATGGTGGACGGCGACGAGCGGGTGGTCCGCATCACCACCTCCCAGTTCACCTTCGAAGCGCCGGACATGGTGCCGGCCCGGCGCAGGGACGACCCGCCGGGGATCGACTATTCCCACCGTCGTCGCTTCAGCCAGCCCCAGCGCATACCACGGCTCCAGCCGTTCGAGGACGGCTCACGGGTGGTTGCGATCCGGGTCGAGGACACGGGGACGGGCATCCCGGCGGAGCACATCAACAGGATATTCGAGCCGTTCATGACCACGAAGGAGCCGGGCAAGGGCACCGGGCTGGGCCTGGCCATAGCCGCTCGGGTCATTGACGGCATGGACGGTACGATACGGGCCGACAACAGCGAGAGGGGAGCAGTCTTCACGATCCTGCTCCCCGCCTTTGAGGAACCAGCGGAGGCCGCCACGTGACCAAGGTACTGATAATAGACGACGAGCCCAGTCTCCGGCAGACGGTCTCGATGATCCTGGGCGAGGAGGGCTATCAGACGCATGTCGCCTCTGATGGCAGGGAAGGCCTGACCCGGGCCCTGGAGCTGGAGCCGGACGTGGTGCTCACGGACGTGCGCATGCCGGGCATGACCGGGCTGGAGTTCCTGGAGGCGTACCGTGGGGAGGGCGGCGATGCCATGGTCATCGTCATGACCGCCTACGGCTCCACCGAGCTGGCCATCCAGGCAATGAAGAAGGGCGCATACGACTACGTGCCCAAGCCCTTCAGCGCCGACCAGCTGGTCCTGACGCTGCGGAAGGCGCAGGAGCGGGAGACCCTGCGCCGGGAGGTGACCCGTCTCCGGGACGAGGTAAACGTCGGCAAGCGGTTCAGCGGCATCATCGCCCGGTCGCCCGCCATGAAGAGCGCCATCGAGACCGCCACCAAGGTGGCCCGCTACCCCTCGCCCGTGCTGGTCACCGGCGAGAGCGGGACCGGCAAGGAGCTCATCGCCCGTCTCATCCACGAGCAGAGCGACCGCTCCAGCGCCGCCTTCGTGGCCGTCAACTGCGGCGCGATCCCCGAGAACCTCCTGGAGGCCGAGCTCTTCGGCTACGTCCGGGGCGCGTTCACCGGCGCCGACCGTGACAGGCCGGGCCTCTTCGAGGCGGCGTCCGGCGGCACGCTGTTCCTCGACGAGATCGGCGAGATGCCCGCGCCCCTCCAGGTCAAGCTGCTCCGCGTCCTCCAGGAGGGCGAGATCAGGCGCCTGGGCGAGACCAGGGACCGGCAGGTCGATGCCCGCATCGTCGCCGCCACGAACCGGGACCTGGACGACGAGATCCGCAACGGCAACTTCCGCCGCGACCTCTATTTCCGCATCGCCGTCGTACCCATCCACCTGCCGCCACTGCGGCAGCGGACCGAGGAGATACCGCCGCTGGCCCGCCACTTCCTCGAGCGCTACAACCGCTCCCACGGCCTGGCCGTCGACGGTATCGAGCCCGAGGCCATGGACGCCCTGCTCGAGTACTCGTTCACCGGGAACGCCCGCGAGCTGGAGAACGTCATCGAGCGCGCCATGGTCCTGGCCGACGGGCCCCGCATCGGCCTCGACGACCTGCCCCACAACGTGCGCTCACCCGTGCGGCCGCTGGACCAGGTGGACCTGGGCGACGACGAGCTGTCCGTCAAGAAGCACGGCGCACTCCTCGAGCGTCGCCTGATCCAGAAGGCCCTCGAGCGTACCGGCGGCAACCGTACCCGCGCCGCCCAGCTCCTGGACCTGAGCGCGAGGGCACTGCTCTACAAGATCCGGGACTACGAGCTGGAGTAGGAGGCCGGGCCCCGAGCCGGCTCGTCCTCGCCTCGTCCCATCCAGCCATTCTCCTGCCCCGGGTGATCACCGATCATCCGCCCATGAGACACGGCTACACGCTCTTCGAGCTGCTCACGGTGCTCCTGGTCATGGCTGTCCTGCTGGCCATCGCCGTCCCGCCAGCGGCGCACTGGCGAGACGCCGCCGCCGTGCGGGGCGCACGGGACGAGCTGGCCGGCCGGCTGGCCTGGACCAGGATCGCCGCCACCTCCCACGGCGGCGCGGCGCTGGTCCTGGACATCCCAGCCGCCGCCTACCGGATCGAGCTGGGCGACGGCGTCACCGCCCACCGGGGTGACCTTGGCCGCGGGTACGGCGTGGTCATCGAGACCAGCGCCAGTCGGGACTCGCTGGTCCTCAGGTACGACGCCCTGGGCGTGGGCCGCACCACGGGCGGCACGCTGCAGGTGAGGCGTGGCAGGGCCGCCGCCGGCCTCACCGTCAGCCCGTACGGCCGGTACCGGCGATGGTGACCTCCCCCGTCGTACGGCCGGGCCACTCCCTGGCCGAGCTCATCGTCGCCCTTGCCCTCCTGGGGACCATGCTCGCGGCGCTGACCGCGTCGGCGCTCCTGGCCACGGGCTGGACCACGAGCTCGGTGCTGAGGCAGCAGGCCTCGTCGATGGCCAGCACGGTGCTGGACTCCCTGGTCGCCCTGCCCGTGGAGCCCGTGGCGGGCGGCCTCCAGGCCGGGCAGCCGGCCTGGCTGATCGAGTGGGACGTGGTCCCCGACCCTGTCGTCGCCGGCGACCCGGCCCCGGGCCAGGCCGCGGGGTACAGCCGGGCAGTGGGCCTGCGGGTGACCTCCAGGCCGCTCGGCTTCGACGTTGCCCTGGCCGAGCTGGAGGGGCTCTGGATCGCGCCGCTGCTGCCCGTCCGGTACCTGGGCGACCCGACGGGTGAGGGCCCATGAGGAACCGGAGCGGCGCCACGTCGCTGGCGGAGCTGGTCATGGTGGCGGCGTTCTTCGGGCTCGTGCTGGCCGGCATCGCCACCTTCGCCGGGCAGCAGGCGCGCCTGGCCGCGCTCCAGCAGGACAGGGTCCGGTTCGAGGACGCCGTCAGGACCGGCGAGCTGATCCTGGGCGGCGAGCTCCGGCACCTCACCGGCGACGACCTCACCGTCGGGGACGATTCCGTCCGCATCCGGGCGTTCCGCGGCGGCGGGCCCATTTGCTCCGCCAGCGGCGGGACTCTGCTCGTGGAGTACGCGGGCACGCGCATGCCCGAGCCGGACAAGGACTCGGTCCTGGTGGTAGGGCTCTACGGGGAACAGGTGGTGGCTTTCTCCTCCGCGATCCGGTCGGACCTCTGCGGTGGCTCGGTCGACCTGGCCCTGGTCGATCCGGCCGACCTGTCCGTCTCCATCGGCTCCTGGCCGGCGGTGGCGCTGGTCTTCGAGACGGGCAGCTATCACCTGGCCGATGGGGCGGTCCGATACCGGCGGGGGCAGGGCGGCCGGCAGCCCCTGACAGAGGTGCTCCTGGGGGACATGGGCTTCCACGGGGAGTCGGGCGCGGTGCGCGCGCGCATGGCACCTCATCCCGACTCGCTACCACGCCTGCCGCCAGGGTCGAGGTCGGCGAGGTCCTTCGTCTTCCGGAGCCTCAACAGCCCGGAGCACCGATGACCAACCGGCCAGGCTTCGCGCTCCTCGTATCGCTCCTGCTCACCCTGGCCCTGGCCGTGCTGGGCGCTGCCATGCTGGTCCTGGCCGAGCGCGAGAACGAGTTGGCCACCGCCTGGACGATACGGACCAGGGCCCGGGCTGCCGCCGAGACCGGCGCCCGCGCGGCCCTCGCCGCCTGGTCGACCCGCCGCTACTCGCACCTCGCGCCGGGAGAGACGCTCCGGCTGGAAGGGTATCCGGATGACCGGGTCTCCGTCGCGATCCGCCGCCTCGACAGCTCCATGTTCCTGCTGGCCGTCACCGCCAGCCAGCCGCTGGGCACGAGGACGGCTGCTGCCCGGGCGGCCGTCGTGGTGGCCACACTGGACGCCTCGCGGCACGTCGACGCCTTCCCCGCCGCTGCCATGGCCGGGTCCGAGGCCGTGGTCCTCCGAGGTGAGGTGGTGGCGGCGGCCGGGAGCGGTGATGCCGCCGCTCTCATGTCGCCCTCCGTCAGCATCGCCCCGGACGCTACCGTCGTCGGGTCGCCAGCAGTCATCAGCGCCGAGCCGCCGGCACTGTCGACGGTCCCGTTCCTGACGCCGGCCGTTTTGGATTCGCTGGCCACGACCACCGTGGCCGATGACCTGGTCTCGCCCCGCCCCGTCTCCGGCGGGGGCGGCTGTGTCCCGGACCCCGTGAACTGGGGCGCGGTGTCCCCGTCCGACCCCTGTTACGACCTCACGCCCCTGGTCCGGAGCGAATCCCACCTGGTGGTCAGGGGCGGGGAAGGCCGGGGATTGCTGGTCGTGGAGGGTGACCTGGAGGTGGAGGACTTCCTGTTCCAGGGTATCATCCTCGTGCGCGGCAGCCTCACGATCGGACCGGGTGCGGCCGTGCAAGGCGCGGTGAGAGCGGAGACGCTGGAGATCGACGGCGGCTCCGTCAGGTTCGATTCCCACGCCATCGCGCATGCCCTCAACGCCGGCCCCCTCGACGCACCGTTCCGCCCCGGCCGGCGGTCGTGGATCCCGGCCTTCTGAGCATGCCTCCACCAACTCGCAATACCGGTCTTCCAGCCTCCGAAAAGAATGTCCACTCCGGGAAAAACCTTTTCGCCAGGACGCGTCTTGAAGCACGCAAACGGTTGTGGGTAAACGATTTCAGGTCAGGCACGGAACTAGTATGTGGGGCCTGCGTCGCTAATGCTCCTGCTACTGGTCTGTCGGAGGCTGACGTGGACGAAAGTCTACCTGTCGAACAAGTGCGTGGGTGGAGGGCACGGCCCGGGTTCACCGTCGTCGAGCTGGTGATCGTGCTCATGGTCGCCGGGATCCTGGGCACCGTGACGGTGGCCCAGATATCGACCTACACGAGCCGGCGTGCCGCGACCGACGCGCGGGACGCGTTCATCGCCGCGGCGGCCCAGGCCCGCGCGGCGGCGATCCGGATGGGCGAGGACGTGGAGATGCGGGTGGACCCCGTCAACGACCGCGTTCTGGTACTGCGTCGCCGGGACGGGTCCACGGTGATCGAGCCCCTGGACCTCAATGCCGGACCGCTCAGGGGCACGATCCTCGGGAGGGAGATCATCAGGGCCTGTTACACTTCGCGAGGTTTCATGCTGCCTTCGTGCGGCGGTACCGGCAACGCGACAGTGGGCCAGGCGGTGGATTTCCGGAGCCCGCAGGGCTCTCACACCGCTACCGCCGTCTTCACCCTGGCCGGGGCACGGCGGCCATGACGAGCCAGAGGGCGGGGTTCAGTCTGATAGAGGTGATCGTCGCCATGCTGATCCTCACCGTGGGCGTGCTCGCCATGGGCGGGGCCACAGGCTACATCCTGACGCAGGTCCGGTCCGCCCAGCTGCGCACGGACCGGATGACGGCGGTGAACCAGGCCGCCGAGCAGCTCCGCGCGATTGCCTGGAATGATCTGGAATCGGCATGCGCCGGTGACGGCTTCGACGTGCCGCCATACGCCGTATCCTGTCACGTATCCCAGCCTCAGGGTGTGCTCCACCTGAAGCGTATCGACCTGGTGAGCACCGGCCCGGGCTTCCGCGGTGGCAGGGTCGTTCAGAGCCTGACGGACACGATGGTGATCGGGATCGCCCGACCGGTGGACCAATGAATACTCAGCGAGAAGGCTTCACCCTGGTCGAGCTCCTGGTGGTGGCCGTGCTGGCGGTCCTGCTCATGGGCGCGGCCTACCAGTCACTCATGGTCCAGGAACGGAGCTCCCGGGCGGCCGGTCAGATGGTCAGGGGGCAGGACGCCCTGCGCGTCGCCCTGGGCGTCCTCGAGGCGGAGCTGCGGGAGGTGGTCACCCACAACGATGCCACCGGCGGCACCGACCTGCTGGTGGCTACCAGGGACTCGGTGGTGATACGGGCACAGCGCAAGCTCGGTCTGGTCTGCCGGCGCCATCCCAGTGATCGGCAGCTCGAGATCATCTCCGAGGGCGAGAACGGGGCGTTCCAGGTCGACGACTACGTCCTCGTGTTCGCCGACGGAGACCCCACCACCGCCGCGGATGACGCGTGGTTCGCTGCCAGAGTCCACGGCACCGCCTCACCGTCGGCGACCTGTGACTTCTTGCCGGACGCACCCGCCGCGAACCAGAGACTCAACCTGCAGCGCCCGGATGGTACAAGCCTGGACGGTACGAGGTTGAACGACGTGCTCCTCGGTGCCCCTATCCGCGGACTCGAGCGCGTCACATACGGCCTGTACGAGGCCGACGACGGTGGCTGGCACATGGGCCGGCGCCGGCACGGGACGAACGAGCTGGAGCGCCTGGTGGACGGGTTGGCCGGACCAGGCTCCGGCCTGGTCTTCACCTACCTGGACGGCAACGGCAATGCCCTGGCCCAGCCGATATCACACGCGGCCATGCAGGGCATTGTCTCGGTGCGTATCGAGGCGGCGACGGACCCGCACCCGGGTACTGGCGCGCCAGCGACGGAGCTGACCACACACATCCATCTCCGGAACAACTGAGGCCGGCATGATGACTCACGGATCGGACCAGGCCAGAGATGGCTTCGCGCTACCAGCCACGCTGCTGGCCATGATCGTCATCGGCGCCATCGTCACCGGTGGCTTCTTCCTGGCCTCACAGGAGCACAACATCAGCGTCAGCACGGACCAGGGCGCCCGCGCCCTCCACGTGGCGCAGTACGGTCTCGAGGAGGCACTGGGCACATGGACCGGCGCGGACCTGGCCCGTGGCCCCGTGGCGGGGTCGGTCTACAACGGTAGCCGCGAGCTCGGAACCTACACGCTCACGCCCGTCCGCCTGGGCGATCCGGCGACGGGCAGCCGCCTCCACGCCATCATCTCCGAGGCCGAGACGGGGCGCCACCAGTACCGGGGCGCGCGGCGAGTCGGCACGTTCGTCCGCACTTCTGCCGCCAGCCTGCCGTACAAGAGCGCGCTGTCCCTGATCGGGCAGCTGGACCGGCAGGGCGGCGCGGTGATCAGCGGAGAGGACCAGTGCGGGGCGGAATCAGCCGCCACTGGCGTGATGGCGATCGAGGAGGGGATGGTCACCGGGTTCTACAGGGGCCAGGAGCAGATGATCTTCGGCGACCCGCCGGCCGACTATGATGACGAGATGACCCCGGAAACGCTGAGCGATTTCGGGGAAGTGACGCTCGCGGACCTGATGGCCATGGCTACCCGCTATTACCAGGGCAACCCGGCCAACCCGCAGCACATGGCGCCCGAGACCACCACGACCGATGCGGGGACCGTCTGTGACCGGAGCGTGGACCTGAACTGGGGCGACCCGGACGAGTTTCCCGGCCCCTGCGGCGACTTCTACCCGCTCATCCACATCGATAGCGACGCGTTGCTGGACGTGGGGCGGGGGCAGGGCATCCTGGTCGTGGACGGCAACCTGACCGTGCTCGGGAACTTCGAGTTCTCCGGCATCGTGATCGTGACGGGCAGCTTCGTGATGGAGGGCACCGGCAGCAAGATCAATGGCTCGGTGATCGTCCATGGTCAGGGCGAGATAGACACGGAGAACGACCAGTCCGGTAATGCCAGGATCCAGTACGACAGCTGCAAGGTGGCAGAGGCGTTGGCGAACAACCTGCGCGTCCGTCCGCTGGCCAGCCGCGCCTGGTTCACGGACATGCCGCCGCTGCAGGCGGGTATATGAGTTCCCAGCCGTGGCCGCCGCGCAACGGCGTCATTGACAACGTCATCATGGCGGGAGTAGTCTGCAGCCAATCCGCCATTATGGCCTCCCCCGACTCAGAACGGATCCTGTAGAATGGGAATCTTCGGCCGAAGCAAGGTCACAGCTGGCCTGGACATCGGGAGCGGCTTCGTGAAGCTGGTGGTCGTGGACCACTCCCGGGGTGATCCCGAGATAGTCAAGATCGCCACCGGTCCCCTGGTGCAAGACGCCATTGTCGAGGGCGAGATCATGGACCCGGTCCTGGTCGCGGAGACGGTCCGCACCGTCGTCGACAACGCGGAGCTCTCCCGAGCGGAAGTGGTGGCCGCGGTGGGCGGCCACGACGTCATCATCAAGAAGATCCAGATGGACCGCATGGGTCACGAGGAGGCGCGCGACCTCATCAGGTGGGAAGCGCACCAGCACGTGCCCTTCGACATGGAGAGCGTGCAGCTCGACTTCCAGATCCTCGACCCCGATGGCTCTGGCCCACAGATGTCGGTCCTGCTGGTCGCCGCCAAGAGGGAGCTGATCGAGAACCGGCTCGCCCTCCTGGCCGACGCGGGTCTCCGCGCCGCAGTGGTCGATGTGAATGCGTTCGCCCTGCACAACGCCTTCGAGCACAGCTATCCGGACAGCATGGTAGGCGTGGTGGCGCTGGTGAATATCGGCCACGAAACCACCAACATGAGCATCATGGAAGACGGCATCCCGGTGGTGGTCCGGGACATACCGTTCGGCTCCCGCAGGATCAGGGAGGCGCTCCAGCGGGAGCGTGGCCTGACCGCTGAACGGGCCGAGGCGGTGCTCCAGGGCGGGGAAGACGGCGTCGACCTGGAAGGCTTCGTCGCCGAGCGGGTCGACGAGCTGGCCGTGGGGATCGAGCGGGCCGTCGCCTTCATCACCGCCCAGAGCGGAGGCGACGGCGTGGACCGGGTGTTCCTGTCCGGCGGCGGCTCGCAGGTCCCGGGCGTGGCCAGGGCCCTGGCGGATCGGCTGGGCGTGACCACGCACATCGCCAACCCGCTCGAGCGGGTGGCCGTCAGCGCGGACGTGAACCTCAAGGTGGCGGTGGACGAGGTGGCGCCCATGCTCATGCTCCCTGTCGGACTGGCCATGAGGAGAGCGTAGACCATGATCGAGATCAACCTTCTCCCGGGATCAGATAAGCGGAAGAAGCAGCGGCCGAGCCTGGGCATCAAGCTGCCAGAGTCCATGCCGGCGGTGGACCGGCTGAACGCCTTCATCGGTGCCGCCTGGATCATCGCGCTGCTGGCGCTGGCCTGGATGTTCTTCGGCGTGCGGAGCGAGCGAGCCGATCTGGGCGTCGCCCTGGATCAGGCCGCCGCCGACTCCGCCCGCTACGCCCGTCTCATCAACGCCCAGGCGGCGCTCCAGGCCAGGCAGGACACGATCGCCCAGAAGCTGACGATCATCCAGGAGATAGATGCCAACCGCTACGTGTGGCCCCATATCCTGGACGAGATAAGTCGGGCGATGCCGCCCTATACCTGGTTGGAGACGGTGCGGCACCTGGATACCGGGTCGCTACCGGGGTTCACTGTCATGGGCAGGACCGGCAGCCTGGCTGCCCTCACCCGGTTCATGGACGCACTGGAAGCTTCGCCCTTCCTGCGCGGTATCGAGCTCGTGAGCAGCGAGCAGGCCGCGCTCCGCGGCGAGGAAGGCAGGATCGTGAACGACTTCATCCTCACGGGACACTACCAGCATCCGCCAATCGAGATTATCGAGACCGTGCCGCTGTTCGTCGACGGCGTGCTCGATGGGGCGGAGAGGTGAATCATGGGACTACTGGGACTTCCTGACGATCCGGCCAAGCAGAAGCGCCTGCTCCTCGGAATCCTGCCATTCGTGCTGGTCGTCGGCTACTGGCACTTCCTTCATGGCGACTACACGCACGAGGTGGAGCAGATGGAGACCCGGCTCGAGCGGCTCGAGCGGAGCAATACGCAGGCCCGGCTCCGCGAGTCAGAGGGCCGGGAGCTCGAGGAGCGGCTCGTCCAGTTCGAGCGTCACATCCTGCGCCTCGAGCAGCTCGTCCCCAGGAGCGAGGAGGTGTCTCAGCTCCTGAACCAGATCCATCAGCGTGCGCAGCAGGTGGGCGTGGACGTGGCCCGGTTCACCCCGGGTCGGACCGACCCGGGCCCGCATTACAACCGCCGCGTGTTCGAGATGACGGTCATGGGATCGTACCACGACATCGGCCGCTTCCTCACGGAAGTAGGCTCGCTGCCCCGGATCATCACGCCGACCGAGCTCCGGATGATCGTCAACAACAACCGACCAGGCCCGGGCGATGGCCCCATGCTCGAGGCATCGTTCCGGATCGAGACGTACGTGCTGCCGGACCCGGCCGACCGGGTCCCCGACCAGGACAGGGTAGGTGCATGATATGAGGCGCTATATACTTACGCTCGCTGCGTCGAGCCTGGCCCTGGCGCTGATGTGGAGTGGCGCGGCGGACGGGCAGGGCGCACAGCGAGCACAGAGAGCCCAGCAGGAAGGTCAACGGCCCTTGCCCGCCGCGAATGATGTGACCCTCGTCTACGAGCGAGAGGTCTTCATGTACCGTGGCGCCGGCAGACCGGACCCCTTCCGACCCCTGACCGAGGACGACGAGCTGGGCCCCCGGTTCGAGCGGCTGACCCTGCAGGGGGTGATCTACTCGAGCCCTCGGACCAGCGTGGCACTGCTGAGCGATGGCACGGGCCGGGTCTACAGGGTCAGGCAGGGCGACGTCCTGGGTAACGCGCGAGTCCTGGATATCGGGCCGCGCAGGGTGGTCATGGCCGTCGACGTGTTCGGCACGATCCGGCGGGAGACCTTGGAGCTGCAACGGAGTGGAGGGGACCGACGATGATCTCGATACTGGCGCTCCGCGCGCTACTATTCGCTGCCATGGCCACGGTGCAGAGCGTCTCTGTGGTCTCTTCCGGGGATCAGACCCAGGTCCTCATCGACCTGGAAGGGCAGGCTACCTACCAGCACACCGTGCTGGAGGGCCCACCGCGCATCGTGATCGATGTGGCCAGCGCCGAGCTGCGCTTGCCACGGCCTCGATTCGAGGTGGACAGGGGCGGGGTCGCCAGGATCCGCTCCAGCCAGTTCCAGCCCGGGGTCGTACGCGTGGTCATCGACCTGGTCGAGGCCTCCGATTACCAGGTCGAGCGACGTGAAGAGACGATCGTCGTCTCATCCCCCAATCCACGGGGCGAGTTCGAGTCCTGGAGCTCCGGCGGGGGCGGTGGGAACGTCTCTCTCGCGTCCTCCTCCCGGCCAGCTGCCCGGGATGCGGACCTCCTGGGCCACAGGGCAGCGCCTGCGACCAGCGGGACCGATCGGGCCACCACGCCTGTGCCCGTGACGCCGCCGCCAGTCGTGACGGCGCCCGCGCCGGCCACCCCGCGGATCACCGTCGAGTTCCGCAACACGCCCATCGACGATGTCCTCGGCACGTTCGCCGACTTCTCGGCCCGCAGCATCGTTCCGGGCTCCGGCGTCCGCACCCAGGCCATCACGGCCACGATCCAGAACCAGCCCTGGGACGAGGCCATGCGGGCTATCCTGGCCGGGCAGGGTCTCGTCGCCCGTGAGTTGCCCAGCGGGATCATCATGGTCACTTCCATGGAGGCCCAACGCCTGGTGGAGACTCAGGAGGAGACCATCACCCGGGCGTTCTCGCTCCAGTACGTATCCGCCGACTCGGTGGCGCCCCAGGTCAGGGAGCTTCTGGCGGAGACGGAAGGCAGGGCGGTGGGCACGGTGGCGGTGAACCGTGCCACCAACACCCTGATCGTGTCCGCTCGCCAGTCGGTGGTGGACCGTCTCGACGGTCTGCTCCCAGCCCTGGACCGGCGCACCCCGCAGGTCACCGTCAAGGTCAGGATCATGTCGGTGAGCCGGACCCGCGCCCGCGACCTGGGCTTCCGGTACGAACTGATCGATGCCGACGCCCGTGGCGTGACCCGGATCGGCGACGAGCGCATGATACCGGTCGAGCCGCGGATCTCGGTTGGTGGCAATACCATCGCGGCTATCGGCAACGCAACCGTCCAGCTGCAGGAGCCCACCTTCACGGCGGTGGCCTCGCTGCTCCTCCAGCGCCACACACTGGTGGCGTGGCTCGAGGCGGCGCAGCGGCTCGAGCTCGCGGAGCTCCAGGCGGACCCGACTATCACCGTGCTCGATCACCGCACCGCCCGGATCCACGTGGGTGAGCGGACGCCCATACGGGTGGTCGACCCGGGCGCCGCGGGCGCGGAAGGGCCGCGGGCCCAGGTCCGGATCGAGGAGACGGGCGTGATCCTGGAGTTGACCCCCCACGTGGTGGGCGACCAGGTGCTCCTGAACCTCCACGCGGAACGGTCCTTCATCCAGCAGTTCACGCCGGACGGGCAGTTCGTCTTCGGCACCGCCGAGACGAACACCCAGATCCTGGTCGACGACGGGGCGACGGCCGTCATCAGCGGCCTGACCACCACGGACCTCAGGCGCACCAGGAGCGGCATACCGGTCCTCATGAACATCCCGTTCCTGGGCGCGCTGTTCCGGTTCGACTCGGTCCAGGACCAGAAGGAGGACCTGCTGATCATGGTCACGCCGCACATCGATCGGTCTCCGCTGCTGTGAGGCGGGCGCCACTCCGCGACCGGCGGAGTTGACGAACGGCCGCACATCCAGCATGGTCCGGAGCCCCCGCACCGCGCGGGGGCTCACTTTTTTGGTGCCAGACGCCCGCGGAGCTTCCGCCGGGCCGGTGGGTAGAAGCCCCTCCACCAGGCTGCCCGGCGTAGCTGGCTGATTGCGCCATGGCCGTGTCCCGCGTTTTTGCGCATGATGGATCACGGAAGCGAACGCCGGCCGCGCACGGAACTGGCGGCTGGGACGCATGGTGAGGGCGGACGAGACTGGGAGGACGATGAACGCGAAGAAGAAGCACCTGGTGATCGTGGAGTCGCCGGCGAAGGCCAGGACCATCGGCAAGTACCTGGGACCGGGCTACGCCGTGAAGGCGTCGGTGGGGCACGTCCGGGACCTGCCGGAGCGGGAGCTGGGGGTAAACATCGAGGCGGGGTTCGAGCCCAGGTACGTCACCATCCGGGGCAAGGGCAAGGTGCTCCGCGACCTGGCCAGGGAAGCCGCCGCCGCCGATCGCATCCTCCTGGCCACCGACCCTGACCGGGAGGGCGAGGCCATCGCCTACCACGTGGCGGAACAGCTCGGCTTCGACCCCGCCGGCAACGGCGATGGCCGCTTCCAGCGCGTCCTCTTCAACGAGGTCACTGGCTCCGCCGTCAGGCGGGCGCTGGAGCACCCGGACCGGCTCGACATGCGGAAGGTCGAGGCTCAGCAGGCGCGCCGCATCCTGGACCGCCTCGTTGGCTACCAGGTCAGCCCGCTCCTCTGGAAGCCCATCCGCTCCGGCCTCAGCGCCGGCCGCGTCCAGACCGTCGCCCTCCGCCTCATCACGGAGCGGGAGGACGAGATACGGGCGTTCGTGCCCCAGGAGTACTGGTCCATCACCGCCCACCTGGAGGCGGACGACCAGAAGTTCGACGCCAAGCTCCACCAGATCGACGGCAAGAAGTTCCGCCTCGAGAGTGGCGCGCAGGCTCGGAGGGCCTTGCAGGACGTCGAAGGGTTGCCCTTCGTGGTGGACGCGGTCAAGCGCCGGGAACGCGTCAAGAACCCGCCGCCGCCGTTCACCACGTCCACCCTCCAACAGGAGGCGGCCAAGCGCCTGGGCTTCAACGCCAGGCACACCATGCGCGTGGCCCAACAACTCTACGAGGGAGTGGACCTGCCAGGCGGCGCGGCCGGCCTCATCACTTACATGCGGACCGACTCGACCCGTGTCTCCGCCGCCGCCGCCGCCGCCGCCCGCGAGCTGGTGGCCGCCCGCTTCGGTGAGCGCTACCTGCCCGCCAGGCCCAGGCTCTGGGCAGGCAAACAGCAGAAGTCGGCACAGGAGGCCCACGAGGCCATCCGGCCCACGGAGCCGGCCAGGACGCCCGAGAAGGTCAAGCGGTTCCTGGACAAGGGTCAGCACCAGCTGTACGAGCTGATCTGGCTGCGCTTCGTCGCCGGTCAGATGATGCCCGCCGTCTACGACACCACCACCATCGATTTCGACCTGGAGGGCGGCGGCCGCCGCTACCTCTTCAGGGCCACCGGCTCGGTCCTGAAGTTCGACGGCTACACCCGCCTCTACCAGGAGGCCCGGGAGGACGGCGACCACCGCACGCTGGGCGACCTGGCGCCACTCCCGGACCTGGAGCCCCGATCCGAGGTGCACCTCCACGGTATCGAGCCGGCGCAGCACTTCACCCAGCCGCCGCCACGCTTCACCGAGGCCAGCCTGGTCAGGGAGCTGGAGCGGCTGGGGATCGGGCGCCCGTCCACCTATGCCCAGATCATCTCCACCATCCGTGACCGGAAGTACGTGGAGCTGGACCGCAAGCGCTTCGTGCCCACGCCCCTGGGAGACACGGTTGCCAAGGTCCTGGTACGCCTGTTCCCCGACCTCTTCGACGTCGGCTTCACCAGCGGGATGGAGGAGGAGCTGGACCGCATCGAGGAGGGCGACCTGGACTGGCGCACGGTGCTCGAGCATTTCTACGAGCCGTTCCAGCGCCAGCTCGAGCAGGGGGAGCGGAACAGCGGCGAGATACTCCAGTCCCTGATGGACCTGGGCGAGGATTGCCCCGAGTGCGGTGCTGCCCTGGCCACCCGCTGGAACCGCTACGGCCGTTTCGTGGGGTGCACGGCGTATCCCAGCTGCCGGTACACCCGAGCCCTGGACCGGGAGGACCGGCCGGAGCCGGAGTCCACCGGTGAGGCCTGCCCCGAATGCCAGGGCGCCCTGGTGCAGAAGACCGGCAAGTTCGGTCCCTTCATCGGTTGCGTGAACCACCCGAAGTGCCGGTTCACCAAGCCGGTGACCATCCCCGGCCTGGTCTGCCCGGCGTGCGGGAAGGGCGAGGTCGGGGAGAAGCGGACGCGGCGGGGCAAGCCGTTCTGGGGGTGCGCCAGGTACCCTGAATGCGACTGGTCCGCCTGGGACAGGCCCGTGCCAGTGGGGTGCCCCACGTGCGAGGCGCCGTTCCTCGTGTCCCGGACCACCAGGGCCCGGGGCGAGTTCTACAAGTGCCTGGAGTGCAAGTCGGAGATGGCCATGGACGCGGTGGAGACGGGTGCGGCGGAGTGACGAATTGCCGGTCGTGACCGTGGTGGGCGGCGGCCTGGCCGGCTGTGAGGCGGCCTGGCAGCTCGCGGAGCGAGGCCACCAGGTCCGCATGGTCGAGATGCGGCCCGCCCGCTCGACGCCCGCTCACCAGACCGAGCAGTTGGCGGAGCTGGTCTGCACCAACTCCTTCAAGAGCGACGACCCGACCAACGCCCACGGCCTGCTCAAAGCGGAAATGCGCAGCCTGGGCTCGGTCCTGCTGGCAGCCGCCGAGCTGAGCCGCGTGCCCGCGGGCACCGCCCTGGCCGTGGACCGGGCGGTCTTCGCCCGGCACATGACCGCCGCCATGGACACGCACCCCCGGATCACGCTCGAGAGGAGGGAAGTGACGGCGCTGCCCGCCGGTCCCGCAATAGTCGCCACCGGACCCCTCACCTCCGACGCACTGGCCGCGGAGATCGGCAAGCTCCTGGGCGACGACGGCCTCGCCTTCTACGACTCCATCGCCCCCATCGTCGCCTCCGATTCCATCGACACGGAAGTGGCCTGGTTCGCGTCGAGATGGGGCAAGGGCTCGGGGGACGACTATTTGAACTGCCCGCTGGACCGGGCGCAGTACGAGGCGTTCATCCGGGAGCTCCGCGCCGCCGACGCCTATCCCGGCCACGACTGGGAGAACATTTCATACTTCGAAGGCTGCCTGCCCGTGGAGGTCATGGCGGAGCGAGGCCAGGAGACGCTCCGGTTCGGGCCCATGAAGCCCATAGGGCTGCGCAACCCGCGGACGGGAAGGGACCCGTACGCGGTGGTCCAGCTCCGGCGGGAGGATCGGGCCGGCCAGATGTGGAACATCGTGGGGTTCCAGACCCGGCTCCGGACCGGCGAGCAAAGACGGGTGTTCCGGATGATCCCGGGTCTCGAAAGAGCGGAGTTCCTGCGGACCGGCTCCATACACCGCAACACGTACCTGGACTTCCCCGGCCGGCTGAGCCCCTACGGCGCTCCGTCAGCCAGACCAGACCTCATCTTCGCCGGCCAGCTCACCGGCGTCGAAGGCTACACCGAGTCGGCCGCGTCCGGGATCCTGGCCGGCTTGAACCTGCACCGGCTCGTGACCGGTCGGGAGCCTGTCGTTCCGCCGCCCACCACCATGATCGGCGGGCTGTACCGCTACCTCCGGACCACCGATCCCGCCAGCTTCCAGCCCATGAACTCGAACTTCGGGCTGCTCGATCCCCTCGCCGACCGGGTCAGGAAGAAGCCGGAGAAGCGGGCCCGCCTCGCCGAACGAGCCATGGCCGAGCTCCAGGACTGGTGCGATGCCGAAGGCATACACCCCGTACACTCGCCCGCAGGAGCCGCCGCCTGACATGGGCACCCGGACCCCGGCCACCGGACCACTGTACGATTACCTCCGTTACCTGGAAGAGGGACGACAACTCAGCCCGCACACAGTGGCCGCCTACCGACGGGACCTGGCCCAGTTCCAGGACTGGCTCGGCACCCAGCGAGCCGAGTGGGACTGGAGCGACGTGGATCGACTGGACCTCCGCTCCTACCTGGGATACCTGGCCCGCCTGGGGCTGGCCAGACGCAGCATCGCCCGGAAGCTGTCCGCCGTGAGATCCTTCTTCCGCTGGCTCCACCGGGAAGGCGTGGTCGAGGCGAATCCGGCCCGCACCGTACGCTCGCCCAGGGGCGAGAGGACCCTGCCGGCATGGCTGACCCGCGCCGACCTGGACCGGGTGTTCGTGTTCGCCGAGAACCGGGCCGCCGAGGGCGGCTTCACGGGCACCAGGGACCTGGCCATCCTGGAGGCCTTCTACGCTACCGGCATGCGCCTCGCCGAACTCCAGCGCCTCTCCTTGCGGGACGTGGACCTGGTGGCCGACCAGGTGAAGGTCCGGGGCAAGGGGCGGAAGGAGCGGATCCTGCCCCTGGGCTCCGTCGCCGCAACCGCCATCCGCCGCTACGAGCCCCGACGCCTCGAGGTCGTGCGGCGCTCCACACGGCCGGACCGGGACGCCCTGTTCCTGTCCGAGCAGGGACGCCGGCTCTCCACCAGACGCGTGCAGGAGATAGTGACACGATTCTTCGACGTCGTCGCCGAACCGGGCGAGCTGTCGACGCACTCACTGCGCCACTCGTTCGCCACGCACCTCCTGGACGCCGGCGCCGATCTGATTGCCGTCAAGGAGCTGCTGGGCCACGAGTCGCTGTCGACCACACGGATCTACACGCACACGTCCCGTGAACGGCTCAAGCAGGTGTACCGCGATGCACACCCCCGGGCCTGACGGGTACATGAGAGGATGGGTTCCATGCAGGCACACGCAACCACCATCGTCGCCACCCGCGTCCGCGGGCAGGTCGCTCTGGGCGGTGACGGTCAGGTCACCCTGGGCGACACCATCGTCAAGGGCAGCGCCCAGAAGGTCAGGACGCTCAGGGACGGGAAGATCCTCGTTGGTTTTGCCGGCTCCGTGGCCGACGCGTTCACGTTGTTCGAGAAATTCGAGGAGAAGTTGGAGCGCTTCCCCGGCAACCTGCGCCGCGCCGTGGTCGAGCTGGCCAAGGACTGGCGCACCGACCGCTACCTCCGTCGCCTCGAGGCCCTGCTGGCCGTGGTCGACTCGGACCACCTGTTCCTGGTGAGCGGCGACGGGAACGTGATCGAGCCCGACGACGAGATCATCGCCATCGGCAGTGGCGGTCCCATGGCCCTGGCCGCGGCCCGGGCCCTGCGAGAGCACACGGAGATGGCCGCCGCTGAAGTGGTGCGCACGGCGCTGGAGATCACCGGCGACATCTGTATATACACGAACCGGAACATCACCGTCCTCGAGCTGGGCGGGGAGCAAGCATGACAGACCATCCGAGACTGGATAAACAGGACACACCGCCGGCAGCGGAGGACTCGCCGCCCGCGTGGCTTGACGAGCTGACTCCGCGTCAGATCGTGGCCGAGCTGGACAGCTACATAGTGGGTCAGGACAAGGCGAAGAAGGCTGTGGCCATCGCCCTGCGGAACCGCTGGCGCCGGCAGCACGCGCCCAGTGACATCCGCGAGGAGATCATGCCCAACAACATCATTATGATCGGGCCAACGGGTGTCGGGAAGACGGAGATCGCCCGGCGCCTGGCCCGCCTCGCCGGGGCGCCCTTCGTCAAGGTCGAGGCATCGAAGTTCACCGAGGTCGGATACGTGGGCCGAGACGTGGACTCCATCATCCGTGACCTGGTAGACGTGGCAGTGAACATGGTCCGCGACGAGCGGGAGGCGGACGTGGAGGAGCAGGCCGAGGCAGGCGTCGAGGAACGACTGCTGGACCTGCTCTTGCCGCCTCCGGGCCAGCCGGAGCAGCGCGGCGAGGGTGCCAGCGTCCGCGCCTTCGTCGTCGGACCGTCCGGCCCCGCCACGGAGCAGGACGTCGCCGCCGAGGAGTCCATCGAGGAGCGACGGGCCCGGACCCGGGACAAGCTCCGCAAGCTGCTGCGGGACGGCAAGCTGGACGAGCGTACCGTGGACATAGAGGTCCAGCACGCCCCGTCCATCGAGGGCATGATGATGCCCATGGGCGGCGGCTTCGACGGCATGGACTTCAATTTCACCGAGATGCTCCAGGACATGCTGCCCAAGCGGAAGAAGCGCCGGACCGTCACCATCCCGGAGGCCCGTCGCACCCTGCTCCAGGACGAGCTGGACCGCCTGGTGGACATGGACGAGGTGGTGAACGAGGCCCTGGACCGGACCGAGGACATGGGGATCGTCTTCCTCGACGAGATCGACAAGGTGGTGGGCGAGCGAGGTGGGGCCGGGCCGGACGTGAGCCGCGAGGGCGTCCAGCGGGACCTGCTCCCCATCGTCGAGGGCAGCACCGTCCAGACCAAGTACGGGATGATCCGCACCGACCATATCCTCTTCGTCGCCGCCGGCGCCTTCCACGTGGCCAAGCCGAGTCAGATGATCCCGGAGCTCCAGGGCCGGTTCCCCATCCGCGTCGAGCTGGAGGCGCTGACCGAGCAGGACTTCGTCAGGATTCTCCAGGAGCCGAAGAACGCGCTGCTCCGCCAGTACCAGGCCCTGGTCGCCGCCGAGCAGGTCCAACTCCGGTTCAGCGATGACGCCATCCGGGAGATCGCACGGATCGCCGCCGATGTGAACGAGCGGATGGAGAACATCGGGGCTCGCCGGCTGCACACGGTGATGACCACCCTCCTGGAAGATTTGCTCTACGACCTCCCGGACGCCGGCCGCCACGAGGTGGACATCGATGCCACCAAGGTCCGCGACCGCTTGCGCAGCGTCATGGAGGACGACGACCTCAGGCGGTACATCCTGTAGGACTGCACCCGGTGGGACCGAGTCAGCGGTCCCACCGCGCCACACCAGGGCCTGGCACGGGTCTTACCCGTGCCAGGCCCTGAGTCTCGCCCCCATGTGTTGCCCCCGCGGCGTCCACCCGGCTAGTTTGCTGGCGCCCGACCGCCGTTGTAGGCGCCGTCGTGCCCCAGACCCGCTCTCGACGCCGAGACTCAACGTTAACGCTCAACCCATAGATACCATGAAGCATTTCCTGGCGATTTCCGATTACGAACGTGACGATCTGTACTCGTTCCTCGACCTGGCCCACCGGCTCAAGGCTGGGGAAGAGAAGGGCAAGCCGCTGGCCGGCAAGACCCTGGGGATGATCTTCCAGAAGAGCTCCACCCGCACCCGGGTATCCTTCGAGGTGGGCGTCTTCCAGCTCGGCGGCCACGCCCTCTTCCTCTCGTCCCGTGACCTCCAGCTCGGTAGGGGCGAGCCGATCCGTGACACCGCCCGCGTCATGTCCCGCTACGTGGACGGGATCATGATCCGCACCTTCGACCACAACGACGCCGTCGAGCTGGCCGAGTACGGGACCATCCCCGTCATCAACGGCCTCACCGACCTGCTCCACCCCTGCCAGGTCATGGCCGACGTCATGACCATCCAGGAAGAGTTCGGCCGGGAGCTGGAAGGCAAGAAGGTGGTCTGGATCGGCGACGGGAACAACATGGCCAACTCCTGGCTCAACGCCGCCTACCGATTCGGCCTCGACCTCCGCATCGCCACTCCCGAGGGCTACGAGCCGGACCCCGAGATCATCGAGCGGGCCAAGGGCGTCACCAACATCCTGCTGACCAATGACCCCGTCGAAGCCGCCAAGGGCGCCGACGTGGTCACCACCGACGTCTGGGCCTCCATGGGCCAGGAGGAGGAGGCGCAGAAGCGGATGCAGGCCTTCGAGAAGTTCCAGGTCGACTCCCAGGTCATGGGCGCCGCCGACTCACGGGCCATCTTTCTCCACTGCCTGCCCGCGCACGTGGGCGAGGAGGTCTCCGAGGACGTCTTCGAGGGCGGCCAGTCAAGGGTCTGGGACGAGGCCGAGAACCGGCTCCACGTCCAGAAGGCCATCATGGCGAAGCTCATGGGAGATGACCATGCCTGACCCTGCCCTGAAGCAGACACCGCTCCACGACGAGCACGTGGGCCTGGGGGGGAAGATGGTCCCCTATGCCGGCTTCTCCATGCCGGTCCAGTACCCCACGGGCATGCTCAAGGAGCACCAGGCGGTGCGCAACGACGCCGGCCTGTTCGATGTCTCGCACATGGGCGAATTCGAGATCCGGGGCCCCCAGGCCCTGGACCTCGTCCAGCACCTCCTGACCAACGACGCGTCCAGGCTCCAGGTCGGCCAGGCCCAGTACACCGTCCTCACCAACACCGACGGCACCATCCTCGACGACTGCATCCTCTATCGCTTCGATGACCACTACATGGTGGTGGTCAATGCCGGGAACCTGACCAAGGACAGGGCCTGGTTCGAGGCAGCGAGCAGGGGCTTCGAGGTGGAGTTCGCCGACCGGTCGGAGGCCATCGGGCTCCTGGCACTGCAGGGGCCAAAGGCACAGGCCATCCTGTCCAGGCTCACCGACCTGGACCTGGACGGCATCAAGTTCTATCACTTCGCCGATGGCACCGTCGCCGGCGTCGAGGCGGTCATCAGCCGCACCGGCTACACCGGCGAGGACGGTTTCGAGCTGTACGTGCCCGCGGCGGAGGCTCCGCAGCTGTGGCGCGAGCTCCTGAGCGTGGGCGAGGACGACGGACTCATCCCCGCCGGCCTGGGGGCGCGGGACTCGCTCCGCCTCGAAGTGGGCTACCCGCTCTATGGCAATGACCTGGACGAGCGGCACACACCCCTGGAGGCGGGGCTGGGTTGGGTCGTAAAGCTGGACAAGGGGCCCTTCATGGGCCGGGATGCGCTGCTGCGCCAGAAGGAGGAGGGACTCCGGGAGAAGCTCGCCGGATTCGTCCTCACCCAGAAGGGCTTCCCGCGCCAGGGCTACGAGATCCGCTACCAGGGCGAGCCCGCTGGCGAGGTCACCAGCGGAGTACTCAGCCACAGCACAGGCCAGGGGGTGGGACTCGGTTACGTGGCTATCGAGGCGACGAGACCCGATACCGAGATCGAAATCGTCATCCGCGATCGCCCCGTCCCGGCTCGCGTTGTCCGGCCTCCATTCTACAAGGAAGGGTCACTCCGACGCTGATACGCATGCAACACGCCGTGCTGCTCATTGCCGGACGGAACCCGCGACGGCGTGCCCACAATGGCTGAACGGGTCGTGATCACAACCACCGACCTGGAGCCGGCCGTCCGGCTCCGGGACGCGTGCAGCGCCTACAAGCTACCCGTCGAGCTCCTGACACCGTCGGAAGACCTGCACGACGTGGACGAGCCAGGCCTCCTCATCCTCACCGGCGGGCTCGACCAGAAGCGGGCTGGTCGGCTCGCGGGGCAGGCATTCGAGTTGGGGCGACTCCCGGTCATCGGCCTCGCCGACTCACCGGAGACAGCGCCGCCCAGCCTCCAGCAGCGCCTGCGTCTGGCCCATGCATTCATCAAGCCGGTCGACCCGGACGAGGTGGCGCTCTCCGCCCGACGCCTCGTGGACCGTCGCAGGCTCCAGGAGCTCACCGGGATCGTGGGCGAGACGGAGGCCATGGAGGAGGTCCTGGAGCGCATCACCCAGATGGCCCCGGTCAAGTCCAACGTCCTCATCACAGGCGAAAGCGGCACCGGCAAGGAGCTGGTCGCCCGGGGGCTGCACATACTCTCGCCCCGCCGGCACCGGCCCTTCATCGCCGCCAACGTGGCCGCCCTGTCCGACACCCTCCTGGAGTCGGAGCTGTTCGGCCACGAGAAGGGAGCATTCACCGGCGCTCACGCCCAGCGGAAGGGGTTCTTCGAGCTCGCCGATCGGGGCACCCTCTTCCTCGACGAGATCGGGGAGATGCCACTCGCCACCCAGACAAAGCTGCTTCGGGTACTGGAGCAGCGGGAGTTCATGCGCGTTGGCGGGGAGGTGCCCATCAGGGTGGATGTCAGGGTCGTGGCCGCCACCAACCAGCCGCTCCGCCAGCTGGTCGACCTGGGCGACTTCAGGCGCGACCTCTACTACCGCCTCAACGTACTCCACATAGAGCTGCCCCCGCTCAGGGAGCGACGACAGGACATACCCATACTCGTCGATGAGTTCGTCCGCGGCACCAGCACCGAGCACGACCTGCCGCCGGTCAGCATCACCAGAGAGGCGCTCGAGCTCCTCGTCGATTACGACTGGCCGGGTAACATAAGGGAGCTCCGGAACCTGGTAGAGTCCATCGTCGTCATGATGCCGGGGCGCACAATCACACCCGCCGACATCCCACCGTCCATCCGTCGGAAAGAGCGATCCAACCTGCCGGTGCCGGTGCCGCGAGCGGCCGTACCCGCCACCACCGATACCGCCGTGAACCCGGCCCTCGAGTTCATCTTCCGGATGATCATGCAGCTGCGGATCGAGGTGGACGATCTCAAACGCGGGTTCGAGGAATACCGGGAGCGCCTGGTCTCCGGCCAACAGGAAACGGTGAGACCACCATACGTCTACCCGGCCCCACCAGTGGCGGAGCGGGCCAGGGAGCAGGGCAAGGAGCTGGAAGCGCCGCCGCCAGAGGCAGCCCCCGTCGAAGAAGAACACGAGGACGAGGCCGACGAGCAGGTGGTGGTCTTCAGGCCCGGGATGAGTATGAAGGACCTGGAAAGAGAGGCCATCATAGCCGCACTCAAAGAAGCCGGCGGCAACCGGCGCGCCGCCGCGGACGTGCTGGGCATCGGCGAGAGAACCCTCTACCGCAAGATCAAGGAGTACGACATCCCGCTGTAGTCAATCAAACACGGGATGCCTGCTACCGCCGGTCGTCGCGAACGGCCCTACGGACGCGCCTGCGCCCGGGCCAGCACCCTGGTGCGCTCGTCGTCCAGGCGCGGCAACACCTCCCGGTGCCAGTCGTCGCTCTGGCGGAGCCCGTACCGGAAGGTGATGGGAAGTCCGTAGTCGAACTCAGCGGCGAACACGTATATGGCGCTCTGGGCTTGCTGTGGCTGGACTAGGTGCCGGCCCCAACCGGCGGTGAGCGGGATGATACCGGCAGTCCGTACGGTTCGGCCCCTGTGCGTTATCTGTAGCTCTTCCGGCCGGTACTCCACGTTCGGCTGGCGGCTGAAGAAGGAGACCAGGAAGAGCTGACCCGTCTCGCCTTCCTCGAGCGCCCGCTCAACGGCGTTCCTCCGGCTCCACGCAAGGGCATGGAGCCGCTCGTACGTGTCGGGAGCCGCCAGCCGGATCACCGTCTCGGAGAGGGGCGTCACCTTCACGTGAATCCCGGCGTCGGTGATCTCCACGGAAAAGTCGTCCTGTCGGAGGCTCCCGAAGCCCACCGGCACCAGCAGGTGCTCGTCCGCATCTGCCGGGTCCGTCTGCTCGAAGTTCGGCGGTGCGGCTGCCGTCTCCGGCGGCGGCACGGGCGAACAGGCCATGATGACCAACGTCACAGGAAGACTCAGCGCCCAGCGAACGATCATGGCTCCCCCTCCGTGAGCAGTGTCTCGACGGACTCCAACAGCGCCTCCCGCCCCTCACCGGTGCGTGCCGAAAAGGGTACCACCTGATCCGGGTCCAGGCCAAGACGGTCACCGATTGCTGTCATCTGCTTCTTCCGCTGCGTCGGCTTGAGCTTGTCGACCTTGGTCAGGGCAACAAGCGTCGGCACGGACAGCGCGGCCAGGAACTCGAGCATGCGTAGGTCATCGCCGGTGGGTCCGTGGCGAGAGTCGACGAGCTGCACTACGCCCCGCAGACCAGTCGACCCTTTCAGGTATCCTTCGATCAGCGGTTTCCAACCCTGCCGCACGGTGGCTGGTACCCGGGCGTAGCCATAACCTGGGAGGTCCACGAGGTAGAACTCCACCGGCTCGCTCGTATCGCTGCGCAGGGCGTCCACGAGGAAGAAGTTCACCTCCCGCGTCTTGCCAGGGCTACCGGAGACCCTTGCGACCGGGGACCTGGTTCGTCCGAGCAAACGGTTTATCAGGCTGGACTTGCCGACGTTGGACCGGCCGGCGAAGGCCACCTCCGGGAGCCCACCTGGCCCCCTGGCGCCCGGGCTGGCCACGGCTCCGGCGAACTCGACCGTCCGGATCTTCACGCGGTCGGCCTCACGCTTCCTTCTTCTTGGCCTCCGGTCTGAGCACCAGGAGCGGGGAGATCCCGTCGGTGACGCATTCCTGGGTGATGACCACCTCCCTGACATCGACTCTGGATGGGATCTCGAACATCACGTCCCGCATCATCTCCTCGAGCACCGCCCGGAGCCCTCGGGCGCCCGTCCCCCGGTTCAGTGCCCGCCGGGCCATCGCTCCTATGGCTTCGGGATCGAAGGTCAGCCCGATGCCCTCCAGCTCGAACATCTTCTGGTACTGCTTGACCAGCGCGTTCTTCGGCTCCTGGAGGATGCGGATCAGCGCGTCCTCGTCCAGCGTCTGGAGTGTGACGTTGACCGGCAGCCGCCCAACCAGCTCAGGGATGAGGCCGAACCGCAGCAGGTCGTCCGGCTCCACGTCCTTGAACGGGTCCGCCTCGTTGTGCTTCGACGCCTCGCCACCGGGCGCGAACCCGATCTGCCGCTTGCCGGTGCGGGCTTCGATGATCTTGTCCAGGCCATCGAACGCGCCACCGCATACGAACAGGATGTTTCGTGTGTCGATCTGGATGTACTCCTGCTGCGGGTGCTTCCGCCCACCCTGCGGCGGGACGGATGCCACCGTCCCTTCCAGGATCTTGAGGAGCGCCTGCTGCACGCCCTCCCCGCTCACGTCGCGGGTTATGCTCGGGTTCTCCGATTTCCGGGCGATCTTATCGATCTCGTCCACGTAGACGATGCCGCGCTCGCACTCCGCGATGTTGAAATCTGCGGCCTGGAGCAGCCGGACCAGGATGTTCTCCACGTCCTCGCCCACGTAGCCTGCCTCGGTCAGCGTGGTGGCGTCTGCAATGGTGAAGGGGACCTGGAGAATGCGCGCCAGAGTCTGGGCGAGCAGCGTCTTGCCCACCCCGGTCGGCCCGACCAGCAGGATGTTGGACTTTTCTATCTCCACGTCGTCCAGGACACCGTGGTGGTTGATCCTCTTGTAGTGGTTGTAGACGGCCACCGCCAGGGACTTCTTCGCCTCCTCCTGCCCGATCACGTACTGGTCCAGCGTGTCCTTGAGCTCCGCCGGCGTGGGGATGCGAGGCATGGCATCGGCTGCCTCCCGTTCCTCTTCCTCCGCCAGGATCTCGTTGCAGAGCGAAACGCACTCGTTGCAGATGTAGACGGACGGACCCGAGATGAACTTCTTCACGGAGTCCTTCGATTTCCCGCAGAAGGAACAGCGCAGGTGCTTTTCGCTCGCCATGACTTCCCGCCTCGCGATCCCTGTTAGCTTATTTCTGCTACCGCCGCAACTTCCTTCTGGTTCGTTACGACGTTATCGATCAGCCCGTACTCCTTCGCCTCCAGTGGGCTCATGAACCGATCCCGATCCACGTCCTCGGTGATCCGCTCGACGCTCTGGCCCGTGTGGTCCGCCAGGATCTTGTTCAGCCGTTCCCTGGCGTAGATGATCTCCCGGGCCTGGATCTCGATGTCCGCCGCCGTGCCATGGCTGCCGCCCGAAGGCTGGTGGATCATGATCCGCGAGTTGGGCAGTGCGCTCCGCTTCCCCTCGGTCCCCGCCGCCAGCAGCAGCGCACCCATGGACGCCGCCATGCCCATGCACATGGTGTTGACCGGCGCGGTCAGGTACTGGATCGTGTCGTAGATGGCCAGCCCGGCGTAGACCGAGCCACCTGGACAGTTGATGTAGAGGAATATGTCCCGATCGGGATCGTCTGCCTGCAGGAACAGGAGCTGTGCGATCACCAGGTTCGCCACGTTGTCGTCCACGGGCGTCCCCAGGAAGATGATCCGATCCATCAGGAGCCGGCTGAAGATGTCGTAGCTGCGTTCACCCCGGCTCGTCCGCTCGATGACGTAAGGCGGATATAAGGTCATGTGGCTACTTGCCTTCCGTTAGAATCGTCGAAAGCGACTTGAGATAGTCGAAGACCCGCTTCTCCGTCAGGTCGCCAGCCAGCGCCTGGAGCCGGCCCGACCGCATCAACTCCCGCCTGACCTGCGCCGCCTCCAGCTCGTTCTCGTCGGCGATCTCCTGGACGCGCGCATCGATGTCATCCTGCGTGGGCTGCAGGTTCTCAAGCTCGGCGATCCGCTCGATCAGCAGCATCCGCCGGACCCCGTACTCGGCGACCGGCCTCGCCTGTTCCTTCCCCTTGGCCAGCTCCTCCGGGTCCGTGTCCTCCGGGGCCTGTAGCAGGCTGTCGAGATATTGCTCCACCAGCGACGGCGGAACGTCGAACGGGTTCGCCTCCAGCACCTGCTGTACCAACTGGCGACGGACCTCCCGCTCCGACTCACGTCCCGCGTCCGTCTCCAGGTCAGATCGCACCCTGGCCCGGAGGTCCTCCAGCGACTCGAACTCGCCCAGGGCCTGGGCGAATTCGTCGTCGGCCGGCGGCAGCTCAGCCCGTTCCGCCTCCAGGAGCTTCAGCCGGATACGATGCTGCCCCTCACCTTCCTCACCCTCCGGCAGCTCCACGTCGAGCTCCGTCTCCGAGCCCGGCTCCAGCGTACGGATCGCCTGGTCGATGCTCTCCAGGATCTCGCCGGCGCCCAGCGCCACCTCGTAGACCCGGGGCTCGGGTGTTTCCTGCTCGGCATCCTCCAGCGGAGAGATCTCCACTTTCGCCCGATCACCCTCGGAAGGCGGCTCCTCGATGGCGTACCAGGTCGCCCTCTGCTCCCGGAGCCGGTCGATCACGCGATCCACGTCCGCCTCGTCCACCTCCACCGGCGGCGCCTGCACGGTGAAGCCGCCCAGCCGCGACAGCTCCACCTCCGGGCGGACCTCGAACTCCACATCGAAGCTCAGGTCCGTGCCCGGCTCGTAGTTGAGGTTGTCCACCGAGGCCTCCGAGATCGGGGAGAACCCCTGCTCCCGGATGGCCGCACGATAGGCGGTGTTGACGACCCGCTCCACCGTCTGCTGCTCGATGGACGGGCCGTACTGCTTCTCCAGCACCGAGGCCGGGACCTTGCCCTTGCGGAAGCCAGGGAGCTTCACCCGCTTCGCGATCTGGGATGCCACCGCCTGCCTCTCCCGCGCGACCTGCTCTGCCGGGACCGTGATCTTCAGCCGCCGCGACCACTCCGCCGGCGCTTCGATGTCTACTTTCAAGTTCGTTCCGTCGCGATGAGGTACGATGATGCGAAAGGGGGGACTCGAACCCCCACGGGCGAGCCCACGAGATCCTAAGTCTCGCGCGTCTACCAATTCCGCCACTTTCGCGCAACCAGCAAAAAAATCTAACCGCGCGAGAGGGCACGATCAACTTCGTGGGCGACTGGGCGCCCCGTCAGCGCCGTGCAGCGACGCCCGGCCAGGGTCTGGGACCACCTCGATTCTCCTTATGGTACCCGGATGTTCCGGATCACCGTGCCGCCGCCCTCATGCTCCAGCAGCAGGGAGACGACGCTGCCCGATGTGGCCGATCTGATGATCCGGTCCGCTTCCGCAGCGGATGACACCGGCCGGCGGTTCACCTCCCGGATAACGAGCCCGGTGGTCACCTGTCGACGCATGGCCGGGCTGTAGGGCCTGACCGCATCGATCAGTGCGCCGTCCGGCCGGCTGAAGTTGCGCTCCTGCGCCAGGTCCGGTGTGAGGTCCACGAGATCGAGTCCGATATCGGGCGCCGCCGGCCGTTCCGGTGCGGTCCGTACCACTCGCTGGATGCCCAGGTCCGCCTCGTTCAGGCGGACGGAGAAGCGGTGTGGCTCTCCGTAACGGATCACCTCCACGTCCACCACATCGCCCGGCCGGTGGGTGGCGACCATGCTCTGGAACTGCCCGAGCCGTTGCACCGGCTGGCCACCGATGCCGACGATCACGTCGTGGCGCCGCAGACCCGCCTGTTCGGCGGGCGAGGTGACGGCGAAATCCTCCACCAGCACTCCGGCTATCCGGGGCAGCCCGTAGACCTCCGCGTCTTCCGGCCCCACGGCGCTGATGCTGATCCCCAGCAGCGGCCGCCGCACGTGACCGTGCTCGAGCAGGTCGACCATCACCCGCTTGGCCATGTTCACGGGCACGGCGAAGCCGTAGCCCTGGTTGAACCCCGTCTGGCTGGCGATGGCGGTGTTGATCCCGACCACCTCTCCACGCAGGTCGACCAGGGGCCCGCCACTGTTGCCCGGGTTGATCGCCGCGTCGGTCTGGATGAAGTCCTCGATGGCGAATGCCGCAGCCGCCTGCCTCGTCTCCCGGAGCTCCTGGCTGATCACGTTGAGCGGACGACCCACGGCGCTCACGATGCCGCCGGTCACGGTGAAGTCCAGGGTGCTGGCATGTGTGAATGCCGGGTTCCCGATGGCCATGACCCACTCACCCACCCGCACCCTGTCCGAGTCGCCCAGCGGCGCCGCCGGCAGGTCCGAGCCGTCTATCCGCAACAGGGCTATGTCAGTGGTGGGATCCGCTCCTACCACTGTTGCGTCGAAGACCCTCTTGTCCGCCAGCGTGACCGTGATCCGACTGGCGCCCGAGATCACGTGCGTGTTGGTCAGGACCAGGCCATCGGTGGAGACCAGGACCCCCGTCCCGCCGGTCACCCGGGGGTTGAGCTCAGGGTGGCCCTCGGGCATGCGGTCGAACCGGTCCCGCATCCGGTCGTGGAAACCCCGTGGGGTATCGTCCGCGACACGCTCCACCTGGATCCGCGCCACTGACGGTGTCACCCCTGCCGCGGCGTCGGCGAACGCAGCGCTGAAGCGACGGGCGTCCTCCAGGGTGGCCGGGTCCGGGGAGCGGGGCGGGACCTGGAGGGCAGCGGCTACGGGGGCGGCGGTACCGGCCGCGAGCCGGTAGGTATGGGTGTCACCTTGGTCCAGGGCCGCGGGCATTCTGGTGGCGGTGACCATCCCACACAGGAAGGCGACCGTGGCCAGCGTGAAGGCTCTTCCCGTGGGTATGTTACGCATCGGCTATTCCACGCGGGGGTTCGTCCATACTACTCTCATACCCACCCCCGCATCAACCGGGCCGGAAAAGGCCCGGGCCGGAAAAGCGCGCAGGGCCATGAGGCGGGAGGGCCCCGCGGCGGGGCGGGAGGGGCGACTCGCCCTGCACCGGGTGCCCGGCGGTCGCCCTCCCTGCTGCCCGTGCTGTGTGGCGACTACTTCTCTTCGTCCACTATCTCGTAGTCCGCCTCCACAACGTCCTCTTCCGGCTTGGGCTCCTCGGCCGGGCCGGGCTCGCCGGGCGCGCCAGGCTCGCCGGCCGGGCCAGGCTCGCTCGCCGCGGCCTCCTGCTGCTGGGCCTGGTACATCTGCTGCCCTGCCGCGCTGAACGCCTGCATTAGCTCGTCCCTCGCCGCGGTCAGCTCGCCCAGCTCGTCCTGCTTGAGCGCCTTCCTGGCCCGCTCCAGGGCGTTGTCGATCTGTTGCTTCGTGTCCGGCTGGACCTTGTCACCCCACTCGCCCACGTCCTTCTCCACCTGGTAGACCAGGGAGTCCAGCTGGTTGCGGGTCTCCACCTTCTCCTTGCGGGACTTGTCCTCGCCGGCATGCGACTCGGCGTCCTTGACCATCTTGTCGATCTCCTGCTCGGACAGGCCGCCAGTGGCCTCGATCCGGATCTTCTGTTCCTTGGCCGTTGCCTTGTCTCGCGCCGTCACGTGCAGTATCCCGTTCGCGTCGATGTCGAAGGTGACCTCGATCTGGGGCATGCCTCGGGGCGCCGGCGGGATCCCGGTGAGCTGGAACCGGCCGATGGTCTTGTTGTCGTTGGCCATGGGCCGCTCGCCCTGCAGCACGTGGATCTCCACGGTGGTCTGGTTGTCCTCCGCGGTGGAGAACACCTCGTTCTTCTTGGTGGGGATCGTCGTGTTCCGCGGGATCAGCGTGGTCATGACACCGCCGAGCGTCTCGATGCCGAGCGACAGCGGGGTCACGTCCAGGAGCAGCACGTCCTTCACGTCCCCGGCCAGCACTCCGGCCTGGATGGCGGCGCCGATGGCGACCACCTCGTCCGGGTTCACGCCCTTGTGGGGCTCCTTCCCGAAGAAGTCCTTCACGATCTGCTGGACCTTGGGGATCCGGGTCGAGCCGCCTACCAGGATGACCTCGTCCACCTGCTCGGGCTTGAGCCCTGCGTCCTCCAGCGCCTTGCGCATGGGCTCCTTGGTCCGCTCGATCAGGTCGTCCACCAGCTGCTCGAACTTCGACCGCGTGAGCGTCAGGTTGAGGTGCTTCGGACCCTCCTGCGTGGCCGTGATGAACGGCAGGTTGATGTCCGTCGACATAGTGGTCGACAGCTCCATCTTGGCCTTCTCCGCCGCCTCCTTCAGGCGCTGGAGCGCCATGGCGTCCTTCGACAGGTCCACGCCCTGATCCTTCTTGAACTCCTGGACGAGCCAGTCGATGACCCGCTGGTCCAGGTCATCGCCGCCCAGGTGGGTGTCGCCGTTGGTCGACTTCACCTCGAAGACGCCCTCACCCAGCTCGAGGATGGAGATGTCATAGGTGCCGCCACCGAAGTCGTAGACGGCGATGACTTCGTCACCCTTCTTGTCCAGTCCGTAGGCCAGGGCCGCGGCCGTCGGCTCATTGATGATGCGGAGCACTTCCAGGCCGGCTATCCTGCCCGCATCCTTGGTGGCCTGGCGCTGGGAGTCGTCGAAGTAGGCCGGCACCGTGATAACCGCCTGCTTCACCTCGTGGCCCAGGTAGTCCTCGGCGGTCTGCTTCATCTTCTGGAGCGTCATGGCCGAGATCTCGGGCGGCGTGAACGTCTTGTTGACGTTCGGCGCGTGCACCTCGACCCGATCCTCGGCGTCGCAGCGGATCTCGTAGGGGACCTTCTCCCTCTCGCTCGCCACCTCCGAGCAGCGACGCCCCACGAAGCGCTTGATGGACGCTATGGTGTTCTTCGGGTTCGTGATGGCCTGGCGCCTCGCCACCTGACCCACCAACCGCTCACCGTCCTTGGTGAACGCCACGACCGACGGTGTGGTGCGGCCGCCTTCCGCGTTCGGGATCACCACCGGATCCCCGCCTTCCATGACCGCGACCACCGAGTTCGTGGTGCCCAGGTCGATGCCTATTACCTTGTTTGCCATCTCGTCTCCCGGTTGATTCATTCCTGCTCTGGAACTCCGGTCGGGCACGCTGGTCGCGCCCGGTCCAGCCCGAGGGCACGTGCAACCGACATGCCGCCCGCGGGGTCCGTTTCTCCGCCATAACGGCCGCGCCTGGAGCCGACGTCTGCCGCGATGGCAGCCGGCGGGGAGCCGGATCCGTCAGGCGGTGGCGAATTCCGCCCATTTGACCTGCGCGGGCCGCGCCCGGTATTCTGACCCTGCCGTCAGGGACCGACCTCGACCAGCGACCGCGATGCCGCGCACGGCCAGAGTCTCGCCACCGACCATCGCCCTCTGGGCGCTGACCGCCATGATGCTCGGCGGCGGGCTGGTCGCCAGGGCGACGGCCGAGTCGCTCCCGTTTCCCGGCGTATCGGGGACGGCTCTCATCGACCCGGCTCAGGTGGCTGCGGACGACGCGCCGGGATCGGCCCCGCCGCGCGCCGGCCTGGCCGGGGCCGGAGGAGCCGGCACCACGCCCTTCTACCAGCGCCTCACGTCCGTGGTCGGGCTCCTGGCCTTGCTGGCCATCGCCTGGCTGTTGAGCGCCGATCGGCGGCTGATCCCGTGGCGGGTGGTGGCCTGGGGCATGGGTCTGCAGCTCCTGTTCGCGCTGTTCATCCTCAGGACCCCTGTGGGCGTGGCCCTCTTTGCCGGATTGAACGACGTGGTGGTGGCGCTCCTGGGCTTCGCCACCGATGGCGCCCGCTTCCTGTTCGGCGGCCTGGTGGACCAGCAGATCCCGGTGACCGGGCCTGGCGCACAGCCTGGGATGGTGGTGGAGACGGGCGCCTTCTTCGCCTTCACCGTGCTCCCCACCATCATCTTCTTCTCGTCTCTCATGACGGTGCTCTATCACCTGGGGATCATGCAATGGGCGGTGCGGGGCATGGCCTGGGTCATGGTCCGCACCATGCGCACGTCGGGGGCCGAGACGCTGTCCGCGGCGGGCAACATCTTCGTGGGGATGACGGAGGCGCCGCTGCTGGTCAAGCCGTACATCGAGGGGATGACCAGGTCGGAGCTCATGGCCGTCATGACCGGTGGGTTCGCCACCGTGGCTGGCGGCGTCATGGCCGCCTACGTGGGCATGCTGGTAGGGTTCTTCCCGGACATCGCCGGGCACCTGATAGCCGCGTCCGTTATGTCGGCGCCCGCGGCCCTGGTGGTGGCCAAGCTCATGTACCCGGAGCGGGAGGAGCCGGTCAGCCGCAGCGAGCTGGCGGCCCGGGAGGCCTCCGAGCACGTCAACGTCATCGACGCCGCGGCCCGGGGCGCCGGTCTGGGCATGCGCCTGGCCTTCAACGTGGGGGCCATGCTCCTGGCCTTCGTCGCCCTCATAGCCATGCTCAACGCCATCCTGGGCCTCGTTGCCGGTTGGGTCGGGCTCGAATCCCTGCTCCACGGCTGGGGACTCCTGGGTCCGGGGGAGCCCGTGACGCTCCAGGCCGTCCTGGGTTGGGTGCTCGCACCGCTGGCGTGGATCATGGGCGTGACCTGGGCCGACGCGCCCACCGTGGGCGCCCTCATGGGTATCAAGACCATCACCAACGAATTCGTCGCCTACCTCCAGCTCGCCGCCATCCTGTCCGGCGAGACAGCGCTGTCGCCCCGGTCCGTCATCATCGCCACCTACGCGCTGGCGGGGTTCGCCAACTTCGGCTCGATCGCGATACAGATCGGCGGGATCGGCGGGATCGCCCCGAGCCGGCGCGCCGATCTCTCGCGACTCGGCCTGCGGGCAATGGTCGGCGGCTCGTTGGCCGGTTTCCTCACCGCCACCATCGCCGGTATCATCCTCTGACCAGCGCAGACGACGCTACGGGTGGGCGCGGCGCGTCCGATGCCGGTCACTCACTCAGGGCTTGCCACCATGACCAGAGACCCCGTACTAGCCGCCGCGGACCACCTGGAACCGCTCCTCCCCGAGCCGCCTGACATCGTCCTGGTCCTGGGGAGCGGGCTGGGCGGGCTGGTAGACGCGATCGACGATGCGGTGACGGTCCCCTACGCCGAGATCCCGGGGTTCCCGTCCGTCACGGTGACCGGCCACCACGGTCGGCTGGTAGCGGGCCGGCTGGCCGGTCGACAGGTGCTCGCCTTCCAGGGACGCTACCACGTCTACGAAGGCCACGCCCCGGCTGTGGTGGTGCGTCCGGTGAGGGTTGCCGCCGCTCTCGGCGCTCGCGCCCTGGTCGTCACCTGCGCTGCCGGCGGGGCCAACCCATCGTTCGGGCCCGGCACGCTCATGCTCATAACCGATCACCTGAACCTCACGGGCAGGAACCCGTTGGTCGGTCCGCAGAGGCCGGAGGAGCAGCGGTTCCCGGACCTGAGCAGGGCATACGACCCCGGGCTCCGGGCCGTGGCGAGGTCCGTGGCTGACCGGGAGGGGATCGAGCTGGTCGAGGGCGTCTATGCCGCCGTGCTAGGGCCCAGCTACGAGACGCCCGCAGAGATCCGCATGATCCAGCGGCTCGGCGGCGACGCGGTGGGGATGAGCACGGTGCCCGAGGTCATCGCCGCCCGGGCGGCGGGCCTCGACGTGCTGGGCATAGCGCTGATAACCAATGCGGCTGCCGGCATCACCGAGCACCGCCTGGACCACCAGGAGGTACTGGACGCTGCGCGCGCCGCGGCGGACAGGTTCGGACGGCTCGTCACCGGCGTGCTGGCGCAGCTGTGATCTCGACAGGGTCGTCACAGGGTCCGTGGCGACCGTTCTTGCCAGACGGCGAGTGGCGCCCGACATTGGGTCATCCCCATGAACCACCGGAATGCTATGGCTGCTTCAATGTCGCGGCGCTGCCTGTTCGCGCTTCTCGCGCTCCTTGCGAGCTGCGGTTTCGACCAGCAACCCCGGATGGGGGGTACCGTCACCATCGCCGCGGGGAACGACCTGGACGCGGCCAACCCCCTCGTCTCCGTCTGCGTCTGGACCAACGAGATCCTCAGGTTCGGGCTCTTTACCACGCTGGTCCGCTACGGTCCGGAGCTGGAGTTCGAGCCGTACCTGGCCCGGGACTGGGAGATGGAAGGTGACACCGCCGTGGTCTTCCATATCCGGCGCGACCTGTCATGGCACGACGGCGTCCCGACAACCGCCCACGACGTGCTGTTCACCTTCCAGCGGGCGAAGGACCCGGCCACCGGCTTTGCCAACGCCGGCGGCTACTTCTCCCACTGGCTCGAGGGCGAGGTCATCGACTCGTTCACGGTCCGCTTCCGGCTCGAGCCCCACGCCGAGCCGCTGGCCGGCTGGCCCTTCACGCCCATCATCCCCGAGCACCTCCTGGAGGAGGTGCCTGCCGCCGAGATGCGACACGCCCCGTTCAACCGGGAGCCGGTGGGGAACGGGCCCCTGCGCTTCGTCTCCCAGCGGCCCAACGACCGCTGGGTCTTCGAGGCGAACGAGGATTTCCCCGCGGATCTGGGCGGGCGGCCTCTCATCGACAGGCTGGTCTGGAGGGTCATCCCCGACAACACGGCCCAGCTCACCGAGCTCCGGGTGGGGACAGCCGACCTGGCCCTGCAGTCCCAGGCCGCTCACCTCGCCGAGTACGGGGAGCGGCAAGGGTTCCGCGTGCTGGAGAAGCCGTCCCGTCAGTTCTACTTCATCGCCTGGAACGGGCTCCGCCCACCGCTCGATGATCCACGGGTGCGGAAAGCCCTGGCCATGGCCATCGACCGGGACCGCATGATCGCAGGGCTGCGCAAAGGGCTGGCCGAGCCAGCGGCGGGGCCGATCATGCCCTTCCACTGGTCGTACGACCAGTCGATCGGGCCGCTGCCCCACGACCCCGCCGTCGCCGTCGAGCTGCTGGCACAGGCTGGCGTGCGGGACCGGGACGGCGATGGCAGGCTCCGGAAGCCCGACGGCTCAGCCTTCGCCATCGAGCTGAAGCTGCCTGCGGGCAGCGAGATCCACCGGGACATCGCCGAGGCGGTCCGGGCCGACCTGGCCGGCATCGGCGTTCGCGTCGAGACCAGGGCCACCGAGGTCACGACCCTCTTCGCCGACGTCACCTCCCCGGATCGGCGCTTCGATGCCGCGCTGCTGGGTTGGTCCACCGACCTGCGCCTCAACCTCCTGGACACGTTCCACTCCACCGCGCTGGCAGGTCCATACCAGTTCGCGTCCTACGCCAATACGGAGCTCGACCGGCTCATCGACGACGCCGCCACCGACCTGAGCCGTGAGACCGCTACGCCTCGCTGGCAGGAGGTGCAGCGCATACTGAGAGACGAGCAGCCATGGACGGTCCTGTACTACCATCGTGACGGGTTCCTGGCCCGGGACGGGCTCCGGGGCGCGGACATGGATATACGGGGCGCCCTGGTGAACCTGCCCTCCTGGTGGGTGGCTGCCGATCCGGACTGACCGGGGTCGGCGGTCGGTGGCTCAGGCCCTGGACCCGGGCACCATGTGGTTCAGCGGCCCGTGCCCGCCGCGGCCCAGGCCGGGCGCCGCGAGCATGGCCCTGTGCACGTAGTCCAGCGCCTCCATCACTGCCCCTCGCAGGTCCTGGCCCCGCGCCAGTCCCGCTGCGATAGCCGCTGACAGGCTGCAGCCGGTCCCGTGGGTGCTGGTGGTGTCGACCCGGGGTCGGCGCCAGGCGTGCACGCCGGAGCGGTCGACCAGCACGTCCACCACCTCATCCGAGCTCAGGTGACCACCCTTCACCAATGCCGCGCTCGCTCCCAACTCCAGGAGTCGCTCGCCCGCGGCCCGCATCTCCGCCTCGTCGTCGATGGGCAGGCCGGTGAGCAGGCGCGCCTCGTCCAGGTTCGGGGTGACTACCGTCGCCAGCGGCACCAGCAGCTCCCGCACCGCCCACTCCGCGTCCCGATCCAGGAGCCGGTCGCCGCTGCTGGCCACCATCACGGGATCCAGCACGTAGTTCGGCAGGGATTCGTTCTGGATAGCCGCGGCCACCGCCTCCACCAGCTCCGTCGTGGCCAGCATGCCCGTCTTGCAGCCGGTGGGCTTTAGGTCCCGGGCCACGACCTCTATCTGGCGGCGAACGATCTGCACTGGCACGGCGTGCACCCCATGGACGCCCGCCGTGTCCTGGACGGTGATGGCCGTCACGGCGGTGGTGCCGAATACGCCGAAGGCGTGGAACGTCTTCAGGTCAGCCTGGATCCCCGCCCCGCCCCCGCTGTCGCTGCCGGCTATGCTGAGAGCCACGGGTAGTGTCATCGCTCGGTCCCCGTCTCGTGTTCGAGTGCGGAGCGAAAGTAGGGGTCCGCCAGCCGCGCGAACAGACTTGCTGACGGACCCCCGAATCGGCTCCATGGCCGGGCGCCTTGCCCGGCCGGGCCCGCTAACGCTGGAACTCCGCCGGTGGCGGCGGGAGCTGGGCTACCCGCTGCCGGAAAGCTCGGTACTCCGCGTCGGTCACCCGCAGGTTGGCCAGCTGGGCGGCTGGTATGGCGTTCACCAGCTCACGGGTGGCGGCGACGCGGGTCTCCGTGAGCGGGTGGGTGGAGAACCACTGCTCCACGCGCGATGGCGACCGCTGCCGCTCTTCCAGGAGCTTCTCGAAGAACGTGACGATCCCGCCGGGATGGATCCCGGCGCCCGGTAGCATCTGGACGGCGAGGGCATCCGCTTCCCGCTCCGCCTCGCGGCTGTGGCTGGCGAACCAGGCCGCGCCGCCCACGTCGAGCGCTACACCCGCCAGCCCCTCCGGCGCGGTGCCCAGGAGGATCGATGCCACGGCCACACCAGCCTGCGCCGCCTGCAGACGCTCCAGCATCTCCACGCTGTGACGGGCCTCGACGTGGCCTATCTCGTGGGCCACCACCCCGGCCAGCTCCGATAGGTTCTCCGTCCGCTCGATCAGCCCGCGATTGAGGTAGATGAAGCCGCCCGGAACGGCGAACGCGTTGATCTCGTCGATGTTGACTACATGGAACGTATACGGTATGTCCCTGGCGCCGGGCTGCCTCTGGATCTGATTGCCGAGCCGGTTGATATAGCCGTGGATCTGCGGGTCATCTACGATGGGTAGCTGCCGGTTGATCTCGGCAGCGTACTGCCGGCCCATCTCGACCTCCTGCTGCGTCCCGATACCGCAGGCGGCCAGGGTTCCAGCACCGGCCACGAGCCCCAGGGCCAGAGTACGACGAAGGGTTATGGTTGACATGATCTCTTTCCGCACTCCCGGTTGGTGATACAATGTCTCTATGGCGGGAGTGCAATCGTTGTTCCATTCAATGACATGTTGAGCCGGGCCGAGGAGAAGCTCATCATAGGCCTTTCCCGCCGTCGCAGGCGGGAGGCCGAGCGTCTGTTCCTGGCCGAAGGTGTGAGGGTGGTCGAGGAGCTGCTGGAGGCAGGACTGGCGCCCCGCCTCACCGTCGTCGCCCCCGCCCTGCATGATACCCAGCGGGGCGAGGAGCTGGCCCGTCGCCTGACCGCCCACACGGAAGTGCGCCAGGTTTCCGACACGGTCCTGCGACGGCTGGCCTCCACACAGACGCCCCAGGGGGTGCTGGTGGTGGCGGAGACGCCGTCCGCGGAGCTGCGGGAGCTGCGCCCCGATGCCGGTGCCACGGCCCTGGTCCTGGACGGGGTGCAGGATCCCGGCAACATCGGGACCCTGGCGCGTACCGCCGCGGCCTTCGGCTGCGAGCTGCTCGTGGCCCTGCCAGGGACGGCGGACCCGTGGAGTCCCAAGTCGGTTCGGGCCTCCGCCGGCGCGCTGTTCCGGCTGCCGGTCGCTCAGGAAGGTGTGGCGCCGGCCTGGGACTGGTTCTCCCGGCACGGATTCACGGTGCTGGGCGCCGAGGCCCACGGCCAGCCCATCTCCGCTGGCGCGCGGAGCGGCCCGGCGGCACTTGTGGTGGGCAACGAGGGCGCAGGATTGTCAGCGGACGTTCGGGAACGGTGCCACCGGCTGGTGTCGGTGCCCATGCGCGGATCGGCCGAGTCACTCAATGTGGCAGTGGCGGCCGCTATACTTATCTACGAGCTGACCCGGGAGCTGGGATGAGTGACACAGTGGTGATGGTGCTCTTCGCCTTGATCGGCGCTGTTCTGGGCTCCTTCCTGAACGTGGCGATCCTGCGCTGGCCCGCGGAGGAATCGGTGGTCCGCCCGCGCTCCCGCTGTCCTGGATGCGGCTCCGCCATTGCCTGGTATGACAACGTGCCGGTCCTCAGCTGGCTCATCCTCAGGGGCCGGTGCCGGTCATGTTCGCGGCGCATCTCGGTCCAGTACCCTGTAATCGAGCTGACGGTGGCCCTGACATGGCTGGGCATGGCCCTGTGGCAGGGGCCGGGCCTGGAGGCCGTGCGTGGCAGCCTCCTGTTCACCATTCTCCTGGGCATCGCGGTCATCGACGCCAGGCACCGGGTCATCCCCGACCAGCTCAGCCTGGGCGGAGCTCTGGTCGCCGTCGCCCTGGCGGCGTGGCCGGGAGGCTTCCCGCTGGTCGGTGCGCTGGTCGGCGGTGTCGTCGCCTACGGGCTGATGTGGCTGGTGAAACTGGGCGGCGAGGCACTTCTCCGGAAGCCGGCCTTAGGGGTGGGCGACATCCACATGATGGCCATGGTGGGAGCCTTCCTCGGCCTGCCCGGCGGACTCCTCACCGTCCTGCTGGGTTCGGTTCTGGGTCTGGCCATAGGTGTGCCGCTGGCGGGGCTCCGCGGCGACCTCAAGGCCCTGGGCACCTACCTCCCGCTGGGTACCTTCCTGGCCCTGGGCGCGGCGGTCACCTACGTCTGGGGCGACGCCCTGCTAGCCTGGTACCTGCAAGTCGCGATGCCTGCATGAGCGAGCCGGACGAACGTCCCCTGGGGCTGAGCCTGCTCATCTGGTTCATGGCCTTCTGGGCGGGTGCCGCCGCCCTGGTCATAGCCGTCCTGGTGGCCGGGGAAGGACCTCTGCCGCTGAGCGGTCGCGCCGTGCCGCGACAGGAGGCAATAGCCCGGATCGTTCCCATCCTGGCGCCCATGGCCCTGGCCGCCGCCGGCGCCGCGCTGGCCTTGGCCCTGGATCGGCACTGGGCCCGGTCCGCCGTGCTGCTGCCGTTCGCCCTGACTGCCGTCGCTCCCGCCTTCACCGGCGTCGCAACGTCCGTCCTCGATCTGGTGCTGGGTGTCCTGGCCCTCGTGCCACTGGTGGCCGTGTTGGTCTGGTACCTCTACTTCCGGCCCGGCGTGGTGGAATACTTCCGGCGCCTGCGGGAAGAGGGGTAGGTGTCCGGGGCGCGACGCAGCGCCGCCGGGGTGCGACGGACGCCGGGCGCCATCAGCCGGTCGGCCTGCCGATCCCCTGCGCCAGGTAGTCGCGCGACAGCTCCACGTAGTGGCCGCCTCCGGCCCGGATCCAGTCCGCCGCGGCGCCGTCCAGCTCCTTCCTCACCCGCGCCGGTGCGCCGGCCACCAGCGTCCGCGGCGGCACCTCCATCCCTGCGGGCACCACGCTGAGCGCTGCCACCAGGGATTCCTCCCCGATGATGGACCGGTGCAGGAGCACCGCGTTCATACCGATCAGGGCGCCCTGCCGGATGTGACAACTCTCGAAGACGGACCCATGGCCAATCGTGGCGTCGTCACCGATCAGGGTCGGGCCTTCGTCGCTGACATGGACCACCACGTTGTCCTGCACGCTGGTCCGCCGCCCGACCCGGATCCCGTGCCGCGGGTGATCGGCACGGAGGACGGCGCCGAACCAGACACTGGATCCCTCGCCTATCTCCACGTCCCCGATGAGCACCGCCCCAGGGGCGATGAACGCGCTGGGATGGATGCGAGGCGTGTTGCCGTCGAATGTGATGATGTGGGCCATCAATCGTTCCCCAGGATCCTCGCCAGAGTCCGTCCGTCCACGTTGCCTCCGCTCACCACGATAGTGGTGGGCCCTTCCAGCGGCAGCCCCTCGAGCACTGCCGCCACGCCAACGGCGCCCGATCCCTCCGCAACGACCCGCTCCTGGTCGAACAGCAGGCGCATCGACCGCGCCACCGAACGCTCCGTAACCAGGTGCAGCGAATCCACCACTCGCCATGCCCGCTCGAAACTCTCCTGCTCCGTCTCCCCGGCCAGTCCGTCGCACAGCGTGTCCGTCACGGGGACGGGTGTCACGCGCCCCGCGGTGAACGCTGCGTGCATCGCCACGGTCTCCTCGGACTGCGCGCCCAGCACCCTCGCCCCGGTTCCCACCAAGGACTTCACCACCAGGCCCACGCCCGCTATCAGGCCGCCACCTCCCACGGGCACCACCACCGTCGTCAGCTCAGGCAACTCCTCCACTATCTCGAGTCCAATCGTGCCCTGGCCGGCCACCACCTCGGGGTCGTTGAAGCCATGGATGAACCGGGCGCCGGCCTCCTCCTCGTACGCCCGGGCAGCGGCGGCGGCGTCGTCGTAGCTGCCGGGCACCTCTCGCAGGACCCCACCAAAGGCCCTGATCCGGTTCCGCTTCGCCGATGGCGCCGATTCCGGAACGAATACGGTGGCGGTGGCGCCGTGCAACCTGGCAGCCAGCGCCACCGCCTGGCCGTGGTTGCCCGCGGAGGCGGTCACCAGGCCGGCGGCCCGATGGGCCGGGTCCACCGTCGATACGGCATTGTAGGCACCCCTGAGCTTGAATGAATTGGTGTGCTGCCAGCATTCCAGCTTGAGGTGGACAGGGACCCCCGCGTGACGGGACAGCCACGGGGAATGTTGCAGGGGCGTTCGCCTGACCACGCGTTTGGTCCGGACCCGCGCCCGATATACGTGCGCGAGAGGCGGGTCGAACGGCTCCCCGCTCTCAGCCAGGGCGCCGCCACCGGACGCGCTGCTATCCGTCATCGCCCCCGGCGACACCGCTACCCGCCATCATCGCCGTCGACCGATTGCTCCCGCCTCACGGCAGGCACGCCAGAGCCAGGCAACCTGGAGTCGTCGCCGGCCACCTCCTCCGTCCCGTCGCCCGCAGAGGTGAGTCTGGTCATGCGGGCTCGCAGGACCTGGGTCTCCGATGCGGCCAGCACCTCGATCTCCAGTCCCTGGCGCTGGAGGACCTCACCCTCCTCCGGGACCCTCCCCAGCTCGGCCATCAGATAACCGTTGAGCGACCGGTGCTCCAGCAACGGGAGGGCGGTGTTGAAGATATGGTTGATCTCCCGCAGCTCGGTATCGCCCTCCGCTATGATCTCGTTGCGAGAGATCCGGATGATCGAGATCTCCGTCACATCCGTCTCGTCCTCGATCTCACCCACAAGCTCCTCGATCACGTCCTCCAGTGTGACCAGCCCGTCGATCCCACCATACTCGTCCACTACCAGCGCCAGGTGGATCCGACGGTTCTGGAAATCCTGCAACAGCTTGGTCAGAGGCAGGGAGCCGGGTACCACCAGCGGCTGACGGGCCAGCGAGCGCAATGGCGCGTCCCGCTTGCCGGCGATCAGGGCCTGGTACGCGTCCCGGAGGTAGAGCACACCGGTCACGTCATCGATGGACTCGCCGTAAACCGGGATCCGGGAGTAGGGCACCGAGCCGAACTCCGGCGCGATCTCCGCCAGTGGCAGCGAGTCCTGCCAGGCGAAGACGTCCACCCGCGGGGTCATTATGTCCCAGACCCGCGTGTCCTCGAGCCGGAAGGCACGCTCGATGATCTGGCCCTCGTGCTCATCGATGGCCCCCTCGCTGCGCCCCAGGGCCGTCAACTGGCGCAGCTCCGACTCCGTTATCTCGCTCACGGACGTGAGCCGGGGCTCCGGCAGGTTCAGCGTGATACGCTCGAGGGGGTACAGGAACGGCCGCAGGAGACGGCTGAGCCAGAGCATGGCAGGAGCTATGGCCAGGGCAAAACGGACTCCCGGCTCCGGCATGAGACGCCGGGGCCAGAGCTCGCCAACCGCCACCAGGAGGACGGTCGCCACCACCAGCGCCACCACACCGCCCCAGAACGGCCAGAGCAGGTGCCCGATCCAGTAGGACGTGGCGCCCGCCACCAGTGCGGCCAGGCCATCGCCGAACCGGAGCAGGACAAGGAGCGACCGGGGACGCGCCTGGATTTGCGCCAGAGCACCGTCCACCTGCTCCATCACGCCGCGAAGCCTGGCGTCGCCCAGGGAGAACAACGCCACTTCAGCCGCTGTCAGAAAGGCCGACACCAGTAACGCGCCGACCAGGATGGCCCCGAGTGTGATCACCAGCCCCTCCAGGGACTGGGAGGCTCGTCCTGTGATGTGCTCCGGTCTAGGTCCATTTCCGGCTGAAGTGGGTCGACTTCCACGCCACGTCGGTTACCGCATCAGACCCCGAACCGGGACCAGGTCGATGGCGGGCCTCGTGGCCGCTAACCTGACTTCCAGAAGATAACATAGTGCAATGTGCGCGGTATCGCTCCCCGTACCTCACAGGATCCGTCCGAGCCCACCGTATCACGCTGTTCGAATGTTGGGGTCGCCCCGGGGCAGGACAATAGCCGGATCGGCCGGACCCATGGGAGTCGCCGGCCAGGGACGCTCCGGCCGTGTGCAGAAATGGGGAAACTCCTCGTGGCGGCAGGTTGCGTTGCTCCGCTACCAGGCTTAGGTTCCAGGCTTTGTCATAACCAGGGGGCAGTGGGAGCCAGTGGTCGGAAACCGGCAGCCTGAGCGTCCGGCAGCGGCCGTTGCCGCCGAGGTCCTGGGCTACGTAATCACGCTGGTCGCGAGCACGCTCCTGTTCTTGTGGCTGGGTGGCAGGGTCGATGGTTGGCTGGGAACTGAGCCCTGGTTCGCTCTACTGGGCGCGCTGATCGGGGCGGCAGCGGGGTTCTACCACATGATCCATCACCTCACCGTGGTGCCGCGGGAGCGGGACGACGGGGGGAGCGGCCGGTGAGGGCGTGGCTGCGGTATGCGGCGGCCTCGGCGGCCATTCTAGCGGTACTCGCCCTGGGCGTGGCCTTCCTGATGCCGGGCACCCAACCCGCTGCGGTCTGGCTGGCCGCGGTCGTGGCGTTCGTGGTTCAGCTGGGCGCCTTCGCCCTGTTGTTCATAAGGCGGGGGAAGCCCTCGGGCTTCATGGTCGGCTGGGGCGGGGGCATGGCGCTGCGTTTCGTCGCCGTGGCCGGAATGGCTGCGTGGGTGTCTGTCTCGGAGCGGCATCACCCTGAAACGGCGCTGCTGAGCCTGGTTGGTTTCGTGATCGTGCTCGCGCTGGTCGAGCCGGTGTTTCTGCGGATGACTGATTGAATGCTGGGATCGATGAGACAGATGCTCGCGGTCGCTCAACCTCCGGAGGAGGGCGCCTTCGACATCAATGAACTGATTATCAACTACCTCGTGGACTCGGACAAGTGGGAGTTCATGTGGTGGACGATATACCTACCCCAGTTCGAGCCGGTCCAGATCGGGCCTGTGACCATCGACTTCTCCATCACGAAGCACGTGCTCTTCATGTTGTTCGCAGCCCTGCTCGTGGCGGTGATCATCATCCCCTCAGCCCGCCATGCCCGCCGGGAGCGGGACGCGGGGGCGGTGCATGGACCTAAGGGGGCCGCCAACGTGGTGGAGGCGTTCATCCTGTTCCTCCGGGACGAGGTGGCCAAGCCCAACGTGGGCGATCACGGTGAGCGTTACTACCCGTACATCATCACGGTCTTCTTCTTCATCCTCATGTGCAACCTGCTGGGGCTGGTGCCGTGGGGGACATCGCCCACGGCGAACATATCGGTCACGGCGGCGCTGGCCATCCTGACGTTCTTCACCGTGGAGGCGGCGGGGATGCGGGACCTGGGGTTCGTCCAGTGGTCGAAGACCATCTTCTACGCTCCCGCCGGGACCACGGGGGTGGTGAAATACGCGATGCTGGTGATCATGACGCCCGTCGAGTTCCTGGGTAAGCTGACCAAGCCGTTCGCCCTGGCCGTCCGGCTGGCTGCCAACATGACGGCGGGTAAGGCGGTCATGCTGGCGCTCACCGGGCTGCTGACCATGGCGGCCCTGGCCAACGTGCTGTGGGTGGCCCCGGCGACGGTGCTGATGGCTGTGGCCATCTCCCTGCTCAAGATCTTCGTGGCCTTCCTCCAGGCCTATGTGTTCGCGATCCTGAGCTCCGTGTTCATCGGTCTTATCCGCCACGCCCACTAGGGACGAGGGGAGGGGCGGTTCGAAGTTCAGGTCGTTCAAGCGGGCGACCGCGTCCGTCCGTGATGTGGCGCGGCTTCGGGAAGGGGTGCTCCACCGTTCCCGTCGTAATGTAGCCGGCGGGTGCCGGTGAGAGCCGTGGGTCCTGTGGTAGAGGGCCCTGTAGCGGCGGGCGGCGGAAGCGGACATCAAGGGGGTGTCCGGCAGAGTCGAGGAGCGGGAAACAGTGAATCCCCCGAGGGGAGGAGAACGTGATGTTCCATCTTCTGCAGGTCGGGCAGGAGCTCATGATGAGCCCGGAGTACGCGCAGGCTTACCTGTCTGCCATCGCGAAGGGTTTCGGAGCGGCGCTGACCGTGATGGGTGCCGGGATCGGGATCGGCTGGATCGGTACCCAGATGACGATCAACATGGCCCGTCAGCCGGAGATCGCGCCAAACATCCAGACGGCGTCCATCATCCTGGCGGCCCTCATCGAGGGTGCCACGCTGTTCGCCCTGGTGATCATATTCCTGATCTGAGGCAATCCGGGAGTTGGAGGGGCCGGTGGGCGCACGCCTCCGGCCGCCCCACTTCCGGGGGACACGATAAGGCATGAACATGTTCTGGCTGCTGGTCCAGCAGGTGGAGGCCAGCCCTGAGATAGACGACGCACCCGGGATCTTCCAGTTGAACCTGGGCACGTCGTTCTGGACGTTCGTGATCTTCCTGACGCTCCTCTTCGTGCTGATGAAGTGGGCGTTCCCGCCCATCCTGGGCTATGCCCAGGCCAGGGAGGAGCGGATCCAGAAGGCGCTGGACGACAGTCGTCAGGCCCGTGAGGAGGCGCGGCTCGCGCTGGAGGAGCAGCGTCGTGACCTGGCCCGTGCCCGTGAGGAGGCCCAGGCCATCATAACCCAGGGCAAGCAAGACGCGGAGACGCTGCGCCAGGAGCTGTTGGCCCGGACCCAGGAAGAGCAGCAGGAGATGCTCGAGCGGGCCAAGCGGGACATCGAGCGGGAGCGAGAGCAGGCGGTGGAGTCGCTCCGGGAGGAGGCGGTGGAGATCACGATCGCCGCCACATCGAACCTGCTGCATCGCCGGGTCGATTCGGAGGAGGATCGTCGTCTGGTGCGGGAGTTCCTCGATCGCACCGAGGTGGCAGCCACGGGACCGGGAGCGTCGTAGGTGAAGGATCTGACCATAGCCCGCGGCTACGCGTCGGCCCTGTTCGAGGTGGGCGAGCGACACGGGGAGGAGGAGGCCTGCGGCCCGCCGCTGCGAGCCCTGGCGGAGATGTTCCGCGCGGATCCCCGCACCACCCGGTTCTTCGCCACGCCCAGGATCAGCCGGGAGGCCAGGCGGGAGTCGGTTCGGCGGGCCCTCGAGGGTCGGGTCCCGGAGCGGCTTCTGCATTTCGTCATGATGCTGCTGGAGAAGCGACGTCAGTCGCTCCTGCCCGAGATCTCCGACGCGTACCAGACGCTATTGGACGAGCGGGCGGGTCGGCACCGGGCCTACGTGACCATGGCGCGTGAGCCGGACCCGGCCACCGAGGTCCTGCTCGGCGAGCGGCTCTCCGAGCTGCTGGGCCAGCCGGTGAAGCCGGAGATCGGTATCAACCCCGCCATCCTGGGCGGGTTCATTGTGCGGTACGGCGACCGGTGGCTGGACGCATCGCTCAGGCGCCACCTGGTGGCACTGAGGCGTGAGATGATACATGCGCGTCTGCCAGGATCCCTGGCGGAGTCGGCGCAGCAAAGGGTCTGGAAGGGGGAACGGTAGCAGGACATGGCGACGAACAAGTTTGATCTCCGCGCGAGCGAGATCAAGAAGCTGCTCCTCCGGGAGATCGAGGGGTTCGGCCAGGAGCTGAAGATCGAGGAAGTGGGCGAGGTCCTGGAGGTCAAGGACGGTGTGGCGCGGATCTACGGGCTAACCAACGCCATGGCCAACGAGATCCTGGAGGTCACCTCGTCCACCACGGGTGACCGTGTGGCCGCCCTGGCGTTGAACCTGGAGGAGGACAACATCGGTGCGGTGGTCATGGGTGACTGGACCACGCTCCAGGAGGGCGACGCCGTGCGTCGCACCGGCCGGGTGCTGGACATCGCCGTGGGCGCCGGCTACCTGGGCCGGGTGGTCGACCCGCTGGGCATCCCCCAGGACGGCCAGGGCGCCATCGAGACGGAGGCCCGCCGCCAGATCGACATCGTGGCGCCGGGCATCGTGCTCCGTCAGCCGGTGAAGGAGCCGCTCCAGACCGGGATCAAGGCCATCGATTCCATGATCCCCATCGGCCGGGGCCAGCGTGAGCTGATCATCGGGGACCGGGGCACCGGCAAGACTGCCATAGCCCTGGATACGATCATAAACCAGAAGGACACCGACGTCATCTGTATCTACTGCGCCGTGGGTCAGCGGGCGGGCAAGGTGGCGGCGGTGGTGGAGACGCTCCGTCAGCACGGTGCCATGGATTACACCATCGTGGTGGCGGCCAACGCCAGCGACCCGGCCCCGCTCCAGTACATCGCGCCCTATTCGGCCACCGCCCTGGCAGAGCACTTCATGTGGCAGGGCAAGCACACGCTGGTGGTCTACGACGACCTCTCGAAGCAGGCCCAGGCCTACCGGCAGCTGTCGCTGGTGCTCCGCCGCCCGCCGGGCCGTGAGGCCTACCCGGGCGACGTCTTCTACCTCCACTCCCGGCTCCTGGAGCGTGCGGCCAAGCTCGCCGACGACCAGGGCGGCGGCTCGCTGACGGCCCTGCCCATCATCGAGACGCAGGCGGGCGACGTGTCCGCCTACATCCCGACCAACGTGATCTCCATTACCGACGGCCAGATCTTCCTGATCTCGGACCTCTTCTATTCCGGTGTCCGTCCCGCGGTGGACGTTGGGATCAGCGTCTCGCGGGTCGGCGGCGCGGCCCAGATCAAGGCCATGAAGGCCGTGGCCGGGCGCCTCCGCCTGGACCTGGCCCAGTACCGTGAGCTGGAGGCCTTCGCCCAGTTCGGCTCCGACCTGGACGCGTCCACGCAGCGACAGTTGGCCCGCGGCGCGCGCACGGTGGAGATCCTGAAGCAACCCCAGTACGACCCCATGCCCGTGGAGCACCAGGTCATGGTCCTCTACGCGGTGGCCAACGGGTACCTGGACCAGGTCCCCATCGAGCAGATCCAGCGCTGGGAGACGGGTTTCCACGAGTTCCTGCGGGAGCAGCGGCCCGGCATCGGTCGCTCGATCCGGGACACGGGTACGCTGGCCGACGAGATGGTCACCAAGCTGAAGGCGGCCATCGAGGAGTACAACGCCCGCTTCGCCGAGCAGGCGGCCAAGGCGGCGGAAGACGCGGCCGGCGTCGCGGCGGCCGATACCGTCGGCGTGGCCTCGTAGAGGGAGGTAGCTCGAGTCCATGTCCAAGACCCGGGAGATCAAGCGCCGGCTGCGGTCCATCGAGAAGACCCGCCAGATCACGCGCACCATGGAAATGGTGGCGACGTCGAAGATGAAGAAGATGACGGATCTGGTGCAGGCGGCCCGGCCCTATTCGATGGGCCTGGAAGAGGTCATCGGCAGGCTGACGGACCCGAAGCTCCGCCAGCGGTATCCGCTGCTGCGCCAGCCGTCCAGACAGCGGCGGGCGGCGGTCATACTCCTCACGTCGAACCGGGGCCTGGCCGGCGCGTTCAACGTGAACCTGATCCGGGAGGCCCGGGAGCTGATGGGCCGGCTGGAAGCGGATGGCGTGGGGGTGGAGCTCCATGTGGTGGGCAAGAAGGGTATAGCCTTCTTCAGGTTCCAGAACCAGGAGATGGTGACGACCCGCACCGACATCCCGGACCGGCGGGAGCCGCAGCACGCCGCCTGGCTCGTGGACGAGCCCATGAAGGCGTTCGAACAAGAGGAGCTGGACGCGGTCTACGTCGTCTACTCTCAGTTCCGGTCCGCCCTCTCGATTCCGCCCGCCGTGATGCAGGTCCTGCCGGTGGAGCCGGCGAAGGCGAGCGCGCAGAGGGACGCCGACCTGGAGGCAGGCATGTACATCCTGTCTCCCGGCCCCGACGAGATCCTGAACAAGCTGCTCCCGCTCTACGTGCGTAACCGGGTCTACCGGGCGCTGGTGGAGACGTCCGCCGCCGAGCAGAGCTCGCGACGGACGGCCATGAAGAACGCCACGGACAATGCGGGCGAGATTATCGACAACCTGCGGCGCACGTTCAACCGGGCCCGTCAGGCACAGATCACCCAGGAGATCTCCGAGATCGTGGGCGGCGCCGCCGCGCTCGAATAGTAGGAGGGCGACGCCGCGCGCGTCGCAGGTTCAGTCAGGAGACAGAGAATGGCGGAAAAGGTGGGGCGCGTAGCCCAGGTCATCGGGCCGGTGCTTGATGTGGAGTTCGACACGGAAGGTCTGCCGGACATCTTCAACGCCCTCGAGCTGGACGTCCCGGCTCGGGACGGTAGCGTGGCGGTCAGCCTGACGGCTGAGGTGCAGCAGCACATCGGTCGGAACCAGGTGCGGGCGGTGGCCATGTCGTCCACGGACGGCGTGGTCAGAGGCATGCCCGTACGGGACACGGGTCGGGCCATCACCGTGCCCGTGGGCGAGCACGCCCTGGGCCGGATCCTGAACGTGCTCGGCAGGCCCGTGGACCAGCTGGGCGACATCCCCGAAGAAGTGGAGCGTTGGCCGATCCACCGCCCCGCGCCCATCTTCACCGCGCTCGTGCCCAAGACGGAGATCTTCGAGACGGGGATCAAGGTCATCGACCTGATCGCGCCCTACGTGAAGGGCGGCAAGACGGGCCTCTTCGGCGGCGCGGGCGTGGGCAAGACGGTCATCATCATGGAGCTCATCCACAACATCGCCATGGAGCACGGCGGCCGGTCGGTGTTCTGCGGCGTGGGCGAGCGGACCCGTGAGGGGAACGACCTCTGGCTCGAGATGAAGGAGTCGGGCGTCCTCGACTCCACAGCCCTGGTCTACGGCCAGATGAACGAGCCGCCGGGCGCCCGCCTCCGGGTCGGCCTCTCCGGCCTCACCATCGCCGAATACTTTCGGGACGTGGAGAAGCAGGACGTGCTCCTCTTCATCGACAACATCTTCCGATTCACCCAGGCCGGCTCGGAGGTCTCGGCGCTCCTGGGCCGCATGCCCTCGGCCGTGGGCTACCAGCCGACGCTGGGCACCGAGATGGGCGAGCTACAGGAGCGGATCACGTCAACACGCGACGGCTCCATCACCTCCGTCCAGGCCATCTACGTCCCGGCCGACGACCTGACGGACCCGGCACCGGCAGCCGCCTTCGCCCACCTGGACGCCACCACGGTGCTCAGCCGTCAGATCGCCAGCCTGGGGATCTACCCGGCGGTGGACCCACTGGACTCCACGTCCCGGATCCTGGACCCCCAGGTCCTGGGCGAGCGCCATTACGCCGTGGCCGCAGAGGTCCAGCGGATCCTCCAGCGCTACAAGGACCTCCAGGACATCATCGCCATCCTGGGGATGGACGAGCTGTCGGAGGAGGACAAGGTTATCGTGGGCCGGGCTCGCCGGATCCAGCGTTTCCTGTCCCAGCCGTTCCACGTGGCCGAGCAGTTCACTGGCTCACCGGGCCGCTACGTCCGTCTCGAGGACACCATAGAGTCCTTCAGCCGCCTGGTGCAGGGCGAGTTCGACCACCTGCCCGAGCAGGCCTTCTACATGAAGGGCGGCATCGACGAGGTGCTCGAGGCCGCCAAGAAGATGGAGCAGGGAGGCTGAGTTGCCAAAGCAGAGCCGTCTGTCCGTGGTCGTGATCACGCCTGACGCCACCGTCTTCGAGGGCGAGGCCGAGATGGTCGTCGTGCCGGCGTGGGACGGCGAAGTGGGATTCCTGCCGAACCACGCGCCCATGATGGCCCTGCTCGGCCATGGCGAGATGCGCGTGACGGCACAGGGTCAGTTGCTGCGCTTCCACGTGGACGGCGGGTTCGTCCACGTGGCGGCCAACCTGGTCAGCGTGCTGAGCGAGCGGGCCGAGGCGCGCTGAGCAGGAGGCCACCACCGGCGCTCTTCTTGCACCCGCTCCGGCCGGACCGCTGAACCCGGAGTCGCCCCATGATACGGCCCGCACTCGTGGCCATGACACTATGCCTGGCTTGCTCATCCCATGCTCACGCCCAGTGGAGCGCGCCTGCGTTCATGCCGCCACGACCCGGCGACGAAATCGGCCTGTACCTCTCCAGTATCGAGAACTTCGGCGTCCAGGCCGTGTGGCGGCAGACGGGGAATCTGAACCTTGGCCTGCGGGGTGGGTGGATAGATGGCCCCACGGACGGTGGCGCGGTCGTGGCCGTGGAGAGCTGGGGCCTCCTGCTGCCCGCCGGAGTGGTCATGCCAGTGAACGTGGCGTGGACGCTGGGGGCCGGTGCTGTCATCGACGACGGCACTTCCCTCGAGGTCCCCGTGGGAGTGTCCGCTGGCATCACCCCCGCCTTCGGACCGCTGACCGTCCAGCTCTATGCACACCCCCGCCTCGCCCTGATCATGCGCATGGGAAGAGACGAGCCGGATGAGACGGAGATCGGCGGGCTCTTCGACCTGGGAGCCGAATTCATGACCGGGGGCGGGCTCAAGGTCCGGCTGGGCGGCACGCTCGGCAGCTTCAACGCCCTGGGCCTGGGTCTGGCAGTGCCCTGGGGGCGGGGGGTCGAGATACGGTGACGGGCGACAACGGGCGCGTCGATCTCCACCTCCACTCCACCGCCTCGGACGGCGGATTGCCGCCAGCGCAGGTGGTCGAGCGGGCCCGAGCGGCCGGCATCCAGGTGATCGCTCTCACCGACCACGATACCACGGCCGGCGTGGACGCCGCCGCCGCCGCCGCCCACGGGCAGCCGTACGTCATACCCGCCATCGAGATCTCCGCCGCCCACGACGGTCGGGACCTGCACATCCTGGGTTACTTCATCGACACCGGCACACCTGCCCTGATCGACTACCTGGGGCGGGCAGGCACGGCCCGGGTGGACCGGATGCGGGAGATGATCGAGCGGCTGGCCTCCCTCGACCTGGCCGTCGAATTCGACGCCGTCCTCGCCGAGGCGGGACCCGACGCCGCCTCACTGGCCCGGCCACACCTGGCCCGCGCCATGCACGCCGCCGGTCACGTTGACAGCATCTCAGAGGCCTTCGATCGCTTCATCGGAGATGAAGGACCCGCGTACGTGGCGGCCCGACTCATGGACGTGCCGGCAGCCATCGACCTGGTCCACCAGGCCGATGGCATCGCCGTCTGGGCACACCCGCCCCCGGCACTCCTGCAGCCACTCCTCCCCTCCTTCGTCGAAGCCGGGCTGGACGGCCTGGAATGCTACCGCCCACGCCTGCCCGATCACGAGCTCCAGCGACTGCTCCGGGAGGTGCGCCGCCACCGGCTGGTGGCAACCGGCGGGTCCGACTGGCACGGTGACTGGCAGGGCGATCTCGGCAGCTTCCGCCTCCACCGCCATCAGGTACAGGAGTTCCTCGAGCTGGGCGGCGTCTGACGCAGCCCACTGAGAGTTGCGCACCCCGGGCCGCCCCGTCTCCGGCGACCTGACCACCCCACGGGGCCAGGCGCCCCGCTAATCCAGCGCTCGCAGCAACGCCCCTTTCAGGTAACCCGTCTCCGGGACCTGGAGGATCACCGGGTGGTCTCCGGCCTGGGTCAGCGGCGAGACGAGCCGCATGGTCCGACCCGAGTCGGCCGCAGCCGACACCAGCATGTCCATGAACGCGCCCGGCGCCACGTGATACGAGCAGCTGAACGTCAGCAGGTGGCCGCCCGGCTCCAGCAGTCGCATGGCCCGGAGGTTGATCTCCTTGTAGCCGGCCAACGCACGGCCCACCGTTGCCCGGTGCTTGGCGAAGGCCGGCGGGTCCAGCACGATCACGTCGAACCGGGAGCCCGCCGCCTCGAACGCCCGGAGCTGGTCGAACGCGTTCGCCTCCAGCGTCTGCACATTGTCGTATCCATTCAACGCCACGTTCTTCGCCGCCCGGTCAAGCGCCTCACCAGACGAGTCGAGCGCTACCACCTCATCCGCTCCCGGCGCCATGTGCACAGCGAACGAGCCGTGGTAGCAGAAGGCATCCAGAGCGCGGCCCCGGGCCAGCCGGCCGGCGAGCAACCTGTTCTCCCGCTGGTCCAGGAAAACCCCCGTCTTCTGGCCCCGCCACGGCGCCGCCAGGTATCGAATACCACCCTCCTCGACCTCCACCTCCTCAGGTACCTCTCCCCACAGCAGCTCCACCTCCACCGGAAGCTCCTCGCGAGCACGCACCCGCACGTCGTTCCTCGCCAGGATGCCACCAGGAGAAAGATGCGTCAGCAGCGCCTCCACCACCTCGCCACGGTATGCCTCCAGACCGGCCGACAGGAGCTGGACCACCACCACACCGCCAAGAACATCCACCACCAGTGACGGGAGACCATCGCCCTCACCGTGCACCGCCCGGTACGCCGAGGCCTCAATGCCACCACGTCGCCCGATGGACTCACCGATACGGTCAGCCCAGAAATCGCCGCCGATAGTCAACTCCTCCCGCGCCAACATGCGCAGCGAAATCTCCGACGACGGACTCCACAGCCCCACGCCCAGCACACGGCCAGCAGCGTCCTCCACCCGGACAGCGCCCGCGGGACAAGACGGCCGCTCCACCACGTCGCTCCGGTAGATCCACGGATGACCACGCCGCCAACGCGCTTCGCCACGACCACTCACCACCGCTCGGTCCATCGACACCAGTCCTCCATCCACTCTGACCGCCATGACCCCGGAAAGTGCAACTCCAGGGCCCTTCGCGCGACTACCCATAGCCGGTCTCGACCGCCCGCCGACTGTTGCCCCGACCCGTCCGAGCCCACCGTGGCACGCCGGTGGAATGTTGGGGTCGCTCCGGCCGCATGAAGAAATAGCTGCTCCCCGTCACAGGGGCTTGACCCTCGACCCCGATGCTCTAGATTCCGGGTCGCTCCGGAACAGACAGCCAACGCTGCCCTTGACGGATCCGGAGAAAAGATGTAGAATGCAAGGCTTGCCCCTTTGGGGGCTGTTGATTGAAAACATGGGTGTGGGAGTAGTGAAGTAGAGCGCTTTAGGTAGACGTATTTTGGTGTGGTCGTTCTTGTTGTTTTTAGGCAGGGACAGGCCA
>SLCC01000182.1 GCA_007126035.1 Gemmatimonadota bacterium
AGACCGGCGCTGCGGTGCTCACCATGCATTTCGTCCCCCACATGGCGGCCATCACCCGACACTACGCGGCCCACAAGCCCGCCCGGCGGCCGTCACCGATATGTTTTGGGATGGGCACTAGATTAACCTCTATGTCCGCCCGCCTTGTCTACCGTTACACCGACGGCACCGGTCGCCACATTAACGGATCAGTGGTCCTTCGGGGGAATCCGTCCTGCCACGCCGCCCGGATTTGCAGCTTCCTTATGGACGGGAAGTACTTCGTCCCATTCCAGATCGCGATCCCGGAACTCTACCCGTTCGACCCAGAGGACTACCCCTTCGCCGTACCCATCGACCCAGTGGAGCACGAGTTGCTGCGCATCGTTCCAACCGACGAGGCGGTGACCGACCTATTGGACCGCGACATCGAAGAGTTCCTCGACGACCTAGCCCACGTCGCATGGGACACGACGCCCTTTGAACCCGCTTAACAACATGTCCTCAAACCGAGCGACCCATGGCCGCGGGGCCTGGGGCCAACCTCGGACCTGTGGCCAAGCCGGAGAGGCGATCTGACGGGAGTGTTCCAAGGGCGAAACGAGGACGGCCTCCGGGCCTGCTTCGGTATCGGAATAATGCACACCGAGTCGCAATCAGCCGTGACCTCGGGATTCGGCAATGGCCGCCCCACGGGGCTGGCGGGGGAGGCTCACGCCCACCAGGGGGACGTCACGCCGTTTCGGGAGATGCGGGCCGTCGGTGAGCACCTCCCGTGTTGCGCACACATCCGGCGGACACCCCCAGCGGTCCTGTCGGAACGGTTACGATAGTCTGTCACATGTCCGTCACGTATCGCTGATTTTGGGTATGCGCGCGAACCTTTACATGTATGCGATAGAACTCCCAACGGCTTGTCGCGCATGGCGTTCCAAGGACCTCGTCTTACTCTCGGTAAGCTACATGATGGTTGGATTCGGGGTTCGAATCCCCGGCCCTCCGCTTGTGAGAACCAGCGGTACGATTCGGGTCAGTCTTCGAGCTGGCCCGTTTTCGCTTCGACGCCGCTGCGGCGCACGACTCGCGTCGTAGCGACGAGCGGGCTGAGACCGCCCCAGCAGGTATAGCAGGGGGAAGGGGTGGTCGAGGCGCTAAAGGAGAATCTCGATTATGTGGCGCCGATGATCGACCCGGCGGGTGGCCCATCAAGCCCATGGCGAACGGGGCCTACGACCACGACCTGGTCATCGTCGGGAGCGGCGGTGCCGGTATGGCCGCAGCGATCCGCGCCGCGGAGCTGGGGGTCACCGCCGCGGTGGTGCAGGGCGGAGCCGTGGTCGGAGCAGACTGTGCTGCACAGGTGGGCGCGGAGGGCTATATTGGCGGCCATGATCACGATAATTCGCGATGTGACAACGCGGGCCCGTCTCGCCGAGTTGGCCGAGGCCACGTTCGGCGACTTCGTGAAGGGTGTCGTCGATGTCCGTCGCAGGGTACTGGCCCTTGGCGGTGACCTGCACTCCGACGAAGAGGCGGCGCTTCTGGAGGACGGTTCACAGCAGGCCGATCTGTGGGGAATCAACCTGTATCCCGGCGAGACGGGGGAGGACTGGATCGAATTCGATTCGATGATCAACGTGCGCCCGTCACAGGGTAACCGTTCGCGTGACGTGGAAGACGAGGGATTGCGTGCATCGATCCGCGAAGTTGTGGCCGGATTGGTGGAGGATGCAGGCTGATGGCGATCCATGCAGGTCTCGCGACGGGTGGTTGGACCCGGCTCACGCTGGTGGAACAGCTCGGCAACATCGGCAGCGAGGTGGACCGGGCATTGCGTTCGTGGGAGTTGAACAGGGTGGAGCGGTTCGAGAAGGCGCTCGACCGTGCACTCGAGCTGTTCGATCTCACTGCCTCCGATGAGCGGTGGAGCGGGCATCGACGGCGCGAGATTCTGCGGGCGCGGGAGGAATTCGTCCGCGTCTTTTTCGACCCCGATGTACCGGCCGATTCCGCCGCTGGTCTGAGCAGGTATTTCCTTCAGTTCGCAACGCTCGCCCGCCGCAGGAAGCAGACCTGACCCGGGCACCATCACTTCCTGAGACCGTCGGCGCTCAGACCAACCTATCCTGGAGCGCCCGGCGCACCGCCTCAGCCACGTTCCGGACCTGGAGCTTGCGGTAGATGGCGCGGATATGCGTCCGGACCGTGTCGATGATGTCGAGGGACGCGGCCGTGGCCTTGTAGCTCAGGCCCTGGACCAGGCAGGCCATTACCTCGCCCTCGCGGAGGGTGAGGTCAACGGCGGGCCCGTCGTCGACTGCGGAGGAGCGATGACCCATTGCGATGCTGGATGAGTTTACGAAGGCCTGCTCCAGCACGGCGGCGCAACCTTCGAGTTGAAGCTCCCGACGGCCTCCCCGCGATGGTCGCCCATCGCACCATCAACGATCCAGTTCCGCGAGCGATTCTCTCCCAGGTGGAACGGGATATGGATCCGGTCATCACTGCATTCCATGAAGTGCATCACGGCGTCGCCGGCGACACTGCCACGGTAGTACTCGGTGGCGTCGGAAACCCTGCCGGCGTAGGCGTTGCCGCAGTGGGCCTGGAGCGAGGCCCAGAAGGCTTCCTGTTCGGGAGCCGGTCCGGCTGACGGTTGCGGCGCCTCGGCGGTACATGCGGCAAGGAGCGCGGAGGCCGCGAGGGCCGGAACCAGTATCCGTGGCATTGTCATCGCCTTCCTCCTCCTCAGGATTTCACGCCGATGCCCCAGCGATTCCGGACAAAGGCCGCGACCAGGAACAGTAACGCCAGGACGATCAGCGGAGCCACCACACCCCAGCTGAGGGCCTCCTCCACGGCGCCGGCGTTCGCCGCGTTGTGGATCGCCGTGACGTACAGGGATCCCTTGAGAGCGAGGCCCAGAGCGCTCGCCGTGAGGAACCGACCGAGCGGTACTCCCAGCACGCCGGCCGAGTAGTCGATCACCGAGTGCGGGAAAGTCGGCAGGGTCCGGACCGCGGCCAATGTCAGGAATTCACTCCGCGTCCGGAGGAACCGTATCAGGCGGTCGTCCCGCCGCTCGTGCGCCCATGCCCCGCCGGCGGTGCCGGCGATGTGGTAGGCGGCCAGTGCGCCGGCGAGTCCTCCAGGATGGGGACCGGCGGGTGGCGGCGCAAGCGATTCGGGTCGGGCGAATGATGAGCTCCTCTGCTGAGGCATCCACAGCCTGATGCTAACATTCTTCCGCCCCGCGCGGAAACACCAGGCCGGTGACCGGGACATGTGCGCCCCGGCCACCGGTCCGATCGTCAGCCGAACAGGGCCAGCCACCAGATGTCCGCCCCCCCAGGCCCTGCCCGAAGACGTCCGCGACCTCCTCGACAACTCCTTGAGACGTCCCCGGACACCCCAGTGCCGTGGCTGCGCTGCTCGTGAGCGCCGCCACCTCTGGGGATTCGGGCGCCGCCGGATCCATGTCCGTACAGCCTGTGAACCAGGTCGGCCCCACGATTAGGGCGACGACGAGAGTGAGCGGCCGTAGCAGGGCGCCGGGCGTTATGGAATGAACGATGACCTGAGGCGGTGTCGGCGGCATGATCGGTGCGCGCTTACTCTGCTCCGGGGTGATCGTAGACCACGGCACAGGAGGAGAGAGGGAAGCCACATGTACCGACGAATCGGCGACGGTGATGACGAGGTGCTGGGATACCGCCTCAGTGGTCGTCTGACGGAAGGGGAGGTCAAGGAGATACAGCGTGAGATGGAGGCCGCCATCGAGGAGCATGGAAAGATCCGGGTCCTGTGCGAGATGGGAGACTTTTCCGGCGCGGACCCCAGCGCGATCTGGCAGGACCTCAAGTTCACCCCCACGTACGTGGAGGACCTGGAGCGGTTCGCGTTGGTGGGCGACAAGCGCTGGCACAAAGTGGTTACCGAGCTGGCTGACAAGCTGAGCTTCGCGAACGCGGAGTTCTTCGAGGTCTCGCAGCTGGACGAGGCCTGGGACTGGATCAGGGATGACGATTGACGACGTCGCCCGGGAGTACGCGCCGGAGCATGACCCGCCCATCGGCGGATACGCGATCCTCCTTGCGGCGCACCTGGGGCTGGTGGGCGCCATCGCCGACACCCTCCAGTACGTGCGGGGCTGGCTGGTGAGGAAGGCCGGGGAATAGCCCATGAATCGTGAGCGAGCAGCGACCGGCGAGCAGGAGCATCGTCCAGAAGGCTCTGAAGCGCTACATGGCGAGTAGCGCCGATCCGTAGCCATGCCGACAAGGAGATCGATCGATGGGCCTGTTGCTCTTCATCCTTCTGGTCCTTCTCGGCGCCGCGATCCTGGCCATCGGGGTATACATGGCCATCCGGCGGCGCCGGCCCGGGCCGACGTAGGCGCCCGACATGCCCGAGCTGCCGGACGCCGAGGTTTTCCGTAGGCGGATGGATCCCGACGCGCTCGGTCGCACGATCGACCACGTCCGTGTTCCCGACGGCCGGCTCCTCGCCGACGTCTCCGCCTCGACGATTCGCCGCCGGCTCCGGGGCCAGTCCCTGGAGGCGACGCATCGGCACGGGAAGTACGTGTTCGCCGGGATCAGCGGCGACAACGGCTGGCTCATGCTCCATTTCGGGATGACCGGCTCGCTCGAGGTCCTGGACGACGGCGACGACGAGCCGGAGCACACCAAGCTGAGGCTGGATTTCGACGACGGCGGGATGCTCGCGTTCACCAATCAGCGCACGTTCGGGAAGATCGGATGGGTCCGCGAGGTGGAAGCGTTCGTCGAGGACAACGAGCTGGGACCTGACGCGCTCGATGACATGGAGCTGGACGAGCTTCGTGAGCGACTGGTGACGCGCCGATCTCCCATCAAGTCGGTGCTGATGGACCAGTCGGTGCTGGCCGGTCTGGGTAACGTCTACGTGGATGAGATCCTGTTCCAGACGGGATTGCACCCGGAAGCTCGACCGCAACGTCTACGCGATGAGACCGTCTCGCGGCTGCACCGGTCCATGAACGAGGTGCTGGTGAAGGCCATCGAAGCCGGTGCCGACCCGGAGGCCATGCCGGCACACTTCCTCCTGCCCCATCGGAGGGAGGGGAGCGCGTGCCCGAAGTGCGGGAGACGGCTGCGGAAGCAGAAGGTCGGCGGCCGGGCCACCTATTATTGCCCGCGGGATCAGCGTCGCAAGACCTGACCTTACACCGTTCCGGGCCACGGCGCCATCCTGATCGCTTGCCCTGGTATCCTACGTGCACCGCCGGTGGTTGGGATGGTACTGATAGCGAGAGATGAGATCCAGAACGCGAGGCGGCGCGGATCCGGTTCAACGATCGTAGGCGCGGGGCTGATCGGGGTGCTGGTACTCACTGGCATGGACCGGTACCTGGAGAGGTTGGCGGTTGACCTGGTCCCGGCGTGGGTCTATTCGCTCTAGAGTCCGCCTCGGCCAGGAGCAAGGCGGCGCCGGCGGCGGCGGACTCGATGCCCTGGTCGATGAGCCAGTGGCAGGCGTACCCCGCCAGCACGTATCGACGGTAGCGCTCCGTTTCGGGGAGTTGGCGGACGTCGTGGTCCCTGAGGTGGTTGTCGACGGCGTTGAGCACGTCGAAGATGTCGTTGGACTTGCAGTCGACCGCGAGGAGGCAGTCCGCCTGGAGGCGCGCGGCGGCAGGCGCGCAGTCGTCGCACAGGACCACGCCGGTCCGGTACCGCGGCCGGCCCGCGCGACACACCTTGCAGGGCGGCTCCTGGCGCGGGTGCGTGCCATTGCCCTGCTCGAGGGCCTGCTCGAGGACTTCGTCCACGCTGCGCGGCAGGCCTTTCACCGTTCCGGCCGCCGCGCGCCGGCCGCGGGGGTGGCTTCGCAGCACCGCCGTCAGGCAGGGGAGCAGGGAAGGGAAGCGGCCGTGGGGCGGCTGGTATCGGTAGCGCAGGCGCCAGTCTGGCGTGTAGGTCCCCATGGGCGACTCGTTGCGGTGCAGCGATCGGATCGCCTCCGCGAGCATCGGGACCTGCCACGGCTTCACGCGCCTGAGCGCGCGATCGAGGGCCGGGAGCGCGTCGGTCCGACCGAGCACCGCCAGGGCGAGCGCTGCGCTGTCGGCCAGCGGGCGGTTGCGCTCCAGCTCGCTCAGCACGAAGTCCGACGCGCCATCGGTGCCCAGGCGCGCGGCGGCGTAATGGAACCAGTAACGCTCGTGGCGCGGCGTCAGCTTCGCGGTCCGAAGCAGCATCTCCTCCGCGGGCGGGCCCATCTTGCCGATGGCCTCGGCCGCCGAGAACCCCACGTCGATGGCCGGGGCGCGCCAGGCCAGGCGCATCAGCGTCGCCAGCTCCGGCACCGCGTCCCCATCCCCCACCTCGCCCAGCCCGACCGCGGCCCAGTGGGCGAATCCGGGGCAGCGGTGCGTCTCGACGCTCTCCCGCACCGCCAGGATCAGTATGCCCAGGCCCGCCTCACCGCCGTTCAGCAGGTCCTCGAGTGGGCGGACGGGCATGCCGGCCTCGCGGGCGAGGAGCGCGTCGATGAGCCGGGGCGCGCGAGGATCGCTGATTCGGATGCGTCTCATGTGCGCAATAGTCGGGCGATCCGTGGGGCAGGGGAATAGTTGGATCGGTCAACTTTTCTGGAACCTTTCCTGCGGGCCCCCGGTTGGCCCTGAGATCGTGCACTACCACCAGGGAGGTAGATCATGCAGCTCAGAGGCTGGTATACGGCCATCGCAGCGGCCATCGCGGGGATCGTCGGCACCGTGGTGTTCGACCTGATGGGCCTCGTGGCGGGGCAGGGGTGGAGCGTTCCGGAATCACTGGCCGGCGCGCTCGACGCCGGCATCGCCGCCGGCGCGATTCTGCACTACGCCATCGGCGCGCTGCTGGCCATCATCTTTGCCGGGCTGATCCCGCTCTTCTTCGGGCCGCTCTGGCTCCGGGCCATGCAGTTCATCACGGTCCAGGTGGTCTTCGGCGTCTGGTTGTTCATGATGCCGCTCATGGGCGCCGGGCCGCTGGGTCTGGAGATGGGCGCCATGATGCCCATCATGTCGCTGGTCAGCCACTGGGTCTACGCGGTGGTCATGGCGTTCACATACCAGGCCATCGTGAAACGGTGGGACGCGGCCGCGGTTGAAGCGGGCGCCGGACGCCCCGGTGTCGGCGAGTCGGTCGGCTCGACCTGAGTCGGTCCGCATGAGCCGGTCCGGGACCGCCGCCGAGTACCCGCCCATCGGGGACTACGCCGTGATCGGCGACTGCCGGTCGGCGGCGCTCATCTCGCGCGACGGCTCGCTGGACTGGCTCTGCGTGCCGCGCTTCGACAGCCCGGCCGTCTTCGCCGCGCTCCTGGACCGCCGCCGGGGCGGCTGCTTCTCGGTCCGGCCGACCGGCGAGTACGAGTCCAGCAGGCGGTATGTGGGTGACACGAACGTGCTGGAAACCACGTTCCGCACCGGCGCCGGTACGCTGCGGCTCCGGGACCTCATGCCGGTGACGTCCGAGGCGGACAAGCGCCGGGAGCTGTGGCCGAACCACCAGGTCCTGCGCCAGGTCGAGTGCCTGGACGGCGAGGTCGAGGTGGAGGTCCTGTGCGACCCGCGACCGGGGTACGGCCGTACGACCCCCCGTGCCGAGGACCGTGGCGCATTCGGGTTCCGGTTCCGCGAGGAGCCGGGGCTGCTGCTGCGTAGCGAGCTGCCCCTGGCTCCGCTAGCGCCGGACCGGCCCGGCGTCGGCGGCCGGGACACGCTGCGTGCGGGTGAGCGCCGCTACCTGTCGCTAACGTACAACCTGGAGGAGCCGGCCGTGGTGCCGCCCTTCGGCGAGGCGGCGGAGCGGAAGATCGAGCAGACGCTCCGGTGGTGGGAGGAGTGGGCCGGCCGGTGTCGTTTCCAGGGGTCTTACCGCGATGAGGTGGTCCGCAGCGCGCTGACGCTCAAGCTCATGACCTACGCCCCATCGGGCGCCATCGTGGCCGCGCCCACCACGTCGCTGCCGGAGACCATGGGGGGTGAGCGCAACTGGGACTACCGGTACTGCTGGCTGCGCGACGCGTCGCTCACGCTCCGCGGCCTCATGGACCTGGGCTACCCTGCCGAGGCCGAGGCCTTCCTGAGCTGGCTCTTCCACGCCATCCGGCTGACGGCGCCCGACGTGCGGATCATGTACGACGTGTTCGGCCAGAGCCGGCTGCCCGAGCGCGAGCTGGACCACCTCGAGGGGTATGCGGGCTCCCGGCCCGTCCGCATCGGTAACGAGGCCGCCGACCAGTTCCAGCTCGACACGTATGGCGAGGTGGTGGACGCGGCGTTCCAGTACGTGGAGCGGGGTGGGCGGCTGGACCGTGACATGGCGAAGCTCATGGTGGGGCTCGGTGAGACGGCCTGCGAGCGGTGGCAAGAGCCGGACGAGGGGATCTGGGAGGTCCGCGGCGGCCGGCGCCACCACACCTACTCGAAGGCCATGTGCTGGGTGGCGTTGGACCGGCTGGTCCGGCTCCACGAGGGCGGCCATCTCGAGGCGCCCGTGGACCGGTTCTCCAGTGTCCGGGACGAGATCCGGGCCGAAATCGAAGCGCGGGGCTACAACGAGGAGCTCGGCAGCTACGTGAGCGTATTCGATGGCGACGAGCTGGATGCCAGCCTGCTGCTGCTGGGCATCTACGGCTACGCCAAGCCTGGCGACGACCGGATGGTCCGCACCTGCGAGCGCATCTACGAGCGGCTGGGCTCGGGTCCCCTCCTGCACCGGTACCGTGGCGACGATGGGCTCCCCGGCGAGGAGGGCGCTTTTGGCATCGCCAGCTTCTGGGGCGTGGAGACCCGCGCCCGGCAGGGCGATGTGGCCCGGGCCAGGGCGGACTTCGAGCGGCTCTGCGGCTACGCCAACGACGTGCGGTTGCTCGCCGAGGAGGTGGATCCGGGCACGGGTGCGGCCCTGGGCAACTTCCCCCAGGCGTTCACCCACGTGGGACTGATCAGCGCGGCGCTCACGCTGCGCCAGCTGGAGGAGGAGTCATGAACCTGGGCAGCGCCCTGTTGTGGGGCTTCGTCGCGACCATCGTGCTGACCACGCTCATGGCGGCGGCGCAGGCGCTCAAGCTGTCGCGCATGAGCATACCGTTCCTCCTGGGTACCATGTTCACGGCCAACCGGTCGCGGGCCCGTCTCATCGGGTTCATGGGTCATGTCATGAACGGCTGGGTCTTCGCTCTCGTGTACGCACTGGCTTTCGAGAGCTGGGGTCGCGCCACCTGGTGGCTGGGCGCCGGGATCGGCGTGGTCCACGTCGCCTTCGTGCTCGTGGCGGCCATGCCGCTCATGCCCGGCATGCACCCTCGCATGGCCAGCGAGGAGCACGGCCCGGAGCCCACGCGGCAGCTCCAGCCACCTGGCGTGCTGGCGCTGAACTACGGCTATCGCACGCCCGCCGCCGCCCTCGTGGCCCACCTGGCCTACGGCGCCGTGCTGGGGGGCTTCTACCAACTGGCGGGCTGAGCGGGAGGAGAGAGTCTACATGTCCATGATGATCGGGCACGGGCCCTTCGGCCGGGACCCATGGGGTCGGTTCAACTTCGAGCCGGGCGCGCCGGAGGCGGTGCTGTACTTCGAGGACTCGCCGCGCCGGGTGCGCGTCGTGTTCAATGGCGAGACCGTGGCCGAGAGCGCGCGGATGAGGCTGCTCCACGAGACGGGGCGTCAGCCGGTCTATTACTTCCCGGTCGACGCCGTGCGGTCCGAGCTGCTGGAGCCCACGGACCACCGGACCCGCTGCCCCCACAAGGGCGAGGCGTCGTATGCCTCGATCCGTGTCGGGGACCGGGTCGCCCGGAACGCCATGTGGCGCTATTCCGATCCCATCGAGGGCGCGCCGCCGCTGGACGGCTACGTGGCGTTCCAGTGGAACGGGATGGACGCCTGGTACGAGGAGGACGAGGAGATCTTCGTCCACCCCCGGGACCCGTACCATCGCGTCGATGTCCTGGCCAGCTCACGCCATGTGCGGGTGCTTGCCGGAGACACGCTCATCGCTGAGACGCGGCGCCCGGCGCTCCTCTTCGAGACGTCCTTGCCCGTACGATGCTACATCCCGCGGGAAGACATCCGCATGGAGCTGCTGGAGCCGAGCCCGACGCGGACCCGCTGTCCGTACAAGGGGCAGACGACCGGCTACTGGCATGTCCGTGCGGGGGACACCGAGGTGGAGGACGCGGCCTGGTGCTACGACGAGCCGCTCCCGGCCGCCGGACCCGTGGCGGGCCGGATCGCGTTCTACAGCGAGAAGGTGAGGATCGAGGTGGACGGGCGGGCGCTCTGACGCGGCCGTCAGATCCGGAACCGCTCCGCATCGGCCTCGCGCAGCTCGAGGCCCATTCCCGGGCGGTCCGGCGACCGGTCGGTGGGGACCTGGAATGCATCGACGCGCAACGAGTCGATGGGCCAGACCTCGCCAGCCACGTCTCTACCCGTCGTCACCACCGCCCGGCGCCCTGGCGGTGACGGACGAGGCCATGTCCTTGACGCTCTGCTTGACCACGCCCGTCCGGTGCGCATCGCCGCGGAGCATGGACTTCCAGAACTTGCGCGCCTGCTCGACGGTGATGTGCGGCGGTAGCGGCGGCACGTCGGAATCAGTGACGAAATCGAGGACCGTGGGCCGGTCCGTCCGGAGCGCCTCGTCCCACGCCTGGGCGATGGACTCGGGCCGCTCCCCCCGGACCCCGCCCAGCCCGAGCTGCCGGGCGTAGTCCGCGAAATTGACCTCGGGTATGTCCTGCGTGGTCTCGAACTCCGGGTCCCCGGCCAGGACCCGCTGCTCCCAGGTGACCTGGTTCAGGTCCTGGTTGTTCAGCACGGCCACGATGAGCCGCGGATCCCCCCACTGGCGCCAGTACTTGGCGATGGTGATGAGCCCGTTCATCCCGTTCATCTGCATGGCGCCATCGCCCACCAGCGCGATGGCGGGACGGCCCGGCCAGCAGAACTTGGCCGCGATGACATAGGGCACGCCCGGCCCCATGGTGGCCAGGTTGCCCGAGAGCGACGCCTTGATGCTGGGCCGGACCTTCAGGTCCCGGGCGAACCAGTTGGCCGAGGAGCCTGAGTCGGCGGCCAGGATGACGTCGTCGGGGAGGCGAGGCGACAGCTCCCAGTACACGCGCTGCGGGTTGATTGGGTCGGCCTCGTTCATGGCCCGGTCCTCCAGGACCTTCCACCAGTCGGACACAGCCTTTTCGATCGTCTCGCGCCAGCCCCGGTCCTTCTTCTCATCGAGCATGGGGAGCAGCGCCCGGACCGTCTCCCGCGCGTCGCCGTGGAGATTGACCTCCATGGGGTAGCGCAGCCCGAGCATGCGCGGCTTGATGTCGATCTGGACGCCCCGCGCCTGGCCCTCCTCCGGCATGAACTCGGAGTAGGGGAAGGAGGACCCGATGACCAGGAGGCCGTCGCAGTCCTTCATCATGTTCCAGCTCGGGCGGCTGCCCAGGAGCCCGATGGGGCCGGTGCAGTAGGGCAGGGCGTCATCGATGACAGCCTTGCCCAGCAGCGCCTTGGTCACCCCCGCCCCGAGCCGGTCGGCCACCTCCATCACCTCCTGCGTGGCGCCCAGGGCGCCCGCGCCCACCAGGATCGCCACCTTCTCGCTCTCGTTCAGGACGTCTGCCGCCCGCCGCAGGTCGTCCTCGACGGGCACGATCCGCGGGAACTGGTAGCCCACGCCCGAACGGGTGGTGCCGTGCTCGCGCTCGGGCTTCTCCACCGCCGCCATCTCCTGGACGTTGTTGGGCACGATGATGGTGGTGACCGTACGCTCCGCCTTCGCGATCCGCACCGCCCGGTCCACCAGGTGGCGCATCTGGGCGGGGTGTGAGCACATGTGGACGTAGTGGTGCGACACGTCCTTGAACAGGGAGATGAGGTCGACTTCCTGCTGGTAGTCGCTGCCCAGGGCGCGGAAGTCCTGCTGTCCCACGATGGCCACCACCGGCTGGTGGTCCATGGCCGCGTCGTAGAGGCCGTTGAGCAGGTGGATGGCCCCCGGCCCCGACCGTGGCCAGGCACACCCCCACCTCGCCGGTGAACTTGGCGTGGGCGCAGGCCATGAACGCCGACAGCTCCTCGTGGCGGGACTGGACGAATTCCACCTGGTGGCCGGTGTCTTGGCTCGTGAGCGAAGCTCGGTTCGTCGTGTCCCTCAGCCGGCCAACCGGGTGAAGGCATGAGGAGTTCCGACCTATCGTTCACGGGGATCGTCCGCAGGATTCACGTAGGTGATCTCCCACGGCCCCATCGAGGTGAGCTGGATGACCGTCTCCCCCTCGGTGAAGGCGTAGTGACGCATCCCCGGTGGGAGAGAGAAGTAACTCCCGGCGGGGAGTCGGACCGCAGCGTCCCGATCGAAGGTCTCGCCCATCCCGAGATTGAAGGTGCCCGAGACTACCGTCACCCGCTCTACCCCGGCGTGCCAATGAGGCGCGATCACGAAGCCGTCCGGCATCCGGATCCGCAGGTTGAAGAAGCCCGCCTCCCCCGGATCGCCCTCGAGGACCGCGGCCTCCGAGCCCGCCTCGAACGAGGCTGGACCTGGCTGCCACTCGATCTGATCGGGCCGGTAGATCAGGTGGTCCTGCGCCCCCTCCTGGTTCAGCATGTCCGCCCGGTTCTGGAGCTCCGCAGGTACCTCCGAAGCCGCCGGCACGCACGCGCCCACGGCCCCGACGAGCACCGCTGCCAATAGTTTCTCCATCCTCATCGCGCTCCTCCTTGGTTGGGTCGTTCGGCACGCCCCACTGCACCGGGGCCTGGCCGAAAGGGTCATTGCTGACCCGCAAAAACCGGGTCGGTGCTGCTACGCCTCCTTGCAGTACGTCCTGTTCTGTTGCTCCGGCGAAGGGGCACTCCAGCTTTCCTATGTGACCACGTGTAGCTACATTGAAGTATGCGTGCCATCGGAATCCGGGAGCTGAAGAACCGGTTGTCCCACTACGTGCGATTGGTTCGAACAGGAGAGTCGGTCCTGGTGACGGATCGAGGATCCGTGGTGGCGGAGCTGCGACCGGCGGGGTCGACGACGCAACCGGCGGTCCCGTCGGAGGGATTGGCCGAACTCGCGCGGCGGGGTGAGGCGACGCCGGGTGGAGCGCACGATCCAGCCCTTTATGCCCCCCGGCCGCGGGTCCTGGCCCCAGGGCAGCTGGAGGCGCTTCTGGACGCCGAGCGAGCCGAGTGATCGTGTACGCCGAGTCCAGCGCCGTGCTGGCCTGGCTGCTGGGTGACGTCCGTGGAGAAGAGGTTGCCGCCGTGCTGGCGGCAGCGGACGCCGTAATCGCCTCCGATCTCACGGTCGTGGAGTGTGAGCGGGTGTTGATCCGCGCGTGGAGCACAGGCGTGCTGAGGGAGGCGGACGCGGCGGATCACGGGGCGTTGCTGGCCCGGGCGGCGGCGCGGTGGACGCGCTTGAGGCTGGGCGGCGACGTGATAGAGCGAGCGACCCGGCCGTTCCCGGTCGAGCCGGTGCGAGCTCTCGACGCTCTCCACCTGGGCAGCGCGCTGGTGGCCCGGTCGGCCGTGCCGGGACTCCGGCTGTTGACGCTGGACCAGCGGGTCAGAGAAAACGGCGAGCGACTGGGGCTTCAGCCGTTGCCCTGAGGGCCTGTGGCGTGGCCACCTGCTCGACCTCGAAATCGATGCGTTCGGCCAGCTCCCCGGGTGTGCGGTAGTCGACCACGGGTTCGTTCAGGTTGCGTATGGGCCTCGTCAATCGATTCGGACGCCGGCGCTGAGGGTGCGGTGGACGGGGCACCGGTCGGCGATCTCCAGCAGCCGCGCCCGTTGCTCGTCGTCCAGCGGCCCTGTCAGGGTCACCTCCCGGTCGATCCGGTCCAGGCGCGCGTCGCCCTCCTCGCACCGCTCCTCGTCCTCGGCGTGGATCCGTGAGTGCTCCAGTCGGACCACCGCCTCCTCCAGGGGCCACTTCTTCCGGTCGGCGTACATCCGGAGCGTCATGGTGGTGCAGGCGCCCAGCGCGGCTGCCAGGAGGTCGTAGGGCGTGGGGCCCAGGTTCTCGCCGCCCACGGCCGCCGGCTCGTCGGCGATGAGCGAGTGGCCGCGGGCCAGGATCTCGGTCCGGAACGCGCCCGCCGCGGTGCGGACCGCCACCCGGTTGTCCTCCCGCAGCGCCTCGCGGGTCTTGGGCTCGGGCGGCGTCTCGATATAGCGGTGTGCCCACGCGGCGAGGACGGAGCCCACGTAGAGGGAGTCGCGGGGGTCGAGGAGGAGGTGGTCCGCGTCGTCGAGGGAGACGAAGCTCTTGGGGTGTCGCGCGGCCGTGTAGATGAGCGCGGCGTTGTCGATGCCCACTGTCTGGTCCACGGGGGAGTGGAAGATGAGGAGCGGCCGTCCCAGCCCGGCGATGGTCTGCTCCATCCGGTGGCCGTCCAGGTCCCGCACGAACTGCCGGCCGACGGTGAATCGTCGCCCGGCCAGGACCACGTCTGCCTCACCCCGCTCCTCGATCTCCTCCAGCGACCCTTCGAACAGGTGCTTGACGTGGGCGGGATCGAAGGGAGCGCCGATGGTGGCCACGGCGCGGACGGACGGGATGCGCGACGCTGCCTGGAGGACCGCCGCGCCGCCGAGCGAATGACCCACGAGGATAGCCGGTGCATCGATCTCGCGCCCCATGTATTCCGCCGCCGCCACCAGGTCCTCGATATTGGACGTGAACGTGGTATCGGCGAAGTCGCCCTCACTCTCGCCCAGGCCCGTGAAGTCGAAGCGCAGGACGGCGATCCGCTCCTGCGTCAGCGCGCGGCTGATGTTCACTACCGGCTTCAGGTCCTTCGAGCAGGTGAAGCAGTGGGCGAACAGGGCGCAGGCCACGACCTCACCGTCCGGTGGCAGGCTGAGTCGTGCGCTGAGCTGGCCCCCGTGGGCTCCGGGGAAGGTGATCCTCTGGTTCCTCATTCGTCCTCCCCTTCGATGTGGGCGCGGTGTCGATCGGTTCCGGTGAATCAGGTCTGCTCGAGAGAAACGCCCAGCCCGTCGGCCAACCGGTTCACGAAGTTGAAGTATGCCGTTACCTCGACCGTCTCGAGTACCGCGCGGTCGTCCAGGCCCGCGTCACGCAGGACGCCGACGTCCTCCTGCCTCATGGAGCGAGGCTCGACGGTGAGCTTGTGGGCGAAATCGAGGATGGCGCCCAGGCGCGCGTCGAGGTCGGCCTGCCGCCAGTCATGGATGATGGCCTGGGCAAGGTCCTGGTCCCGCATGGTCAGACGGAGCGCCGCCCCGTGATGTTCTATTCAGTAGTGGCACCCGTTCGCCGCCGAGACGGCCACCGCGATGGCCTCCCGATCGGCCCGTGACAGCGCGCCCCGGCTGAACATGAGCGTGCGGTACAGGGTGTAATGCTCGCGCATCGCCTCCGGGTGCAGCGACCGGCACCGCAGGATGTTGGCGACGGAGCCGGAGCGCCCCGCGATGGCGGAATACGTTCCGGCGAGAAGGCCCTCGGCCTCTGCCGGTCCTGTCGTCTCGATCCAGGCCGGCTCGGGGCCGGTGTGCTTTTCGTCCTGGTGCGACATGTCAGCTTCCGGTTGGCGATGGCTGTCCGGGTACCACTAGAACTGACTCGCCTCGAAGCGTCGGCGCAACGGCGGCGCGCCCTCGGCGGTAAGGAGGTCGAGCCCCGCTTCCACGATCCGACGCTGGAGGTCCGGGTTCTTCGGCTCTCCGACCGGGAAGCCGAGAGGGTAGGGCAGATCGACCCAGCGAGGCGGCCGGACCTTCTCCGTGACCTCGGCCAGGCAGGACAGCATAACGGTGGCGAGTCCGCTCCGCTCCAGAACCCCCGCGACCAGTCCGACCGACTGGTGACACACCGGTCAGACGGGGGTCAGGAGGACCGCGTCGACATGGTCCTCCGCCAGGATCTCCGCCACGGCCGGTGCCGTCCGTCCCACCAGGCGGCCGGGCGCGGTGATGGAGCCCTGGAACGAGATGTGACGCGGGGCCACGTCCCCGATGGTTCCAGCCGCGGCCAACTCCTCGAGCCGGTCCAGCGGGAACGCCACATTCGCGTCGCTCTCCACCCCGGACCGGTCCCACGCCTGGCTGGGATGCGTGCATGCCAGTGATTCAAGCGTGGTGCCGCGCCGAATGACCCGGTACGACCAGTCTCCACCCTTCTCGTGACCGAAGGGCTCGTGGTCAGGCTGGTGCAACCCGGCTGACGTGACCAGCGCGACGCGCGCATCGGCCAGCGGCCGCCGGAGCGGCGTGGCCACGAGGGGTTCGACTCGCCGGAACGAATACCGGTGATACCAGATCCGATCCCGGAGTGAGAGATCCGACAGCGATGCCATGAAGATTGCCTCCTACCGTCCGTAGCCATTGCCGGATTCCTGCTCCAGGAGCCTCTGGAACAGCCGCCGCCGGAGCTCCGGCGGGGCGTGGTCCCGCTCCTGGATCCGGCGGGTGTACTCGAAGTACGCGCGCCGGAAATCGTACTGGGGATAGCACCGGTTGCAGATCTCCAGGTGCTTCCTGACTTTCTCCTCGTCCGCCGGCGTCAGCTCCGCGTCCAGGTACTCCCAGAGCCGGTCCAGCACATGCTCGCGGGGCATCATGCCCATGGCTTCCATCATCAGGCGTTCTCCCGGACATAGCCCGAGCGGATGGCGAAGTCCCTCAGGCGCTCCTGTAGCAGTTTCCTTGCCCGGAACAGGCGGCTCTTCACCGTCCCCACCTGTATGTCGAGCACCTCGGCGATCTCGGCGTATTTCAGGTCGCCCAGGTCGCTCAGCACCAGCACCTCCCGGAACTCCTCCGGCAACTCGTCGATGGCCTCGACCACCTCGTCGTCGATCAGGGCATCGAAGAACTCGCGCTCCGGGCCCGTGGCCGGCGCCTGGAACGCCGCCTCGGATGCCAGCTCCTCGGCGCGAGGATCCAGGTCCGCACGGGGCCGCTCCCGCTGGCTACGGGCCCGGTCCCGCTCGTGCAGGTACGTGTTGCGGCAGATGGTGAACAGCCACGACTTGACGTTGCTCCCGCCTTCGAACGTGTGCCAGAACCGGTGGGCCCGCAGGAACGTCTCCTGGGCCAGGTCCTCGGCCGCGTCACGGTCTCCGTTGGTGAGCCGGAGCGAGAACCGGTACACGGCATCGAGCCAGGGCAGCGCCTCCTCGGCGAACCCCTCCATCGACAGCCGCGGCTCGTCGCCCGCAACCGGCGGCTTCGGCTCGCGCGGACGACCGGCATGCACGTCTCGCTTCCCGCGGCCTGAGAGCATGGCCCACGCCATTCGCACTGTCTCCCACATGGATTCCCGGCTCATGGGCCGCCTCCACTGGGCCGTTCGGCAGACGGGCACCTGCCGTACCGGATGGGCATCGGCAACGAGGCCGCCGTCCGCGGCGGGTCCGGCCAGGGTCCCTCGAGCGCTCCACGGCTCACCGCACGCGCGCGGTGATCACGACGTCGGTCACGATATCGCCATCCGGTCGGGCCTCGATACGGAACGGCGCCGGCTCCGCCGACCAGCCGGCGCCGGCCTGGTACTCCTCGGGCACCTCGATCACATAGTCGCCTGGCAGGAGGCCGAGCAGGTAGAAGGATCCATCGCTGTAGGTCCGGTCCCGCGCGGCGAGCCGGCCGTCCGCGTCCCGGATGTGCACGGGCACGCCGGCCGTATGGCGGGCCGGCCCCTCGAAGCGCAGCCGGCCCTCGACTACGCCGGCGACCACGAACGGAACGAATACCTGCTTGAAGCTGTTTGGGTCGGTTACGAAGGAGAAGGCCGTGTCCCGCGGGATCCAGAGCGGATTCGGCACCCGCTCCCCCACGACCTCCATGGAATACCGTCGGTACGGCTGCAGGTCGGTGGCGATGAGCGTGCCATCGGCGGACCGGCGAGTCGCGACGGCCTCGCGGAAGCGGAGCACGTCGCCCTCGACACGCGGCTCGTCCGGGTCGGGCACGCCGTTGCCATTCGAGTCGACGAAGGGGTGGAAGACCGCGGCCGCGCGGCCGGTCCAGTCGAGGCCCGAGTACTCGAAGGCATTGCGGGACGGATCGTAGCCCACGCTGCCGCGCACGCTCTGGGACGCCGCCAGCATGTCCCCCGCCTGCCGCACGGCGGACAGCGCGTGGACCGAGCGGCCGGTGTACTGGAAGCGAAGCTGCACGCTGGTGCCGGCGCCCAGGTTGTCGTGATGCACCAGAAGGGACAGCCGGGTGTCCCGGCGCATGGTGCGCGCGGCCTCCATCTGCCACCAGCGGACCTGCCGCCGTTCCGCATCCCACGCCAGCCTCCCCGCCGTCAGCATGCCCGACAGCGCCCTCCGCACGTTGGGGCTCGCCCGTGTCGGCGCGCGCCACAGCGCGTACTGCGCGGCCGTCACGAGCTCGACGTCCCGGTACTCGCCGGCCGGCGACCGCTGCTCCGTGGACCGGTAGGTCATCGATGGGCTGAACCCGTGGGCCGTGAAGCCGGCTGTGAGCTCGCGACGTTCCTGGCGCCCGCCGGCCTCGAGCCCCGTGCGTTGCCAGCCGCCCCGGGTGTAGGCGCCCGCCGCGCCGACGCGGAAGGGGACGCTCGCCTGGACCGTCAGGTCGTGCGCCGCGCCCCGGACGTTGAGCGGGGAGGTCCGGTGGTAGTCGGTGAGCTGGACCGTGGCGCTGGCGTTCGTCGGGAGCAGCGCCGACGCGGATAGGCGCATCAGCTCCCGGCCGACGTACTCGGCGCTGCCGAAGAAGGTGGTGCTGGCCCGTGCGGCGGCGCCGATATACGGCGCATCCACCCTCGGCTCGCCCGGCACGCTGCGGTGCTCGTAGCCGCCGAACGCCGTCAGGTACCGGGTCAGACCGTGCTCGACGCGGAGCTGGGCCAGGGGCGAGGACGTGCCGGCCTGGGTGCCGGCGCTGACCGTGTATTCGGTGGTGCCTGCGGGCAGGAAGACGGCGGGCAGCGGGAGCCGGCGCCGCTGGACCAGGATCTCGCCGGTCGGCGAGTAGGCACGCAGCTCGAGGAGCGCCGCGCCGTAGGTCAGCGGCACGCTGAACTCGTACTCGCCCGTGGCGTCCGCGGTCGTGAAGGCGATGAGGCGGTTGTCCGAGTACAGCTCGACCTCCCAGTCCGGCCCCGCCGTCCCCCGCAGCGGGTAGACGCCGGCCACCCGTCGGGGCTCCGCCGGCGCGTTCGTCCACTGGACGCCGCGGAACGCCGCCGGTTGGAGCCCCATGGCCAGCAGGTCCCCCGCCCGCACCTGGGTGAGCAGCGGCGCGCCCGGGTCGAGGACGTACTGCCAGCGTCCCGAGACGTCGAGGCGGGACAACGCGCCCGCGGCCGTGAAGGCGTCCAGCGAGAGCTGCGCGTCCCCGCCGAGCAGCTCGCCCGCCACGGTGAGGTGGCCCGCCGCGTGGCGGGCCTGCTCCGACGCGTCCGCCGAGGCGACGTAGCGCACGCTGCCCGCCCGTGCCATCTGCCGGTCCCGCCCGTAGCGGAGCGGCGCGTGCGGCGTCACCGCCGGGTCCAGCCGCCCGGGCCGCAGCGCGGCCCGTCGCAGCCGGCGGGCCAGCGGCAGCGTGTCACTGGTGAGGACGATGGCGTCGAGGCTGCTGGGATCGAGGCGGAGCTGCCAGCCGAACAGGCGCTCGAAGGCCTCCGGCGCGGCGTAGAGGTCTTCCGCGTCGGCGAAGAGGAGCCCCGCCAGATCGATTCGCCGCCCGCCGAAGCTCGCCTCGCCCCGGCCCGCGCTGATCAGGTACGGTCGGTCGCGCTCGATGTAGTGGCCGTAGACGGTGGCCCGCGCCACGTCGTGCGTCGCGTCCAGGTGCAGCTGCGTGAGAACCCCGGCCACTGGCAGGAAGAACCGGCCCTCGTAGTGGAGCGCCGTGAGGATGGCGCTCACGTAGGGTGGGTGCCGGAGCCGGACGAACGCCTCGTCTGCCGACTCCCGGTCCGGCGGCGCCTGTCCGGCCGCCGGGACGGCGGCCAGGGCCAGGGCGGCGAGCAGGGGCAGGAGCGTTCGCCCGCGGCGGCCGCCCCGCGCGGCGTTCACGGATCGATCCGGAACCGGAAGTCGCGGCGGACCGGCTCGATCTGGAGGAGCTGGTCCCGGGTGAGGTCCGAGCGCTCGGAAGCGACCACCAGCTCCGCCGTGTACTCGCCCGGCGGCAGCGTCGACCGCTCGAAGAGCAACAGGCGGGTCATGGGCAGGTACATGGCGAAGACGTCCACCGCCTCCGCCGCCACGCTGCCGTCGGCCGCGCGCACGCGCACCCGCGCCTCGCCCAGGAACGGCGAGTTGCCGCCCGGAGCCAGCCGGGCGAGGACGCCGAGTCTCGCGTCGTCCATCACGATCCGGATGTCCTCGACCTCGACGCCCGTGGCGGCCAAGCCCTTCCGCAGCAGCAGGGACGTGACCTGCTGGAGCTGGAAGACCACGCGCGCGCTCACGCCCGCCGCGTCCGGCTCCGGCGGCGGCATGCGCGGCGTGGCCGTGGTCACGATTCGCGTCCAGTAGGTCCCGTCCGGCAGCTCGGCCCCCGGCCGGCCCGTGATCCGCACCACCTGCTGGACGCCCGGCTCCAGGACGAACATGCGCGGGAACGCCCGCACGTGAGGCCCCAGCGACCACTCGCCGCCGGCCAGCGAATCGCCGTACACCATGGAGACCGCGCCCAGCGTGTCCGTCACCGGGTAGCCGAACCGGAAATCGATGACGATCTCCTGCGCGTCCGTCGACTGGTTGACCACCAGGAAGGTGCCGAACGGGTCCCGCTCGGTGAGCACCACCGCCGGCGGCGCGACGATCACCTGCGCCGATACGGCCGGAGCCAGGAGGAGCGTGGCGAATCCCGCGAGCAACACAATGCTGCGCATCATGACAACACCGCCGTGATCGTGAGTGGTCCCGTGTAGCCGCCTGGCGGCTGCTCCGGCGAGGTGCCGACCTGACCGCCGATCCAGACGTGGAGCGTGCGGCCGCCGGGCGGTACCTGGACGGTCAGCGGCACCGCCGGGTCGAACGGCGCGGCCGTGGCCACGTCATCGGTGAACGACCACGCCGCCGATGCCGGCCCGAAGCGGATCGGCAGCAGCGCCGCGCCGTGCTCCAGCGCCACCGGCAGCGTGAAGGTGATGATCAGCTGGCGGTTCGGCACGCTCCGAACCGTGAACTTGCCCGCCGCCGGCGCCGACGGCGGGATCACGACGGTGCCCCCCGCCAGCACGGTGTGGAACGTCAGGTCCTGGACACGCGTGACCTGCAGCCGCTGGGCGGACCCGGGCGAGGCCGGCACGAGCAGAGCGGCCGCCAGCGCCATGGCGGCGAACACGGCTCCACCCGTTCGTCCCCTGCTCATGCCTCGTCGCTCCGTGCACGTTTCAGAGGTAGGCCACTACGATAGTGAACAACCCCGAATAGGTGCCAGGCGGAAGGAGGGTACCCGGCCCGCCCAGGTCCACGCTGCCGTATACCCACACCCAGCCCCACGCCCGGTTGCCCGGGGCGGTGAAGTCGCGCAGCCGGAGATCGCTCGTGAGCGCCGTCACGGGCGTCGCCGTGGCCGGGTCACCGGATTCGCCGTTGCTCGCCGCCTGCCACGTGTAGGTGATCGCCTCGCCGCTGCCGTGCGTGAGCTCCGCCGGCGGCTCCAGCGTCACCGAAACCCACCGGTTCCGCCGGCCGCTGATCCGGAACAGCCCCGCCGAGGGGCTGGTCACCGGCACCGCCACCGTGCCGCTGCCCGCCCCCACGACGCCGAAGTCCAGGCCCCGATCAGACCAGGCCGCCAGCCCCTCGACGACCATGACCTGGACCTCCAGCGGCGCGCTCGCCGACGGCTGCGCCGCCGCCGGCGCAGCCAGCAGCAGCACAGCCAGGAGGGGCCTCAGCATTGGTTAGAGCTCGGTGTAGGCAACCGTCATCAGGAACGAACCGGTGTACGCGCCCGCCGCCTGATTCTGAGGTATGGCCTGCAGCGTGCCCCCGACCCGGAAGGAGTGCGAGCCCGCCTCGAAGTTGGAGCCGCTGAGCTCGACGGCGTCACCCGTGCTGATCACTTCGAAAGTGCCGTCAGCCGTCTGGCTCGCCACCACCGCCGGAGTGAAAGTGAGACCTTCGCCAGCCCCGTTCAGGGAGACCGTCGCCGGGAACGTCACCGCGATGGACCGGCCGCCGTCGCCCAACGCCTCCAACGCGATGCCATCCGCCGCCGCGTCGATCGTCGTCTCTCCAGCGCCGGTGACCTGGTTGCCGAAGTCGAGCGTGCCGCCACCTGTCAGGGTCAGCCCCTGAAGCACGTTCACCGAGACGTTCAGATTCGCATCTGCCGACTCCTGGGCTATCGCATCCGCCGGTACTCCCAGCACCACCGCCGCTACCGCGGCAACCGCCAACCGCTTCATCATCGCTGTGTCTCCATCGTCGGAGTGGTGTTCCCG
>SLCC01000175.1 GCA_007126035.1 Gemmatimonadota bacterium
ACTAGGGACAACGTCGCCGCTTCGTTGTATAGTACCGGCGTCGGCTGTCATGTTACCGAGTTCGCGAGGTGGCGTCCTGAGCAATTACGAGGTCCGGCTCGAAGAATGACCGAAATCCGCGCAGACAACCCGTTCATCGTGCAGGGAGACCAGACGGTACTGGTCGAGGTGGCGAGCCCGCGTTACCGTGACGCCCGGGACGCGCTGCTCGGCTTCGCCGAACTGGTCAAGTCGCCCGAGCACATCCATACCTATCGGATCACGCCGCTCTCGATCTGGAACGCGCGCGCCGCCGGCATCGAAGCCGACCGGGTGGTCGATGTGCTGTGCGAGTACGCGAAGTATCCGGTCCCGGCCACGGTGCTGACGCGGGTCCGGGATTACGCCGACCGCTACGGCCTGCTCCGCCTGGTACGCGGCGAGGAGGGGCTGGTCCTGGAGTGCGCCGACCGGCCGGTGGCGGAGCGGATCGCCCGCGAGGAGAAGGTGGCCCGGCACCTGGCCGGCCGCCTCTCGCCCTTGCGCTTCCGCGTCGATCCCACCGCGCGTGGCCGGCTGAAGCAGGTGCTGGTCAAGGCCGGCTTCCCGGCGGAGGACCTGGCGGGCTACACGCCGGGCGAGTCCCTCGAAGTGGCGCTGCGCGACCGCACGGGCGCGGGCGATCCGTTCACCTTGCGGCACTATCAGCGCGCGGCCGCCGAGGCGTTCCACGGCAACGGCGGGGAGGGCGGCGGCAGCGGCGTGGTGGTGCTGCCGTGCGGTGCGGGCAAGACCATCGTGGGGCTGGCGTGCATGGACCGGCTGGGCGCATCCACGCTGATCCTGACCACGGGCCGGACGGCGAGCCGGCAGTGGGTGACCGAGCTGTTGGACAAGACCACGCTGGAGCCCGAGGCCATCGGCGAATACGACGGCGAGTCCAAGGAGATCCGGCCGGTCACGGTGGCCACGTACCAGGTCCTCACGCACCGGCGCCGGCGGGGCGAGCCGTTCACCCATCTCGGGCTGTTCGACAGTCGGGACTGGGGGCTGATCATATACGACGAGGTGCATCTACTGCCCGCGCCGGTGTTCCAGGTGACGACGGAGCTCCAGGCGCGGCGTCGCCTGGGTCTGACGGCCACGCTCGTCCGCGAGGACGGCCGCGAGGACGACGTATTCGCGCTGATCGGCCCGAAGAAGGCGGACGTGCCGTGGAAGTCTCTGGAACGGGAGGGCTGGATCGCCACGGCCAGGTGCACGGAGGTCAGGGTCGACATGGACCACGGGCTGCGGATGGAGTACGCCACGGCCGATGCGCGCCAGCGGCCACGGATCGCCGCCGAGAACCCGGCCAAGCTGGACATCGTGCGTGGCCTGCTCGCCCGCCACCCGTCGGAGCCGGCGCTGGTGATCGGGATGTACGTGGACCAGGTCCGCGGCCTGGCCGAATCGCTCGGGGCGCCCGTGCTCACCGGGTCCACGCCGCAGCGGCGCCGGGACGAGCTGTACCGATCCTTCCGGGAGGGCCGCATCCCGGTGCTGGTGGTCTCGAAGGTGGCGAACTTCGCCATCGACCTGCCGGACGCGGCCGTGGCCGTCCAGGTCTCGGGCACGTTCGGCTCGCGGCAGGAGGAGGCGCAGCGGCTGGGCCGGATCCTGCGCCCGAAAGCCGGCCGGAACCAGGCGCACTTCTATACGGTGGTCAGCCGGGACACGGTCGAGCAGGACTTCGCGCTCAAGCGGCAGCTCTTCCTCTGCGAGCAGGGCTACGAGTACCAGATCGTGGACGCGGACCAGGTAGGCTCCCGGGGGAACGGACGCGAATGAAGCTCGCCGACATCGACTGGCCCGAGGTATGGCAACGCGCGGCCGTCTGGGAACGCCTGTCGCCCGGTTCGCAGGAGGCCTTCATCCAGTGGAAGCCCGGCAGAGACCCGCCCGTCTCCCGTTTCGGTGACGACCTCGACCTGCTCATCGGAGAACGGTTCATTACCGTTCCGCAGGGCGGGTCGACGGCCAGGAGGCACCCGGCCGCGCGGGATTTCGTGTGGCTGGTGCGAGCCATGTTCCGCCACCGGGGCGTCTGGAGCGATGGCGACGCGGCGCTCCTGGAGTACATCCGCGACCACACCACCCGCGCAGAGCGCGACGACATGCGACGGGGGATCGGCGTCTACCATGCCGGGGATTCGCAGCTGGCCGAGCAGGTGGCGTCCACCGGGTGGCTCGACCGGTTCCTGGACGGCCCGGTCCCGCACGCGCCGACATCGCCGCGGGCGTATGCGTATGAAGCCGCCAGGGAGATGGTGCGGGAGCTGGCCGCCGCGGGCGAGCCGGTCCCGCTCCGCGAGCTGCCGGACCGCTTCCCCGGCATGTCCGCCGAGCGGCTGTCGGCCGCGTTGCGCACGGCGGTGGCACGGCTCGTCCTGTTCCCAGCGCTCGGGCCGGACGACCTGGAGCTGGTCGTCACCCTCTGGCCCTCATTGCTGAAGCGGCTCAACCGCGCTCCCCCGGCGGCCCCCGAGTCGGTACAGCCGGATGTGTCGTTTTCCCGGCCGTTCCTCTTCGAGGACATGGCGGCGCTGCTGGTGGCCGTCAGCGCCGAGTCGCCGCGTTTCCGCCAGGCGGACGGCTCCCTGTACGTGCGCGACTACGAGCGGCTCGCGGCCGAGCTGCGGCCACTGCCGGACGACCCCCGGTTGGACTGGGTGCTGGAAGAGCTCGAGGTCTGCGAGACAGAGCTGCGGGTGTACCGCGCCCTGTCCACGCTCGAGCGGCTCGGGCTGCTGCGATGGGCCAGGCGCAAGGGGACGACCGTGCGCGAGCCCACCGCCGAAGCCCGAACGTGGTTGGCCCTGCCGGCCGCCGAGCGGGTGCGGGCGGTCCTCGGTCCGGTGCGCCAGCACATCGAAGCCTGCCGTGCCCTGTCCGGCGATGGTCCCGCTGCCGAGCTCGCCCGTCGCTTGCCCTCGCCGGAGCCGCGCCTCTCGATCGCCCCGCCCGGCGCAATGGGCCTGGACGGGCACCCGGACCCGGCAACGGTGGCCGCCCTGGCCGACGCGTTCGCGGCACTGCCCGAAGACGGTGTGGTCTCCTTTGACGGATTCCTGCTCTACCATGGGCCCCGCGGCGCCGAGCTGCTCGTGAACGAGCGGCCATATCGCTTCTCGCGGATGATCGGGGTGTCCGGGTCGGGCACGCCCGAGCAGCGTGAGCGCCTGTGGATCGAGTTGCTCATGGACACGGCGCTGGACCGGCTCGTGCCCTTCGGCGCCCTTCAGACCGCCATCCATGACCACGACCTGGCCATCGGCCTGACCCCGATCGGCCGGTACCTGTTCGGCCTCACCGATGAGCTCGAGTACCCGACCTCCGAAGCCGAGGGCGCCGTGGTGGTGCAGCCGGACTTCGAGATCGTCTTCACCGGGCCTTCACCCCTGGCCGAAGCCGAGATCGCGCGCTTCGCCGAGCGGATCGGCAGCGGTATGGGCGCCGTGTTCCGCATCACGCGAGGCTCCATCTTCACCGCCGCCGCCGCCGGGCTCCTCGCCAAAGACATCCTGGGGACGCTCCGCACGCACGCGGCCGGCGAGTTGCCCGCGAACGTCGAGCGCGAGATCGTCGGCTGGGTGGAGCGCTGCCGGCGAGTCACGCTGCGGCCGGCCATCCTGATCGAATGCCCGGACGAGGAAACCGCCGCCCAGGTGGCCGCGGCGGCCGGCGACCGGGGGAAACGGGTCGGGCCCACGGTGGTCGAGCTCCTGGAATACCGCGGTCGGCCGGCCCTCGGGCGGAAGCTGGCGGCCGCCGGCATAGCCCTGGACGAGGACTGGAACGAGCCGGACGACGAGTGGTGAGTTCGGCGACGACATTGGCCGACGCGCTCGGCGCCTTTCGGGTGCGGGACCTGAAGGCGCTGGCGAAGCTGGTCTCCGCCGAGCGGCCAGGGCGAAAGGCGGACCTGATCGCCGCCATCACGGCGGCCATGGCTGGTGGGGCGCTGCGCGAGAGCTGGAGCCGACTCGACGAGCTTCAGCGGGCCGCGGTGGCCGAAGCGGTCCACTCGGGCCATGGCCGCTTCGACGCCGATGCGTTCCGCGCCAAGTACGGCGGCGATCCGGACTGGGGCCGCCTGCCCGAGGACAGCCGCCTCTACCACCCGTCGGGCACGCCCCGGCCGAAGAAGACACCGGCCTGGTTGCGCCTCTTCATCCCCGACCGCCTCAACCTGCCGGGCGACCTGCGCGAGCGGTTGCGCGAGCTCGTGCCCGAGCCCCGGCCCGCCGAACTGGAAACCCTGGACGAGCTGCCGGACGCGGTGGACCTGATGGGCCGGCGTTGGGACCGGGGGGCCAGGGAGTTCGTGCCTGAAGTGGTTGGCAGCGAACGGCTCCGGTCGCGGGAGATGGAGCGGACGGCGCTGCGCGATCTCGAGGCCGTGCTGCGCCTCGTGCAGAACGGGCTGGGTCATGGCCGACGACTTCGATGAGCTGTCCCGCGTCGAAGCGATCCGCGGCCAGTCAGGCAGGGGGCGGCGCTCACTCACCGACCCGAGCTCCCGGCGGATCCCGGTCAGCGACGCGTTGGCCGACTGCCCTGTCGACCGCTGGGTTGCCATCGATGAATTCTTCCGCTACATGCGCGCGGCCGGTCACGACTTCGACGTGGCCGACGACGATGCCTGGGACCTCTACATCATCGACAAGCAGTATGGCAGTCTCGGCTACGCCGGCTACGGCGACTGGGACACCCTCCAGGCGCGTTACGCGCTCTGCCTGATCTTCGAGTACGCCGCCACGCTCGGACTCGTCGATGTCGCATACACCCCGCCGGCCGGTGCGCGACCGGACTACCACGACAGGTGGGGCACAGACGACCTCGCGTTCCTCAGCCGCTACGACGGGCTGAAGTTCATCCGACTCACGCCGCTCGGCGCCTATATCCTCGGGGTCGGTGAGGGTTATGAACCTGGAGAAGCCGAGCCAGCCGCTGCCCTCGACGTGCTGCCGAACTTCGAGATCGTGGACGGCGCGCGCGGCCTCTCACCCGCCGACAGGCTGCTGCTCGAGCGATACGCCGAGCCGGTCTCCGAGCACGTCTGGCGCATGTCGCCGGACACGCTGCTCACCGCCGTCGAGGCGGGCGAGTCCATCGACGCCCTGCGCTCATTCCTCGCCAGCCATGGCAAGCGCCAGGTGCCGGGACCGGTCGAGCGCCTGCTCGACGACATCGCCGCGCGCGCCCGCGCCGTTCGCGACGCCGGGGCGGCCCGCCTGATCGAGTGTGGCGATGCGCATATGGCCGAGCTGATCACCGCGGATTCCCGGACGGCCGGGCTCTGCTTCCGCGCCGGTGACAAGCGCGTGGTGGTGCCGGCCGCCGCTGAGCGGGCGTTCCGGCGCGCGCTGCGAGAGGCCGGCTACGTCATTCCGGGCCAGCTCCCCTGATCTACGAGCCGCCAGGCCGTTTCGCCGAGGCCGGCATCGCCCACGACTGGCCGGCGTGGGCCCGCATCACCCGCTGGGCGACCGGGTGAGCGGGGTGGACCTCTGCGTCTCGGGGATCCCGTCTGCTCAACGGCTCAGTAGGTCAACCCGAAGCCAAAGGGGAAGAGCGGCTCGTAATCGGCGTCGCCCACGTTGAGGGGCAGCTGGTCCATGGAGCGGGGCCAGGTGAAGGGCAGCCTCCCCGTGGGCGCGTAGTCGCCGAACAGCACATCGGCCACGCCGTCGCCCTCGGTCCCGGGCAGCCAGGCGGCGACGAAGGCGTTGGCGCGGTCCAGGGCGTGGTTGATGATGAGGGGGCGGCCGGATATCAGCACCACCGTGGTGGGCACACCGGTGGCGGCCACCCGCGCCACGAGCTCCCGCTGGTAGGTGGGCAGGGTGAGGTCCAGGCGGTCGCCCATCATCTCGGCATACGGCTCCTCGCCGATGACCACCACCGCCGCGTCGGCACCCTCGGTGCCCTCGCCGTCGGCCGAGAAGGTCACCTCGGTACCCGGCCCAGCGGCGGAGCGCAGCGCCTCCAGGATGGTGGTGCCGCCGGTGGTTATCTCCCCGGTGCCGCCTTGCCAGTCAATGGTCCACCCGCCGCACTGGATGCCGATGTCGTCGGCGGCGACGCCCACCACGTGGATCCGGGCGGCCTGGCGGGAGAGCGGCAGCGCGCCCTCGTTCTTCAGCAGGACCAGCGACTTCCGCACGGCCTCCCGTCCCACTTCCCGGTGCGCGGCGGAGCCGAAGTCGTCGGCCAGCGCCCGGTCGGCGCGGGGCGAGAAGTCGTCGTCGAGCATCCCCATGGCGTGCTTCACCCTCAGGATCCGCCGCACGGCGTCATCGATGCGCGATTCGGGGACCGTGCCCTCCTCCACCAGCTCGATGAGCGTGGCAATGAAGCGGCGGTAGTCACTCGGGATCATGCCCATGTCCATGCCCGCGTTGATGGACATGGCGACCGCCGTCTTGAAGTCGGGATCGAGCTGCTGGATGGCGTTGTAGTCGGAGACGAGGAACCCGTCGAAGCCGAGCTCGCCCTTGAGGACGTCGGTGAGCAGGTACTCGTCGCCCGATATCTTCTGACCGTTCCAGCTGCTGTAGGACGGCATGATGGTGCCCACGCCCGCATCCACCGCCGCGATGTAGGGGTGGAGATGGATCCGCCGCACCTCGGCCTCGGAGATCGGCATGTCTCCCTGGTCGAGACCGGTGGAGTCGCCGAAGACGGACGTGCCCGGCACCGTGCCGCCGTCGCCCAGGTAGTGCTTGGCCGTGGCCAGGACCGCCAGCGGGTGGCGCAGGTCGCCGCCCCGCTGGTAGCCGAGGATCGCGGCCGCGCCCAGCTCGGAGACCAGCTCCGGGTCCTCGGAGAAGCCCTCGTAGGTGCGTCCCCAGCGCTCGTCCCGGGGCACCGAGATGGCCGGCGCGAAGGTCCACTCGATGCCCGTGGCCCGCACCTCCTTGGCCGTGACCTCGGCGATGCGCCGGACCAGGTCGGCGTCGCGCGTGGCGCCCAGCCCGATGTTGTGGGGGAAGATCACCGCCTCCAGCACGTTGCTGTGGCCGTGGACCGCGTCCACCCCGTAGAGGATGGGGATGCCGAGTCGCGTCTCCAGGGCCGCCGCCTGGAAGCTCTCGTACATGTCCCGCCACGCCTCCATGGAGTTGCCCGCCTCCGGGTCGGAGCTGCCGCCGCTGAGCACGGAGCCGACGCGCAGCTCGGTGACATCCGCGGGGGTGACGTAGTTCAGGTCGGGCTGGGTCATCTGGCCCACCTTCTCCGCCAGCGTCATCCGGGCCAGGAGCGCCTC
>SLCC01000187.1 GCA_007126035.1 Gemmatimonadota bacterium
CCCCTGCGAGCCCGAGAGGGCGAGCCCTCCTGCGCGGCCGCCAGGCCGCGCCCTCCTGGTCGCCGCAGGCGACCCCTCCTGCGAGCCCGAGAGGGCGAGCCCGCGGCGGCCGCTCAGGACGCGGCTGCGAATTCCTGCAGCCTGGCGTAAAGGCCGCCGCGCTCGACCAACTCCTCGTGCCGCCCACTCTCTCTGAGGACGCCGTGGTGGAAGACCAGGATCCGGTCGGCGTTCTGGACGGTGGACAGGCGGTGGGCGATGACGATGGATGTGCGGCCCTGGAGGAGCGTCTCCAGCGCCTGCTGGATCTGGGCCTCGAGTACCGAGTCGACGGAGCTGGTTGCCTCGTCCAGGATCAGGACCAGCGGGTCGAAGGCCAGGGCCCGGGCGAAGGACAGCAGCTGGCGCTCGCCCACGGAGAGGGACGCGCCGCGCTCGCCCAGGGCGCTGTCGTAGTTTCGGGGGAGTCGTTGGATGTAGCGGTCGGCGCCCACCCGTTGTGTCGCCTGCCTGACCTGGTCCGGCGAGATGTCGTCCCGTCCCAGGCGTACGTTGTAGTCCACGCTCCGGCTGAACAGGAATACGTCCTGTAGGACCAGGCCGATCCGCTCGCGCAGGTCCTTCTGGGCCACCTGTCGGATGGGCACGCCATCGAACAGGATCTCCCCATTCTGCGGCTCGTAGAACCGCATGAGCAGGTTGATCAAGGTGGTCTTGCCGGCGCCCGTGTGTCCTACCACGGCCAGCCGTTCGCCGGGCGCTGCCCGGAACGAGACGTCGCGGAGGACCCAGTCCCAGTCGTTCCCGTCCTGGGTCCTGGTGTAGGCGAACCAGACGTTGCGGAACTCGATCTCGCCCCGGCCAGGCGTGGGCAGGGTGTCGGGCCGCGGCGGGTCCTCCACGTCGGCGGGCGTGTCCAGCAGCCGGAAGATCCGCTCCGAGCTGGCCATGGCGCCTTGTAGCATGTTGTACTTCTCCGACAGGTCCTGGATCGGCCGGAAGAAGCGTCGCGAGTACATGAGGAACGCGGTGACCACGCCCACGGTTATGGTTTCGTCCAGCAGCCGGGCGCCGCCGTAGATCAGGATCAGCGCCAGGGCGATGGTGGTGAGGATCTCGATGACCGGGTAGAACAGGGCGTAATAGGTGATGGAGCGGAGGTGGGCCTCCAGGTGGTCACGGTTGATGTCCTGGAACCGGTCCGCCGTCCGCCGCTCCCGGCCGAACAGCTGGACCACGGACACCCCCGTGATCCGCTCCTGGAGGAAGGAATTGATCCGGGCCAGCCGGACCCGGATCTCGCGGTACGCCTCCCGGACCTTCGCCCGGAACACGAAGGCGACCAGCACCACGAACGGCATGACGGCGAACGCCACCAGCGCCAGCCGCCAGTCCAGCCACAGCATCACGCCCACGATCAGGGCCAGGGTGAAGACGTCGCCGAAGACCGTCACGATCCCCGAGCTGAAGAGCTGGTTCAGCACCTCCACGTCGTTCGTGACCCGGGTCATGAGCCGGCCCACCGGGTTCCGGTCGAAGAACCGGAGGCTCTGGCGCTGGAGGTGCGCAAAGACCTGCCGGCGCAGGTCGAACATGATCCGCTGGCCCAGCCAGGTGGTCAGGACCGTCTGACCGTATTGCAGGCCGAAGTTCAGGAGCAGCGCCACCAGGTAGGCCAGGGCCAGCGTCCCGAGGAAGCCCAGGTCGCCTGCCGGGATGGCCACGTCCAGCGCCAGCATGGTCAGGTACGGGCCCACCAGCTCCAGCGCCGCGATCACCAGCAGCATCAGCACGCTCAGCGCAACCTTCCACCGGTACGGCTTCAGGTAGCGCAGGAGTCGCTGCATGAGACGCGCGTCGTACGCCTTGCCCAGCGCGTCTTCCTCGTGGAGCGGTTCCATGTCCGTGGCGGCCATGCCGGGAAGCTAAAGGCAGGAGGCCTGGCCGGGGAGTGGCAGCGGGCGCTTCAGCGGTTGCCGTGTCCGGGAGGGAGACGTACGATGGGTTCGTGCTCATCTGGCGGCTGCTGTCCCCGTGCACCCTGGAGCCGAGGCATTCATGATACGGGCATCGAGGCCCCGTACCCGGGGCGGGGTTTGGCGGAATCTGATTGCCCCCGTTCTCCTCGCCACACCCTGCGCCGTCGCCTGCTCGGACGCGGCGGAGGTCCACCAGGCAATGGTTTTCGACAGCGCCGGCATCCGCGTCACCGTGTCGTCGGCGGGTGCCGGGACATCCATGTGGACGCTGGTGCCCGAGCCACAGGTGACGGTGGGCGGCGAGGGCCTGCCTGGCCGGGTCGACGGCGACCACTTGTTCGGGCGAATCGGTCCCGGCCGCCTGCTGCCGGGTGGCGGCTTCGCGGTCGTGGACGAGATGGCCCAGCGGGTGGTGCTGTTCCACGAGGACGGCAGTCAGCGGGCGACGTTCGGCGGCGGCGGCGACGGGCCAGGGGAGTTCCGGGTCGTGACCGGCTTGGCCGGCGTCGCCGGTGACACGCTGGTGGCTTTCGACACGGTCAACCGTCGTGCGACCACCTTCACGGCCGACGGCCAGCTCGTGTCCCTGGTCCCGCTGGAGACCGAGCCCTACTCCCGTGAGGGTGCGCTCCTGCGGGGTGTGGGCTACGTCTTCCGAGAGACGTGGGCGCTCGTCGACGCGTCACCTGGCTCCTTCGCCCGTGATACGGTGACCCTGACCCTCTTTGACCTGGATGGCCGCCGGATCCGCCAGCTGGCGCGGGTCCCGGGCCTACGCTTCTATGGCGTGGGCCAGCGGCCTGTCATCATGCCGTTCACGCCCGAGCCCGCGTTCGCCACCGGGGTCGCCCTCTACCACCTGTCGGGCGACCGATTCGAGTACACGGTCGTCGACGTAGACGGCACCGTCACCCACATCGGGCGACTGGACGTGGAACCCGCCGCTGCCACGGCCGGGGACATGCAGTCGTGGCACCGGTGGCTTCGCAGTCAAGTGCCGGACGACATCCCCGCCGCCGTCCTGGCCGACCTCGACCGCACCTTCCAAGCGGTCCCTACTCCCGAGGCCCTACCGGCACTGAGCGACCTCCTGCTGGACGGAGACGACAACGTGTGGGTCGGCGAGTACCGTCCGTCCTGGGCGCGCGGTGCACGGCGATGGTATGTCTTCGATCCCGCCCACCGCCTCGAGGCCACGGTCATGGTGCCCGGCCACGTCCGTGTTCTCGATGTCCGGGGCGACCACGTGCTCGTGGCTGCCGGCGAGGACCTGGTGCCGGTGGTCCAGGTCATGGAGCTTGGACGGGGACCCGATACGCTGGCGCTCCCCGTTAATCCATGAACCTCTTCACCTGGATCCTCCTCGGACTGGTGGCCGGCGGGCTGGCCAAGCTCATCTTCCCGGGCAAGGACCCGGGCGGGTGTCTGGCGACCATGTTCATCGGCATAGTCGGCGCGCTGATCGGTGGCTTCCTCGGCACCACCGTGTTCGGTTGGGGCACCGTCACCGGGTTCAACCTGAACTCGGTCGGTATAGCCGTCGCCGGCTCGCTCGTCCTCCTGGCCGTCTTCCGGCTCCTGATCATCCGGCTGGGACGCGGGCCCGGCCGCTGACGGACCCGGCGGTCAGCCGGCAGCCCGTCGCCTGCGCGTCTCCATCAGCGACCGGGGAGTGGCAGGGCGCCTCGAGGCGTCGGGGAGCCTCCTTTGAGGCGGCCGTTGACAGAATGCGCCCCGGCCGATCGTTCCATTGAAACGAAGCGGTCCGAGGGATGACCAGAACGGGAGTTCCCGATGAACAGGTCCGCCGGAGATCATCGAGATATGGAGAGCCCAGCAGAGGGTGAAGTCATAGTTGCCAACGCCCCCGGGAGACATGCCATACTCTGTGCATCGGGCTACCTCCTCCTGGCGGTTTGCCTCCTGCTGGCGGGTTGTCTCCTGGTGCCGGGCTGCACCCTCCTGGCGCCCCACGGGCTCCTGGTAGAGGCGGTGGCCGTTGACGCGGTGGCGGCGCCCGACAACCCTGCGATGGTCCGCGTTACGGCCACCAACACGGGCTCCACCACCGTTACATGGGGGCGGGGCAGCTCCACCTGTCAGCTCCACCTCCGGGTCAGGATCGATGGCGTGGAGTATTTCGCCCCCGACGGGCGCGTCTGTACCCGGGACCTGAGAACCCACGCCCTCGGCCCGGGCGAGTCCCGGACGGAGGGCATCGATTGGAGTGGTTGGATTCAGCGCGGCGAGGGCCCTGATACGAGGGAGCGGCTCGCGCCGGGCAAGTACGAGTTGCTGGGCGCGGCAGGGCATGTGGCCCACAGCGCCGCGATGCTCATTGAGCTGAGGTAGGACCAGTTCTGCTGTCGCGTGCCGGCCGGTCAGCCGCCAGCACGCCGCCTGAGCGTCTCCATCACGTCCTCCAGCTCCACGTCCGCGGCCATACAGGCGACGAGGGTGTGGTAGATCAGGTCCGCCGCCTCCTGTGCCACGCGGTCACGGTCCTGGTCCGCGCATGCTACCGCCAGCTCCAACGCCTCCTCGCCCAGCTTCTTGAGGCGGAGGTTCCGGTCTGCCAGGAGGCGGGCGGTGTAGCTTCCGCCTGCCGCCGCGCCCCGTCGCTCCTGGAGCCGGTCCGCCAGGTCCGGGAGCACGGGCGCCGAGGGGAAGCAGCTCCGGTCGCCTGTGTGGCAGGCGGGACCGTTGGGGATGACCAGGGCCAGGATGGTGTCGGCGTCGCAGTCGTGCCGGAGGTCCGTGACGCGGAGGCTGTTGCCGCTGGTCTCGCCCTTGGTCCACAGTCGGCCGCGGCTGCGGGAGCGGAAGGTGAGTAGTCCCGTCTCGATGGTCCGTTCCAGCGCCTCCCGGTCGGCGTAGCCCAGCATCAGGACCCGGCCGGTCCGGTGGTCCTGGGCGATGACGGGGACCAGCCCGCCGCTCTTCTGGAAGTCCAGGCGGCCCAGGTCCATCACGATGTGGGCTCCTCAGCCCGGTCCGGCTCCCCGGCCCGGTCCAGCTCCCGCCGGACCGCGTCCGCCAGGGCCCGGTTGGTGCCAACGGAGTGGCCGGCGGTGTGGGAGGGCTGCCCCCACCAGTCGGTGAAGACGCCGCCCGCCTCCTCGATCATGGGCCGGACCGCGGCGGTGTCCCAGACCTGGACCACGGGGTCGAGCATGACCTGGGCCCGGCCCGTGGCGACCAGGGCGTAGCCGTAGGCGTCGCCCCAGGTCCGGAACGTGGCGGCGGCTGCGGCCAGGCGACGGAGCCCGCGGAGCCGCCGGTCCAGATCCGGGTCCGCGGCGGCGGGGCGGTCGACAGGGGAGACGTCGACAGCGGGGACGGCGTCGTCCGTTACCGGTACGTCGTCGGTGGCGCCCGGGTCGGGCGCGCGGCCTGCGGCGGGGGCGTCGCCGGAGGTCAGGACCAGGGCCCGCTCCAGCCGTCCGTCTCCGGAGACGCGGCAGGGTCGGCCGTTCCAACGGCAGCCCAGTCCCCGGGCCGCGGCCACCAGCTCGCCCAGCGGCGGGAAGCTCACGGCCGATGCCACTGGCTGGCCGTCCGCCTCCAGGGCCACCATCACGCCGTAGAGGGGGACGCCGTGGACGAACGAGCGGGTGCCATCGATGGGGTCGATGATCCAGCGTCGTCCTGAGCGGCCGGGCTCCTCGCCGTACTCTTCGCCCATGACGCCGTCGTCGGGGAAGCGGGCGCGGACGATGCGACGGATCATCTCCTCGGCGCCCCGGTCCGCGTCGGTGACGGGGGAGCCGTCGGCCTTGAGGTCCACGTCGGGGGCTGCCTGGAACCAGCGCAGCGTGAGCCGTCCCGCCTCCCAGGCCGCCTCCATGGCGGTGTTCAGCTCCTTCTCCCAGCGATCAGGCACGGTCGCCTCCTCCAGTCGTGATCATCATGCCTCGGTGGACCGGAAAGGTAGCCCGGCCGGCCGGACCGGCAACGCCGCGGCGTCGATTGCGGCCTTGACGTCGGCCACCTGGAGCACGCCGTCGTGGAAGACCCCGGCGGCCAGCGCCGCGTCTGCCCGGCCGGCGGTGAGGGCGTGGACGAAGTGGGCAGGCTCGCCGGCGCCGCCACTGGCGATGACGGGCACGGTCACGGCATCGGCTACCCGGCGGGTCAGGTCCAGGTCGAAGCCATGCCGGGCGCCGTCTGAATGGATGGCGGTGACCAGGATCTCCCCCGCTCCCAGCCCGGCGCAGCGGGCGGCCCACTCCACGGCGTCCAGCTCCGTGGGTCGGCGGCCGCCGTGGGTGAAGACGCGGTAGCCGGAGGGCATGGCCGGGTCCCGGTCGGCGTCGATGCTCACCACCACGCACTGGGCGCCGTAATGCTCGGCGGCCCGGGTGATCAGGTCCGGTCGACGTACGGCGCCGGTGTTCAACGCCACCTTGTCGGCGCCGGCCCGGAGCGCCCGGCCCACGTCCTTCCGGCTCCCGATCCCGCCGCCCACGGTCAGGGGGATGAAGAGCCTGCGGGCGGTGCGGCTCACCACGTCCAGGGTGGTGGCCCGACCCTGGACGGAGGCGGAGATGTCCAGGAAGACCACCTCGTCCGCCGCCTCCGCCTCGTAGCGCTCCGCCAGTGCGGCGGGGTCGCCCACGTCCCGCAGGTCACGGAACCGGGTCCCTTTCACAACCCGTCCCCCGTCCACGTCCAGACAGACGACCACGCGCTTAGCCAGCATCCGGCACCTCCCACTCCGTTCGTACCGCGCCCTTGGTGCTGAAGACGGCGCCGTCCTCGCGCCTGGCCTGACGGAGGGCCAGGCCCAGGGCCTTGAACGCCGCCTCCACCACGTGGTGCCGGTCCCGGCCCCGGATGACCCTGACGTGCACGGTCCAGCGGGCGTGGAGGGCCAGCGACCGGAAGAAGTGCTCGTAGAGGCCGCTGGGGAGGCGGCCCTCGAAGTGGGGTCGGCCGCCGGCGTCCAGCGTCACCTCCACCAGGGCCTCGTCCATGGGGACGACGGCGTGGCCGTAGCGGGCGCACGTGGCGGGTGTCTCCGCCGCCAGCAGCTCGCCCAGGGCGATGGCCGTGTCCTCGATCAGGTGGTGGCGCAGGTCGCCGCCGGCCGCGACGGCCAGGGACAGGTCACCGTAGCGGGCCAGGGTGACCAGCATGTGGTCCAGGAAGGCGTCGCCGGTCTCGATCCCGTCACCGGCGCCCAGCTCCAGCTGGATCCGGGTCTCTCTCGTCTCTCGTGTCAGTCGGCTCATGTCGTCTCCAGTGCCAGTGCCTCGGCGGGCTCGATCCGTCCGGTGTAGAGGGCCATGCCCAAAACGGCGCCCGCCGCGCCGATCCGGTCCAGCTCCTCCAGGTCGACGGCGGAGGAGACCCCGCCGGCCACGATCAGGGGGTGGGTCGTGGCGTCACGGAGTCGCCGGAAGAGGGCGACGTCGATCCCCGCCTGCCGCCCCTCCCGGTCCACGTCCGTGACCAGCACGCCGGCCAGCGGCAGACCGTCCAGCTCCCGGAGGAAGGCGACGGCGTCGCGGCCAGTGGCCCGGGTCCAGCCCCGGGTCAGGACCACACCGCCGGCCACGTCCGCCGCCAGCACCACCCGGCCGCCGTGAGCCCCGGCGATGGCCTCCAGCCACGGCCGGTCCTCGACGCCCCGGGTCCCCACCACCACCCGGTCCGCGCCCAGGGCCAGGGCCCGGGCCACGGCGTCGTCGCCCCGGATCCCGCCGCCCACCTGGAGCGACGCCGCCCCGTCCAGCTCCCGGGCGATGGCCTGGATCGACGGGCTGTTGCTCCCCGTGCCCAGCGCCGCGTCCAGGTCCACCACGTGGATGTGGCGGAACCCGGCGTCGACCCAGTGGCGGGCGACGGCGGCCGGGTCCGCGAGCCGGATCGGCTCCACCTCCGGCCGGCCGCCCACCAGCTGGACGGCGGCGCCGCCCCTCAAGTCCACCGCTGCCATGATCCTCACCGACACACCTCCAGGAAGTTGCGGAGGAGGCGGAGCCCGGCGGCCCCGCTCTTCTCCGGGTGGAACTGGACGCCTGCGGCGCTACCCCACCGGATCGCCGCCGGAAACCCGTCCCCGTCGTGGGTCACCGTGGCCGTGACCGCCGCCGGGTCCGCCGGGTCCGCGGCGAAGCTGTTCGCGAAGTAGAAGCGCTCGCCGTCGATACCACGGAGCAAGGGCTCCCCGGGCCCGTGGTTCGTGGCTGCCCGCACCACGTTCCAGCCCATGTGAGGGACCCGGCCCGCCACCAGGCGTCGCACGCTCCCGGGCACCAGCCCCAGCCCCGACCCCTCGCCCTCGGCGCTGCCGTCCAGCAGGAGCTGCATGCCCAGGCAGATCCCCAGGACCGGCAGCCCCGCCGCCACGGCGTCACGGACCGCGTACCGGTGAGCGGCCAGGCGGGCGGCGGCGGCGCCGAAGGCGCCAACCCCCGGCAGGACCAGGGCGTCCGCCGCCTCCACGGCGGTGCCCGTCCGGACCCGGGCGCCCTGGAGCTCCAGCGCCTTGCCCAGGGAGTGGAGGTTGCCCGTGCCATAGTCGAAGAGGAGCACGTTCATCGCGCCACCTCCACGCCCTGGAGCGCCTCGTCCAGCGCCTCCACGAACCGGTCCATCAGCGGCTCCGGCGCCACCGTCACCCGGATGGCCTCGCCCACCCCGTCCAGCGCCGGGAAGGCACGGACCCCGATCCCTCGCTCCAGCAGGCTGGCACGGACGCTCACGGCCCAGCCCGGCCCCGTACCCGGGGTGGGACCGGCCGCGGGGTGGCCGGCCGCGGAGTCGCCAGCCGCGCCGAGGCTGGCCGATGGGGCAGCGGCTGCCGCCGGGACAGTGACCGGCGGCGCGAAGAGCAGGAAGTTGGCGTGGCTGTCGAACACCCGGAGTCCCCTGCTCCTGAGCCGGGTCGCCAGGGACTCCCGTGACTGGACCGCATCGGCCACTGTCTCCCGGAGCCACGGTCCGCCGTGGCGCATGGCCGCGATCGCCGCCCGCTCCGCCTGGGCGCCCACCTTGTACGGTCCCCGGGACCGCTCGATGACCCGGACCAGTGGCTCGGGCCCCAGGGCGTAGCCGACCCGTAGCCCCGCCAGCCCGTACGCCTTGGAGAAGGTCCGGAGCACCACGGTCCGACCCGCCTCCAGGGCCGGCTCCAGGAGGGTCTCACCGGCGTACTCGGCGTACGCCTCGTCCAGGAGGACCAGGGCCCGGGCCCGCTCCAGGAGCTCCAGGACCTGGGCTTCCGGTATCAGGGCGCCCGTGGGGTTGTTGGGGCGACAGAGGTAGACCACGTCCGCCGCCGCCAGCGCCGCCAGACCCGCCGGCTCCAGCTCGCCGGCCGGGCCCATGGGGACAGGGCAAGACCGGGCATCGTTCATGGCGGCGAACACCTCCGTCATGGGGAAGGTGGGCGCCGGGAAGGCCACCGTGTCACCGGGCTCGCAGAAGGCCCGGATGGCGGAATCGATGAGGTCATCGGACCCGCACCCGGTGACCACCTGGGCCGGGTCCAGCTCCCACACCTCGGCTATGACCGACTTCAGCTCGTCGGCATACGGCGAGGGATAGCTGGATGGGACCACGGCGTCGCGCAGGGTCTCCAGGGCCGGGGAACAGGCGCCCCAGAGGTTGGTGTTGGCGCTCAGGTCCAACTCCACCGGCCGCCGCGCCGGGTCATATAGGCCCATGGACCGGTACGGCTTCCGGGGCAGGGGCGACGACGCCATCCCGGCGGCCTCGCCACCGCGCTCGACACGCTCGACACGCTCGACGGCACCGGCCCGGCGAGCGGCGGCATCCGCGGCGGCGGCGTGGGCGGGCAGGCCCTCGGCCCGGGCCATGGTCGCGGCGATGGCGGTCAGCCCCGGCACCGCGTCGGGTCTTACTTCCTGCCAGGTGGTCCAGCGGAAGAAGTCGTCGATGGAGAGGCCGGAGGAGGACCGGGCCATCCCGCCGGTGGGGAGCACGTGGTTGGCGCCGGTGGCGTAGTCGCCGAACGCAACCGAACTGAGGGGCCCGAGGAAGACGGTCCCGGCGCAGCGGGTCCGGCGGAGGACTGCCCGCGGTTCGTCTACCAGGAGCAGGAGGTGCTCGGGCGCGTAGCGCTCCGTGAACTCCAGGGCCTGGTCCAGGTGATCGGCCACCAGGATCGCGCCCGACGCGGCCAGTGACGCCGTGACCTCAGCAGTCCGGGGCTCGCGGGGCGCCAGGCGGGCCAGGTCGCTGGCGACGTCGTCTGCCAGCGCCACGTCCGTCGTCACCAGCACGGCGGCGGCGTCGGGGTCGTGCTCGGCCTGGGCCAGCAGCTCGCCGGCGACCACGTCGGGGTCGGCGCCCGCGTCCGCCACCACCAGCAGCTCGGAGGGACCGGCCAGCGAGTCGATCCCCACGGTGCCGGAGAGCTGGCGCTTGGCCTCCGTGACCCAGGCGTTACCTGGCCCCACCACCAGGTCCACCGCCGGGACCATCTCCGTCCCCAGGGCCATGGCCCCGATAGCTCCGGCCCCGCCCAGGGCGAACAGCCGGTCCGCACCCGCCACGGCGCACGCCGCCATGACCAGGGCCGGGGGCTGGCCGTCCGGCCCCGACGGCGAGCAGACGATGACCTCCTCCACCCCCGCCACCCGGGCCGGGACCACGCCCATGAGGACGCTGCTGGGGTATGCCGCCCGACCGCCCGGGGCGTAGACACCCACCCGGCGGAGGGGGTCGGGTCTGCGGCCCAGCGTCAGCCCCGGAGCCGCCTCGACCACGAGGGGCGAGGGAGCCTGCGCCTGGTGGAACCGGCCGATCGCGACCGCCGCCTCTTCCAGCGCGGCCCGCAGGTCAGCGGGCAGGCTCCGCAGCGCCGCCGCCCACTCGGGCCTAGGTACCTCCAAGCGGTCCAGCCTGACCCCATCGAAGCGGAGCGTCTGCTCCCGCAGGGCGTCGTCGCCCCGGTCCCGCACCTGGTCCAGGAGCGTCGCCACCTGGCTGGCCAACTCCGGGTCGGCGAGGCGGCCCCGTCGGAGCAGCCGGTCCAGCTCGCGGGCTCCGAGGCTGCCGAGTCGTCGTGGCGTGATCATGGGAGCAGCCTCTCGATGCGGGTGATGAGGATGCCCTCGGCACCGATCCGCTTGAGCTCGTTGATGGTCCGGTACACGTCGCCCTGGTCCACTACCGCGTGGGCCGCCACGTGCTCGCCACTGTTCAGCACGTCCACGATGGTGGGGCCGTTGAGGCCCGGCAGGATGGTCCTGAGCTCCGCCAGCGCCGACCGTGGCACGTTGGCCATCAGGTAGCGCTTGCCCTGGGCCCTGACCACCGACTCCAGGGCGGTCACCAGCTCGGTGATCCGGGAGTCCTCGTCCGTCCCGATCCCGGCCGGGGAAGCGGTGCTGGACCCGGGCCGGCTGGGCCGGGCGATGAGGACCGCTTCCGACTCGGCCACCGTGGCCAGCTCCCGGAGCCCGTTGACCTTGAGGGTGGAGCCGGTGCTCACCAGGTCCGAGATGACGTCGGCGACACCGATGTGGGGCGCGATCTCCGCGGCGCCGCTGACCGGGACTACCTCGATCCGCTGCCCCCGTTCCCGGAACCAGCGGGTGGTGGTGCGGGGGAAGGAGGTAGCGATACGGACACCGTCGGGCAGGTTGTCAGGGCTCGACCAGTCACCGTCCCGGGCGGCCAGCACCAGACGGCAGCGGCCGAAGCCCAGGCGGGCCCTGACCTCCACCGGTCTCTCCGCCTCCGCCACCAGGTCGCTCCCGGTGATGCCGGCGTCCGCAGCGCCGTCCGCCACGAACTCGGGGATGTCGCCCGCACGGACGAAGAGGGCGGTGAAGTCCCGGCCCAGGTCGGCCCGCAGGGCTCGGCCGGGCGCCGTCGCCGGCTCCAGTCCGGCCCGCTCCAGCAGGTCCAGGGCACCCTCGGCCAGGCGCCCCTTGTTGGGTAGTGCGATACGCAATCGTTCCGTCATCATTCTCTCCGGGCACAAAAAAAGCCCGTCCCTCGGGGGACGGGCCGCGGTGGCCTGCGTGGTATGGTCCTGTTCTACACGACGTACACACGCCACCACCGCGACCCGTCGGGGCCGTGATGATGGTGATGATGCAGGGTGTGCACGCAGGCGCTTGTCATGAGCAGAAGCCTAGGGCACAGCTGCCGGAGCGTCAAGGGCCTGCTCGCTGGCCCCACTGGCGAGCTGTTCCGCCAGGTACCGCGCGAGCACGGCTTCGCCCCACAGCTCCGGGCGCAGGATGCTCCCCGCAACGAAGGCCACATGGCCGCCCTGGTCGGTTATGACCGGGGTGACGAACGGGTTTGCGTCCATGGCGGCCGTGGGGATCCTGTCCTCGGGCAGGAAGGGGTCGTCCCGGGAGTGGAGGACCAGGGTTGGGACACGGATACCGGCGACGAAGCGGGCGGCGCTGGAGCGGTGGTAGTAGTCGGCGGCGCAGCGGAACCCGTGGAGGGGCGCGGTGGCGACGTCGTCGAACTCCCGGACCGTACTGGCGTTGAGTATCCGGTCGGTGTCGCAGACATCCTTCAGCAGGTCCTGCTTATCCCGGATCTTCCGGCGCAGCTTGCTGAGGAAGTAGTTGGTGTAGACGCGGCCCACCAGCCCCTTCTCGATGCGGGCCGCGCCGGCGGCCAGGTCGAAGGGCACGCTCACTGCCACGGCCGCGCCGACCAGGGGGCGGGCGGCCTCCCCCAGCTCGCCGAGGAGCTTCAGCGTCACGTTGCCGCCCAGTGAGTAGCCGACCAGGCCGAAGGGCCCGCCGAACCGCTCCCTCAGCAGCTCCAGCACCAGCTTCACGTCCTCCGTCTCCCCGGAGTGATAGGCGCGCGGAGTACGGTTCGGCTCGTCACTGCAGCCCCGGAACCCGAGCGCCACCGGCCGGAGCCCGGCCCCCAGGAGGGCGTGGTAGGTGCTGGTCATGTACCGGCGCCGGGTATTGCCTTCCAGCCCGTGCAGGACCAGGACCATGGGCGGCGCGTCGGTCCGGCCCGGCGCCACGGCGGGCCAGTCGGCGAAGTCCAGGTCCAGGAAGTCGCCGTCGGGTGTCTCGATCCGCTCCCGGTGAAGCGGGATGTCGTGCTCCTTGCGCAAAATCTTGCCGGCGAAGGTCTGGACGTGAGGGTTGCCCAGCAGTGGCGCAGGCCGGAACGGCGGAAACTTCGGGGCTCGATCGTCTGCTCCACTCATGGCGTGAAGATAAATCAAACGGCCCGATTACACAGGTCACCAGCGGGCCAGTAGTGGCTTTGCGGACGGACCCGCCCCGGCGGGTGGGCAACCCATGGCCAGGCTGGCCCGGGATGGCCATATTCCAGGCATGGCCGCCATAGAGCTGATCCTGGTTCCGTACGACGCCGGTCATCGGGAGGTGGGGACGGGTCGTGGCCCGCGGCACCTCATGGAGCGCGAGCTGCCCGAGGCGCTGACGGCGGACGGGCACCAGGTGGTGGTGACGGAGGTGGTCACTCCGTACGACGCGGCGGGTGAGGTGGCCGTCGCTTTCGACCTGGCCCGTGGCATAGCCGACGCGGTGCGGGTCGCTCGCCAGGCGGCCCGTCTGCCGCTGGTGGTATCCGGGAGCTGCTTCTCCGCCATGGGCGTGGTCGCCGGCCTGGAGGCGGATCGTACCGGCGTGCTCTGGGTGGACGCGCACGGTGACCTGAACACGCCGGAGACCACCCGCACCGGCGCGCTGGACGGGATGGCCCTGGCCGCCGTGTCCGGCCGTTGCTGGCGCGGCATGGCCCACACCATCCCCGGCTTCGCCCCGCTCCCCGATCATCGCCTTGCCATGGTCGGCGTACGGGTGCTGGACCCGCCGGAAAAGGCGCTGGCCGCCGCGCTGGGGATCCGCAGGCTCCGCTGCGCCGAGCTGGCCCGGGATGACTCGGAGAAGGTGGTGGCCGGGCTGGTGGAGCGGATGTGCCAACTCGTGGACCAGTTCTACGTGCACGTGGACCTTGACGTCCTCGACCCGGAGGTGGCCAGGGCAAACCAGCTGGTGCCGCCGGACGGGCTCCGGCTCCAGGACGTGCTGACCGTGGTGGAGATGGCGGGTCGGGGCTGCGGAATAGCCGGGGCGTCACTCGTGGCGTATGATCCTGACGTGGACCGTGACGGCCGGGCCGCCGACGCCGCCTTCGCCATCGCCCGGTCCATCGCCAACGCGGCCGGTCGGGCGGCCGCGGGCAAGGGAGACCGAACCTGAGGAGCTGGAAGTGCATCAACCCGTAATGACCCGGAGAGTCAGTGACCCGGCGGGACGTCCTGGCCGGGGGTCTCGTATGGTCGGCGCCCTGCTCTGGGTGGTAGCGGTGGTGGCCATGCTGGGCGCGGCCAGCTATCAGCGCGCCACCGGGCCGACGTATCCCCTGCGGGGAGAAGTGGCGATCGGGGCCGCGACCGTCGACTACGCGCTGGTCCGGAGCTGGACGAACACCACCGACGCGCTGGTCCAGGTCCCCGATCCTGGGCAGGACGCTGCCGGCTACCTGGTCTGGCGCCGCTATCCCACCGCGGACCCGTTCGAACGCGTGGCCCTGACGGCCGGCGACGACGGTGAGCTGGTGGCGAGCCTCCCCCGCCAGCCGGCTGCCGGCAAGGTGGAGTACTACCTGGAGCTGAGCACCGCCGCCGGCGAGGCTCGGGTGCCCGCTGTCGCCGATGACGACCCCGTCCTCCGCTTCAAGGCGCCTGTGCCCGCGGCGGCGCTGGTGCCCCACGTGGTGCTGATGTTCCTGGCCATGCTGGTGGGCGTCCGGGCCGGGCTGGGCGCCGCTGCCGGTCGCCCGGAATCGCGCCGCTGGGCCTGGGCCGCGCTCGGGCTCATGACCGTGGGCGGGATGATCCTGGGACCGATCGTGCAGAAGTACGCTTTCGGTGCCTACTGGACCGGCTGGCCCCTGGGCTATGACCTGACGGACAACAAGACTCTGGTCATGTGGCTGGCCTGGCTGGGCGCGTGCGGCGTGCTGGGCGTGCGGGCGGCGGAGGGCCGGCGCCGCGAAGCCGGCCGGGCGGCGGTGGTCCTGGCTACGGTGGTCATGCTGGTCGTCTACCTGATCCCCCACAGCATGCGGGGCAGCGAGCTGGACTACGAGCAGCTAGAGAGGGGCGTTGACCCCGTCGAGGCGATCAGGACCGGGTAGTCGAATCTCGAGCCTCGAGCCTCGAACCGCTCCGGGCCCCGCGGGCCTGGAGCTTCGAGACTGGTTCCGGCATCAGCTCTCCGGCGCATCCAGCCTCAGTTCCAGGTGGCCGGGCCCGCGGCGGTCGAGGTAGCGGGCGTCGCCGAACAGGACCACCCAGCCGTCAGCCTCTTGCCGCGCATGGATGAAGGGGTAGCGCGACCAGGTGAGGAAGTGCCCGGCGCGGCGATCCTCGAGCGCCTGGTCCAGTACCGGGTCGGGCCAGATGGTCCCAGGCCAGCATGAGCCCTGCCACCACGAACGGCCAGACGATCAGCGCTGGCACGCCATGGGTGATGCCGCGACGCCAAGCCAGACCAGCGAACTGGTCGGCCACCAGGTACGACACCGCGTCCACGTCCGGCACGTTGGCGGCGATGATGAGCGCGGGTGTGGCCAGCGCGAACCGGTCCCTGGGGCCGGCCTCCGACAGGGCGGCGCCGACCAGCGAGTGGGTCAGGTTGTCCATGGCCCGGAAGCTCACACGGGTAGTCGAATCACGCTACCGGGGCTTTCCCGGCACGGTCAGCACGGCCATCCTTACTGATGCGAAACAGATGGTGGACACTGCTGCCGGGTGCCCGGCTCCTGGCGTTGCCGGCCTGTGTCGGGGACTGGGGTGAGGTGGGCCGCGTCGCCGTGCGGAGAGTCCGCCTGCTCCGGCCGTAGCGAGCCGCGCAGCGATGGCCTTCTTCGCCGCCGTGCTCGCCCTCGTGGGCGTCACCACTGCCCACGAGGCCGGCCACTACCTGGCCGTGCGGGTCAAGCGCCTTCAGGTGCTCAGGGTCCGGATAGGGCAGGGCCCGCTGGTCTGGCGCGGACGCCATCGTGGTGCCGAGCTCCTACTGCGCCTGGTCCCCATCGGTGGGCGTATCCAGTACGAGAGCGTGCCGCCTGGATTGGGTGAGGCGGTGGTGGCGGTCAGCGGCGCGGCGGCGAACCTGGCGCTGGCGCTGCTGGCGTTCGCCGTGGCCGGGCTCCTGACGGCCCCCGTGTCGCCAATGGCCCCCGGCGATGCCAACGTGATAGCCTATGCGGCCAGCCACGCCGGCGCCTGGTTCTGGGCGGTTCCCGGCGCGCTGATCGAGCTGGTCGCAACCGGCAGCGCCGTGGAGCTGAGCCGGGGCGTGCGCGTTCTCGGCGAGCTGGTCATGGCCAGGCCGTTACCGTCGCTGCCGTATGTCGTCGGGGCCCTCTCCGCCCTCTGGGCCGCGCTCAACCTCCTGCCGGTGCCGTTCATCGAGACTGATGGCTGGCATGTGGCCCGGTCACTCTGGCGCGGGATCGCCCGCGGCTGGACCCGTTGAGTGGCGGCGATTGGCGCCGACAGGGAGCCCGCACTTGCAATTGCCCGCCGGGTACCACAGCCTTCGCACCAGGCCGGTGCAGTGGGCCGAAGGACCTGAGTCGTAACCGTTCTCACGTTGGATGTCTTGACCGCCATCGTCATCCGCAACGCACGGCAGCACAACCTGAAGGGGATCGACCTGGATCTCCCTCACCGCCACCTCATCGTGGTGACGGGGCCCAGCGGGTCGGGCAAGAGCTCGCTGGCCTTCGACACCATCTACGCGGAGGGCCAGCGCCGCTACGTGGAGAGCCTCTCCACCTACGCCAAGCAGTTCCTGGAACGGATGGAGAAGCCGGCGGTGGACCTGGTGGAAGGAATTGCTCCGGCGGTAGCCATCGAGCAGAAGAACCCCACCAAGACCAGCCGGTCCACCGTGGGCACGGCAACCGAGGTGCACGACTACATGCGCCTGCTCTGGGCCAGGACCGGTCGGACATTCTGCCCCGAATGCGATCGGGAGGTCCGGCCGGATACGGTGCAGAGCGCCACGGATGCGCTGCTCGCACTCGAGCCCGGGACCCGGTTCCTGGTCACCTTCCCGCTTCCCCTCTCCGCCCGGGCGTCCCACGAGCGGATAGTCGAGAACCTCCGGGAGATGGGCTTCCTCCGCGTGCTGGTGGGCGACGAACAGGTCCTGCTCGATGAGCCTGGTGCCCTGGATCCGGATCGGCTGGGCCACGACCTGGCCAGGGAGGCGGCGGTGGCAGTGGTGGTGGACCGACTGGAAGTGAAGCCGGAGGTGCGGGAGCGGCTGGCGGACTCGGTGAACACGGCCTTCGTCGAGGGAGAGGGCGAGGCCCTGGTGGTGATATACGACCGTGAGCGGAACGGCGGCCGCACGACGCTCCGCTTCTCCGAGAAGTTCCGCTGCGAGGAGCACCCCGACATCCGGTTCCTCGAGCCCCAGCCCCGGTTGTTCAGCTTCAACAACCCCTTCGGTAGCTGCCCCCGCTGCACCGGGTTCGGCGCCGTGCTGGACTACCACGAGTCCCTGATCATCCCGAACCCACAGCGGCCCCTCCGCCAGGGCGCGGTGGAGCCCTGGGAGGTGAACCGGTACCGGAAGAAGTACCGCTCGAGGCTCCTGGAGTTCGCCGAGATTGCCGGTGTCTCTCTGGACGCGCCGTGGCAGGAGCTCCCCCAGGACTTCCGACACCAGGTCCTCCACGGCGTGCGCAGCAAGGAGCGACGGTTCCAGGGGGTGCTGCCATTCCTCCGGGGCCGGGAGCGGAAGCGGTACAAGCCGTATATCCGCATGTTCCTCCGGAGGTACCAGCTCGCCACCACCTGTCCCGACTGCGGCGGCGCCCGGCTCCGGCCCGAGGCGCTCCGCGTGCGCGTCGGCGGTCGCCACATGGGCCAGGTCTCCGCCATGACCATTGCCGAGGCCCGGGCGTGGTTCTCCGAACTGGGGACCAGCCCCCAGCCGGACCCCGACCTCAGCCCGCCCACGGGGCTGGCGCGAAGCGACGGCTACCCCGGCGGTGACACCGCCCGCGGCACCATTCTCCGGGAGATCGGCGCACGCCTCTCGTTCCTGGACGACGTGGGCCTGGGCTACCTGGCCCTGGACCGCCAGACCCGCACCCTGTCCGGCGGCGAGGCACAGCGGATCGTACTGGCCAACTCCCTGGGCTCCGCCCTGGTCGACACCCTCTACGTCCTGGACGAGCCCACCATCGGGCTGCACCCGCGGGACAATGATCGCCTCATAGCGCTGCTCGAGAAGCTCCGGGACGCGGGCAACACCGTGCTGGTGGTGGAGCACGACCCTGACGTGATCAGGCGGGCCGACCACCTGGTCGAGCTGGGGCCAGGAAGCGGTGAGAAGGGCGGCCAGGTGGTCTTCCAGGGCAGTGTCCACCAGCTGACGGCGGGAGCGGGGCCCGAGGCCACATCCACCGCGCGCTACCTGGCCGGGCTGACCGCGACCACACCCTCCCGGAGCCGGCCGCTGGACGGGCCCCGACTCGAGCTCAGGGGCGCCACGCTCCACAACCTGAGGGGTGTGGACGTGGACTTCCCGTTGCACACGCTCACCGTCGTGTCCGGCGTCTCGGGCAGCGGCAAGTCGACCCTGGTGCACGATGTGCTCTTCCGGGGACTGGAGCGCGAGCTGAGCGGCGAGCATTCGGCCAAGGAGTATCTGGGCGAGGCGGTGGGGGCGTACGCCGCACTGGACGGAGTGGGCTTCGTGGACGGGGTCGCGCTGGTGGACCAGTCGCCCATCGGCCGCACGCCGCGCTCGAACCCCGCCACCTATACCAAGGCCTTCGACGAGGTGCGTCGTATCTTCGCCGCGGAGCCGCTGTCCAAGGAGCGGGGCTACCGGGCCGGCCGCTTCTCCTTCAACACGCCCGGCGGCCGCTGCGAGGTCTGCAAGGGCGCGGGCGTGGTCCAGGTGGAGATGGTCTTCATGGCCGACGTCTACGTCCCCTGCGACGGCTGCGGCGGCGCTCGCTACAAGCGTGAGACGCTGGACGTGAAGGTCCGGGGCAGGTCCATCCGTGACGTGTTGGACATGACCGTGGACGAGGCGATCCGGTTCTTCATCCGGGAGGACCGCCTGGGCCGCGCGCTCTGGCAGCTCCAGCAGGTGGGGCTCGGCTACCTGCGGCTGGGTCAGGCGGCGCCCACCCTGAGCGGTGGCGAGGCGCAGCGGATGAAGATCGCGCGGGAGCTGGCCATGGCTGGTCGCAAGAAGGGCAACCGCGTCTACGTCATGGACGAGCCGACCACAGGCCTGAGCGGGCCCGAGGTCCACCGGCTGGTGGACGTGCTCCAGAAGCTGGTGGACGCCGGGAACACGGTGGTGGTGATCGAGCACAACCTGGACGTCATCGCCGTGGCAGACTGGCTCATCGAGTTGGGCCCCGAGGCAGGAGCGGGCGGAGGGGAGGTGGTGGCCACCGGTCGACCCGGCGACGTTGCCAGGATTGCCGGGACCCATACCGGCCGATATCTTCGGGCCCGGTTCGGCGGGGGCGCGCTGTGGCCGGGTCCCGCCGGGTGATCCGCCCACAGACCATTACCTCTGCCCTGGAAGGCCGGTGACCCAGCCGCCCGGACCAGCCCTGTCAGTTCTGCTACCATGCCGCGATGCTGCCCCGCACCTGCCCGCTGCCGTGGAATCCCTCCAGCGCCAGACCTTCGGCGACTTCGAGGTCCTGGCCGTGGACGACGGGTCGACGGACGAGACCCTGGTCCTGCTCGATGATTGGGCCGCCGACGACCCCAGGGTGCGGGTGCTCCGGAGCCGACGGCGAGGACTCGTGCCCGCCCTGGCCCTGGCCCTGGACAACGCCCACGGCGACCTCATCGCCCGCATGGATGCCGACGACGTGGCCGAGCCCACCCGGCTAGACCGTCAGGTCCGCCACCTGACCGACCAGCGCGACCTGGCAGCCTGCGGCACCGGGGTCCGTTACTTCCCTCGCCAGGTAGTACGAGGCGGCGCCCGGCGCTACGAGGCCTGGATCAACTCGCTCCATACCCACGAGGAGATCGAGCGCGACATCTTCATCGAATGCCCTGTCGCGCACCCCACCCTCGCCGCCAGGCGCCGCGTGCTCACCGCCGTCGGCGGCTATCGTGACATGGGCTGGCCCGAGGATTACGACCTCGTCCTCAGGCTATGGGCCGCGGGTCACAGGCTCGAGAACCTACCCCAGGTCCTCTACCACTGGCGGGAACGGGAGGACCGGACGTCACGGGTCGACCCGATTTACTCACCGGCAAGGTTCCGACAGGTCAAGGTCCACTTCCTCAGGAAGACCCTGCTCGCAGCGGACCGGCTAGCCATCATCGTTGGCGCCGGGCCCGTCGGCAAGAGCTTCGCGCGGGAGCTGGCCGCCGCCGGTAGCCGGACCATCGCCTTCGTCGACGTGGACCCCAGGAAGGTGGGGCAGGAGATCTACGGAGCGCCCGTCATCGACCTGGATGACCTGACCCACCTCGCCGGACCACGGTCCGCCCATCGCGCCCTGGTCCTGGCCGCCGTCGGACAGCCGGGGGCACGGGAGGACATCCGGGAAGGGTGTCGGCAGCTCGGCCTGGTCGAGGGGAAGGACTTCATCGCCGTCGCATAGGCACGCCATGCATGCCCTGTCGGGGGAATGGTGTCCAGGCGCGCGGCCGCTTGCTCCAGTAACTCGTCCGCGCTGCTGTGCGGAGACCGTCGCCTTTGTATCTTGGACGCGCCATGTACAGCTCGTGCATCTTCTGCACTCGTCGTCTCGGATCGAACCAGGTCCTGGAGACGTTCCCCGTGGGCCGGCGCCTGGCCTTCGACGCCTGGCGGGGCCGGCTCTGGGCCATCTGCCCTCGGTGTGGCCGGTGGAACCTGAGTCCTATCGAGGAGCGGTGGGAGCCGGTGGAGGACGCGGAGAAGCTCTTCCGGGACGCCCGCCTGCGGGTCCAGTCCGAGAACATTGGCCTGGCCCGGTTACCGGACGGCACCGACCTGATCCGCATTGGTGATGCCCTGCCCGGGGAGCTGGCGGCGTGGCGCTACGGGGAGCGGCTCCTGCGCCGTCGTCGCTACCGCCTGCTCCTTGCCGGCGCTGCGGGCGCCGCCGGGCTGGGGCTGGCGGGCCTCTGGGCCGTCGGCGCCGTCGGCTTCCTGGGGATCTGGATCGCCACGGACACGGTGGGCGACATCATGCGGCGGCGCAGCGAGCGTCGGACCATCCACCTCCTGCCCCCGCCGGAATCGCCCACGGGGGAGTCGCTGCTGGTCCAGGAGGCGCACCTCATCGGCGCGCGGCTGGAACTGGACACGCACGACGTCCTGCACCTCCACCTGCCGGCCCAGCGGGCCCGGGCCCGGGGCCTGGTGCTACCCGCACTCCGGGCCATCCCGGAGCTCTCACTCCATGACGACGCCGCCCGCCGCGTTCTCAGTCGCGCGATGGTCCACGTGAACGAGGGAGGAGGATCCCGCGCCGTCGTGGGAGAAGCGGTCGACCGGCTGGCGGCGGCAGGCGAACCAGGGGTGCTCGTCCGGGACGCCGTGGGCCGCGGCTTCGACCTGGGTCAGGCCCTGGCCTCGACGCCGCTCCTGGAGATCCCGGGCATCTACCGCGTTGAGCGTCGTTCCAGGCGGCGTGATCGGCGCCGTCGTCGGAAGGCGCGGTCCGTCTTCAAGGCATCCGACCTCCTGGCCCTGGAGATGGCCTTGAACGAGGAAGCGGAGCGCCGGGCCATGGCTGGGGAGCTGGCCGTCCTGGAAGCGGCGTGGCGGGAGGCGGAGGAGATCGCCGCCATCGCCGACGCCCTTCCGGGCGAGGTGGAAGCTGAGCGCTGACACGGTTTGCCTTCCAGAAGACGTGAATCTCCGGCCTTCTCTCGCGCGTTGCGCGCGCGCTTGCGCGCACGCGGCACAAACGCCCGCCCCGGGTGTACATTCTTCCGGTCTTGTGGGCGCTCTCGCGAATAGCCGCAACGGATAGTAGAATCAGCGGGTTCCGGCTCCTGCGCCGCCTCGAACAACTCCTCAGACAATAGCGATAGCCGATGGAAACACCGGAGACCCCGGGAACGCAGCAGAGGGTGGTTCCCCGCCTCATTGAAGAGGAGATGCGGGAGAGCTTCCTGGACTATTCCATGAGCGTGATCGTGCAGCGAGCGCTGCCGGACGTGCGGGATGGTCTGAAGCCGGTGCACCGGCGGATCCTGTACGCCATGAGCGAGCTGGGCCTGGGCCCGACGAGGCCGTACAAGAAGAGCGCGAACGTGGTGGGTGAGGTGCTGGGTAAGTACCACCCCCACGGCGACAGCGCGGTCTACGACGCCATGGTCCGGATGGTCCAGGACTTCAGCCTGCGCTACCCGCTGGTGGACGGCCAGGGCAACTTCGGCTCCATCGATGGCGACAACGCGGCGGCCTACC
>SLCC01000048.1 GCA_007126035.1 Gemmatimonadota bacterium
CCGCTCTGACCGCGGCTCTGATCGCGGTCCTTGCCCTGCCGAGCGCGGCCCGGGCGGACGATCCCGGGAGCCGCTGTGTCGACCCGGGTCCGGCAGCTATCCACGGCCCGGTCGCCCCGGAGCGGGATCTCGAAGCGCCGGCACCCGACCACCACCCATTGCCAGGTGTAGCGGCGGACACCATTTACGAGCTCCGACTTCACGACGGTTCGACCTTCCTGGGGCGCGTGGTGGCGGAGACCGCGGACAGCCTCACCTTCGTGACCACGGGCGGGCTCCGCCTGGAGCTGGACCGGGCGCAGGTGCGCTGGCTCCGGCCGGTCACCGGCCGGGTGGTGGACGGCGAGCTGTGGCCGCACGACCCGAATCGGACCCGGCTGCTCCTGGTCTCGCCCACCGGCCGCGCGCTGCGCCAGGGCGAAGCATACATTTCGGCCTTCTGGGTGGTAGTCCCCTTCGTCGGCTACGGGCTCACCGACAACTTCACCATCGCGGGCGGCACACCGCTGCTACCCGACATCATCGGCCGGGTCTTCTATCTGGCACCCAAGCTCCGGGTGTTGGACACGCACGCGGCGGACGTCTCAGTGGGCGCCCTGGCCTTCTTCGCCAGCGAAGCCATTGACGAGGGCTCCATCGGCGTGGCGTACGGGGTGGGCACGTTCGGCGACCCGGACCGGTCCATCACGGCGGGTATAGGCTGGGGCTGGGCCTTCGGCCGCGGCGACCCGTGGGTCTCCGATGACCCGGTCGTGTTGGTGGGCGGCGAGTACCGGGTTTCCCGCAGGGTGAAGCTGTTGACGGAGAACCTGTTCCTGCCAGCCGAGGGGGAAGGCCTCCTCACCGGCGGGGTGCGTTTCATGGCCGAGAGCCTGGCCGTCGACTTTGGCGTGGCCGCTCCCATAGGCCACTCGGGCTGGCTCCCGGTCCTCAATTTCGTCTACACGTTCGGCCGGAGCCCGTAGCCGACCCTGGCGCACGAGGGTCCGGCGGGCCATGGGACCTCCTAAGGACGATAGCCCACCATCACCCAGCCGCGCCACCGTCCCGCGTCGGGTTCGGAGAGGGTCCGGGCCACGCCCGCCCGGAATCGTACCGATGGCAGGCGCAGCCTGGGTAGGCCCTCGGCGTCCGCCTCCATCTCGAGCCCGGCAATGTAGTACCAGCCCAACTCGTCGCCGTCCACGCTGCCGGTCCAGAGGAACGGCTGGACGGGGAGCAGCCCCGTCAGGTCGATGCGGGCGGTGCGGACGCCGTCGCCCCGGAGCCAGCCGGACGGCAGGGCCGGCATGGGCAGCTGCTGGGCCACCACCGACCGGTCCAGGAGCAGGGGCTCGGGGCCGCCCACGCTGAAGGCCTCCACCGACTCGACGGCGGCGTCGGTGCCGCCCACGGAGCCCGACAGGAGCAGCCCCAGTCGCCGGGTCCGCACGTCCAACTGGCCGCTGGCCAGCCAGCGGGTCCAGCCCGTCTCGCCAGTGCGGCCCACGGCGCCGTGGAGCTGACCGCGCTGGGCCAGGCGGAGGGGCCCGGCCTGCTGCCGCAGGGCCAGCAGGTACTCGGCAAACCCCAGGCTGCGGGCGTCGTCGCCGGGCGACATGCCCACGGACCCGCCGGCGCGGATGGCCTGGTCCCGGCCCAGGGCGTGGTGCCGGAGCTCGGCGGCCGCCATGCCGCCGTAGTAGGCGCCGTCGATCCACCGCTGGTGCTCGGTCTGGTGCACGGGGCTGCCGGGGAAGGCGTTGTCGGTCAGGAACAGCCCACCCTCGAGCCAGGGCCGGGTGCCCCGCCAGACCGCCTGGGCCGCGGCGCCGGTGGGGGCGTCGTCGTTGCCGTGGACGCCCTGGATCTGCCACCCGAGCCGGCCGATGGGGTCGCTGCCGGTGACGGACAGCCCGCCGCCCGCGCCGTCCGTCGACATGTTGGCCACCGGCAGGACCGTGAGGAAACGGGGCCCGACGCCGTAGGGCCGCACCGGCCCGATGGCCGCCGCGGGGAAGGTATCCACGACGGCGGGGCCCACCGGCGACGCGGGCGACAGCGCCGGGTCCAGCGCCACTGGCCCGGGCGACGGCGCCTCCGCCGCTATCCGGCGCAGGTCCCAGCCCCGGCTGTGGAGCGACAGGAAGAAGATGCTGCCGTCCGGCGCCGGGGCCGGCGCCACGGCGGCGCCCAGCACCCGGGTCAGGGGCCGGGTCAGGCCCGACTCCAGCTCCAGGACCTCCAGGTTGTGGACCCCGCCACGGGTGGAGGTGAGGACCAGGGAGCGGCCGTCCGGGAGGAACGCGGCGTCGAAGCGAGCGGCGCCGTCGTCGGAGCCCAGGAACCGCTCGTTGCCGCCGTCGGCGTCCATGGCAACCAGTCGCCAGACGCTCTCGTGCTGGACCGCCGCCACGATGGTCCCGCCGTCCGGCGAGACCCGGGGCCGGTAGTACGGCCGGGGCATGCCCGTGGCCGTGAGCTCGGTCACCTCGCCCGAGCCCAGGTCGATCCGGACCACGTCGCAGCGAGAATGGAGGCAGCGGGTGCCGGCGGCCCAGGTCCCGTCCGGGGAGGCGGAGGCCTCCCGGATCGCCTGGCCCCGGGTGATCCGCCGCAGCCGGTCCCGCTCCCAGTCCCACAGGAAGAGGTCCGGCCGGGACCGGCCGCCGTCCACCACGTCGCTCCGGACCACCAGGATGCCCTTGCCGTCAGGCATGAAGGTGGGCATGTCGTACGCCTGGCCCAGGGTGGGCGACAGCGTGGCCTTCGGGCGCTGGGCCCGGGGGCGGCGCTCCACCGGCTCCACGTCTTCCGGGTCCCGCTCGAAGGCCCGGGCCCGGCGCTCCCGGGCCGCCGCCGTCAGCGTGTCGGGCGTGGTGGAGACGACCACCAACCGGGACGGGCCGGTGCGGGACCGGAGGACCAGGGCCAGCTGCTCGCCGTCCGGTGACACGGCGGGATCGCCCGTCGACCACGTCAGTCGCTGGAACAGCTCGCCGTCCACCACCCCGCCCGCGGCCGCCACGGCGTCACGCACCGCCAGGGCGCGCGCCGTCAGGTCCACGGTGAAATGGCCGTACAGCTCGGGCGCCGGGTAGCCGAAGACGCCAGCGAACGCCGACTCGAAGGACCGGACCTGCCGGGCCGTGAGCCGGCGCCAGACGTTGGGCAGCAGCTCCTCGTCACCGCCCTCCGCCTCCACGAGCCACTCCAGGAAGGCCGAGCCCATGAGGTACGCCATGGCCCCGCCGTAGTACGCCGGGCTGCCGCTCATCTCACGGTACGACGGGAGCTGGCCCTCGAGCGCCCACGTCCGCAGCACCGCCGGCCGCCAGACGCCGTGGGGCCGGCCGTAGCCCGTGAGCCGGCCCTCGATGTACGTGGCGTAGCCCTCCGTCATCCAGCGCGGTGTACGCTGCATGATGGGGTGGACCGGGATCGGGAGCAGGCCGAAACGGAGCCGCTCCCGCGGGTTCCGCGTGGGAATGGTCAGGTGCGCCGCGTGGGCGAACTCGTGCACCGCCAGCAGCTCGCCCCAGCCCCGGTGCTCGCCGATCATGGACCGGGGGTTCGGCGGCGTGGGCCACATGAACAGAACGGGGCCCGGGGCCATGGATCCGTTCGAGATGTTCGTCGGGTCGTCCACGATCACCGTGACCCGGTCCTCCGGCGCGAACCCCACCAGCGCCGCCACCGCCCCGTGCACCGCCTCCATCCGGGACGCCATGTCCAGTGCCCACTCCGACAGCTCGGCCGGATAGACGAAGAGGAAATGGTCCGTCTCCACCTGGTGCCATGGGCCTGGCGTGTGGCCCGGGACCTGGGCGGCGGCGGACGTCATGAGCACCAGGGCAGCGGCCAGGGACAGAGTGGCGGCCAGAACCAGCGGCCTGGTCAGGGCGGCCAAGCTATGGGATGGTAGTCGGTGGCGCGTCATCACGGACCTCGGGTGGTGTGGAGGGTTGACTGAAGCGGAAGATAATCTCGACGCCGGCATCGCGGTATCGGGCTCGATGCCAGCGCTCGTGTCGGCTGTTGGGGGGCGGCCCGTCCGATCGAAATCTCGCAACGGACGGTGTCCGGGCGCTCGACATCGAGATTGCTCTCGGAAGGCGAGACCAATCTCGAAGCGGAAGGTGATCGGGGGTCTCGTTACGAGATACCGCTCGAAAAGCGAGACCAATCTCGTATGCGATGGTAGCGGAGGCGGCGAGATCGAGATTCGTCTCGGTTCCGGGGGCGGCCGGGCGGGCCTGGCGCTCTGAGCCGCTTCCGGGCCTCTGGGCCGCGGACCCGAGGGCGGCGCAGGCGGGTAGCAGACGGCATGCACGGCTTCAGCCCGTCCACCGCCCGCTGGTTCTCTGGCGCCTTCCCTGCCCCGACCCCGGTGCAGCGGCTGGGCTGGGAGCGGATCCAGTCCGGGGAGCACACGCTGCTGATCGCGCCCACGGGGAGCGGGAAGACGCTGGCGGCGTTCCTCTACGCGCTGGACCAGGTGGCCCGTCTGGATGCGGGCGCGGAGCCGGGCGTGCGGGTCCTGTACGTATCGCCGTTGAAGGCGCTGGTCTACGACATCGAGCGGAACCTGCGCACGCCGCTGGCGGGGATCGCCCGGGCGGCGTCGTCGGCCGGCGAGCCGTTCCGCGCGCCGCGGGTGGACGTGCGGACGGGGGACACGTCGTCGCAGGAGCGTCGTCGTCAGGTCAGGGACCCCGGCGAGATCCTGGTGACGACGCCGGAGTCGCTGTTCCTGCTCCTGGGCTCGGCGGCGCGGGAGACGCTGCGGACGGTGCGGTGGGTGATCATCGACGAGATCCACGCGCTGGCGCCGACGAAGAGGGGCACGCACCTGGCGCTGTCGCTGGAGCGGCTGAGCGCGCTGGCGGAGGCGGACCCGCAGCGGATCGGGCTGTCGGCCACGGCGCGGCCGGCGGACGAGGTGGCCCGGTTCCTGGGCGGCGACCGTCCGGTGGGCGTGGTGGACGCCCATGTGCCGCCGGCGCTGGAGCTGGGCGTGGTGGTCCCGGTGGAGGACATGACGCGACCGGTGGTGCCGGCGGCGGCGGGCGGGGTGGAGGTCCTGGGCGAGGAGGCGCCGGCGGGCGACCAGGCCAGCGGGTCTCTGGCGATGGCGGCCGAGGAGGAGACGACGCGGCAGTACGGGATCTGGCCGGCGGTCTACCCGGAGATCCTGGAGCTGATCCGGTCGCACCGGACCACGCTGGTCTTCGTGAACAGTCGGGCGCTGTGTGAGCGGCTGGCCCAGCGGCTGAACGAGCTGGCGGGGGAGGAGCTGGTGCGGGCGCACCATGGCAGCCTGGCCCACGAGCAGCGTCGTGAGATCGAGGAGTCGCTGAAGGCGGGTGAGCTGCCGGCCATCGTGGCCACCAGCTCACTGGAGCTGGGCATCGACATGGGCGCCGTGGACCTGGTGGTCCTGGTGGAGAGCCCCGGCTCGGTGGCCAGCGGTCTCCAGCGGGTGGGCCGGGCGGGCCACCAGGTGGGCGAGGCCAGCGTGGGCCGGATCTTCCCCAAGCATCGGGGCGACCTGCTGGAGGCGGCCGTCGTCGCCCGTCGCATGCGGGACGGTGCCATCGAATCGCTCCGGGTGCCCCGGAACCCGCTGGACGTGCTGGCCCAGCACCTGGTGGCCATGACGGCGGTCCAGCCGTGGCCGGTGAGGGAGCTGGCGGCGGTGGTGAGGCGGGCGGCGCCGTACCGGGAGCTGCCGGACGCGGCGCTCACGGGCGTGCTGGACATGCTCTCGGGGCTCTACCCCTCCCACGCCTTCGCCGAGCTCCGGCCCCGGCTGAACTGGGACCGGGAGCGGGACGTGCTGGAGGCGCGGCCGGGCGCGGGGATGCTGGCGGCGGTGAACGCCGGGACCATCCCGGACCGGGGGCTGTTCGGCGTGCACCTGGGCGAGCGGGGTCCGCGGGTGGGCGAGCTGGACGAGGAGATGGTCCACGAGACGCACCCGGGCCAGACGTTCACCCTGGGCGCCACCACCTGGCGGGTCCAGGAGGTGACGCGGGACCGGGTGCTGGTCGAGCCGGCGCCGGGCGAGCCGGGGAAGCTGCCGTTCTGGAAGGGCGAGGGCCCGGGCCGGCCCCTGGAGCTGGGGCGCGCGCTGGGCGCCTTCGTCCGGGAGCTGGCGGCGCTGCCCCGGGACGACGCCCTGGACCGTCTCACCGGCGACTATGGGCTGGACGACCGGGCGGCGAAGAACCTCGTGGACTTCCTGGCGGAGCAGCGGGAGTCGGCGGGCGCGCTGCCCTCGGACCGGGACGTGATGGTCGAGCGGTTCCGTGACGAGCTGGGCGACTGGCGGATCTGCATCCTGACCCCCTTCGGCGCCCGGGTCCACGCGCCCTGGGCCCTGGCCATCCGGGGCCTGGTCTCGGAGCGGGTGGGCTACGCCGTGCAGCTGGTCTGGAGCGACGACGGCATCGTCCTCACCCTGGCTGATGGCGACGAGCCGCCGGAGGTGGAGCTGCTGGTCCCGGACCCGGAGGAGGTGGAGGAGCGGCTGGTGGCGGAGCTGCCCCGGTCGCCCCTGTTCGCGTCCCAGTTCCGGGAGAACGCCGCCCGGGCACTGCTCCTGCCCCGGCGCCGGCCCGGCCAGCGTACGCCCCTGTTCGCACAGCGGCTCCGGTCCCAGAAGCTCATGGGCATCGCCATGGAGTACCCGTCGTTCCCCATGGTCATGGAGACCTACCGCTCATGCCTCCAGGACGTCTTCGACCTGCCGGCGCTCAAGGAGGTGCTCCGGGAGGTGGAGTCCGGCGCGGTCCGGGTCCACGACGTGGAGACGACCGGCGCGTCGCCCTTCGCCCGGTCCCTGGTCTACGCCTATGTGGCCGCCTACCTCTACGAGGGGGACAGCCCGGCGGCGGAGCGGCGGGCCCAGGCGCTGGCGGTGGACATGGCGCTGCTGCGGGAGCTCCTGGGCGAGGCGGAGCTGCGGGAGCTGCTGGACATCGAGGTGATCCAGGAGGTGGAGGCCCACCTCCAGCACCGGACGCCCGGGCGCCTGGCCCGCCACCCCGACGGGCTCCACGATGTCCTCCGAGACGTGGGCGACCTGACGCTGGACGAGGCGCTGGCGCGGGCAGCGGAGGACCCGGCACCGTGGCTGAAGGAGCTGGAGCGGGCCAGGCGGGCGCTCCGGGTCCGGGTCGCATGGCGAGACGCCGGACGCGACACCGCCCGGGACACCGCCCGGCACACCGCCCGG
>SLCC01000138.1 GCA_007126035.1 Gemmatimonadota bacterium
AGATACCGCTCGGAGTTCTGAGAGAAGACCCCCCAGAATTCCGAGAGATTCTGCTTCCCGACAACAGACAATCCCGGAACGATTCAAATAGACAGCAGGATCAGTTCCTGCTATCCCACGGCCCCGATCATGTCGAAGATGGGCAGGTACATGGCGACGATCATGCCGCCGACGACGCCGCCGAGGAAGACGATCATGATGGGCTCCATGGCGCTGAGGAGCGCTTCCACTGCCTGGTCCACCTCATCGTCGTAGAAGTCGGCGATCTTGGTGAGCATCTCATCCAGCCCGCCGGTCTGCTCGCCCACGTTGATCATCTGGACGACCATGGGCGGGAAGACGCCGGATCGTTTGAGGGGCTCGGCGATGGTCTCACCGCCGGCGATGCTGGTGCGGGACTCCAGGACGGCGTCATGGATGACGCGGTTGCCGGCGGTGCGGGCGGTGATCTCGAGCCCTTCCAGGATGGAGACGCCGGAGGAGACGAGGGTGCCGAGGGTGCGGGTGAAGCGGGCGACGGCGGTCTTGCGCAGCAGGTTCCCGAAGATGGGTGCGCGCAGGAGCATCCTGTCGATGGCGAGTCGTCCGCCGCTGGTCCGGTAGATGGACCGGACGACGAAGATGGCGGCGGCGATGGCGGCGATGAAGACGTACCAGTAGTTCTGGAGCAGCTCGGACAGGAAGATGACGAACAGCGTGGGTCCTGGCAGGGCCACGCCGGCCCCCTCGAACATGTTCTGGAAGGTGGGGATGACCATGATGAGGAGGAGTGCGACGGCGGCCACGGCCACGAGGAGGATGACGGCCGGGTAGACCATGGCTCCCTTGATCTTGCGGCGCAGGGCGTCGTTCTTCTCGAGGAAGGTGGCCAGGCGGAGCAGGATGACGTCCAGGATGCCGCCAACCTCACCGGCTGCCACCATGTTGGTGTAGAGGTCGGTGAAGACCTTCGGGTGCTGGCGGAGGGCGTCGGCCAGGGTGTGGCCAGACTCCACGTCGTGCTGGACCCGTGCGATCGTCTTGGCGAACGTCTTGTTCTCGGTCTGGGTCGCCAGGATGTCCAGGGACTGGACGAGGGGCAGCCCGGCGTTGATCATGGTGGCGAACTGCCGGGTGAAGATGACGATGTCCCTGGTCTTGATGCCGCTGCCCAGGGACAGGGAGAGGGTCGACTTCTTCTCCTCGATCTTGACCGGTATCAGCTTCTGACGGCGCAGGAAGCCGGCGACCTCCTCGCGGCTGGGGAGCTCGATCTCGCCCTGCTGCAGGGCGCCGGTCAGGTTGCGGGCGGAGTAGGTGTACGTGGGCATGGTCTCAAGCCCCCTTCAGCTCGGGTCCCTGTAATCCGTCACGCACGCGGGACGGGCTCTCCCAGCAGGCGGAGCAGCTCGACGGGGTCGGTGGAGTTCCGGAGCGCTTCGTCCTGCGTGATGTCGCCGGCGATGACCAGCTGTGCCAGCGAGTCGTTCATGGTCTGCATGCCGTGCTTCTTGCCGGCCTGCATGATGGAGTAGATCTGGTGGACCTTGTCATCCCGGATGGTGGCGCGGATGGCCGGAGTGGCCACCATGATCTCCAGGGCGACGGTTCGGCCCGCTCCCCGTGCTTTGGGGAGCAGGGTCTGTGTGATGACGCCTTCCAGCACGAAGGCCAGCTGGGCCCGGACCTGTGACTGCTGGTTGGCGGGGAAGACGTCGATGATGCGGTTGATGGTCTCGGCCGCCGAGTTGGTGTGGAGGGTGGCCAGGGCCAGGTGTCCGGTCTCGGCGATGGTGAGGGCGGCGGAGATGGTCTCCAGGTCGCGCATCTCGCCGATGAGGACCACGTCGGGGTCCTGGCGCAGCGCGTACTTGAGGGCGGCCTTGAAGGAGACGGTGTCGGCGCCCACCTCGCGCTGGTTGACGATGGACTTCTTGTGCCTGTGGACGAACTCGATGGGGTCCTCGACGGTGAGGATGTGGCCCGCCTCCTCGCGGTTGATCTTGTCGATCATGGCGGCGAGGGTGGTGGACTTCCCGGACCCGGTGGGCCCTGTCACGAGCACGAGCCCCTTGGGCCGCTCCGCCAGCTTGGCCACGATGGGCGGCAGGCCCAGCTGCTGGAAGCTGAGGACCTCGTAGGGGATTACGCGGACGACCACGGTCACGCAGCCGCGCTGCTTGAAGACGTTGCCCCGGAAGCGGGAGAGGTTGGCGATGCCGAAGGAGAAGTCCAGCTCGTCCTCGGTCTCGAACCGCTTCTTCTGGTTCTCGGTGAGGATGGAGTAAGCCATGTTCATGGTATCCTTGCCCTCGAGCTCGTGGGTGACGCTCTGGGCGGGGACGATGGCTCCGTCCACCCGGATCATGGGTTGCTGGCCGGCGGTGAGGTGGAGGTCGCTGCCGCCGCGGCGGACGAGCTCCTCCAGGAGGGCCCGCAGGCCCAGGGTCCGGTCCGCCTGGGCCGGCGGACTCTTCGTGGTGGTGGTGGTCATTGCCCGGACGTCTCCTTGATGACTTCTTCAAGCGTGGTGATACCTTTTTCCACCTTCTTCATTCCGTCCATTCTGAGGGTGAGCATCCCGTCTGCCAGGGACTGGGCCCGGATCTCGTCCACGCCGGCGCCCAGCATGATGAGCTTGCGGAGGTCGGGCGTGGCGGCCATGACCTCATAGAGCCCCTGGCGGCCTTTGTAGCCGGTGCCACCGCAGTCGTCGCAGCCCTGCCCCTTGTAGAACGTGATCTGGCGCTGTTGGTTGGTGAGGCGGGCGGCGTCCAGGTACTCGTCGCTGTAGCTGGCTTCCGCCTTGCACGTCTTGCAGATCCGGCGGACCAGCCGTTGTGCGGTGATGACGTTGAGGGCCGCCGCCACGTTGAAGGGCTCGAGGCCCATGTCGATCATGCGGGTGACGGTGGACGGCGCGTCGTTGGTGTGCAGGGTGGACAGGACCAGGTGGCCGGTGAGGGCGGCCTTGATGGCGATACCGCCCGTCTCGATGTCGCGGATCTCACCGACCATGATGATGTTGGGGTCCTGGCGCAGGAACGCCTTGAGCGCGGCGGCGAAGGTCATCCCGATCTCGTTGCGGACCAGGACCTGGTTGATCCCGTGGAGGTTGTACTCCACGGGGTCCTCCGCCGTCATGATGTTGACGTCCTGGGTGTTGATCTTCGAGAGCGCCGAGTACAGCGTGGTGGTCTTGCCCGAGCCGGTGGGACCTGTCACGAGGACCATGCCATAGGGCTGCATGATGGCGTGCATGAAGTCCTTTTCCGCCTTGGGCTCGAACCCGAACTTCTCCAGGTCCAGGGTCAGGTTGCTCTTGTCCAGGATCCGGAGCACGATCTTTTCGCCGAAGATCACGGGCAGGGTGCTCACCCGGAAGTCCACGACCTTGTTGCGGACCTTGAGCTTGATACGCCCGTCCTGCGGCACTCGTCGTTCGGCGATGTTCAGGTCCGCCAGGATCTTGACCCGTGAGGTCAGGGCGGCCCGCATCCTCATGGGCGGCTTCATGACCTCGCGCAGGGCGCCGTCGATGCGGTAGCGGATGCGGATCTCGTGCTCGTATGGCTCGATGTGGATGTCGCTCGCGCCCTTGAGCACCGCGTCGTTGAGGAGGCCGTTGATGAGCTTGACGACGGGCGCGTCCTCGACCTGTGCCTGGAGCGCCGCCTCGCTGACCTCCTCCTCCCGCTCCTCGATTACCTCGACCGTCCCACCCTCGACGTCGATCTCCTCGAGGAGGTCGGAGAGGGCGTCGTCCTCCTGCTTGCCGTAGTGGTGATCGATCTGCTTCTTCAGGGTGAACTCACCCACCACCACTGGCTCGATGTCGTGGCGAGTCAAGAACTTCAACTGGTCCAGGGTCCCGGGGTCGGCCGGGTTGGCCATGGCCACTGTGAGGATGCGGCCGGCGCGACGGAGCGGCAGGACCAGGTGCTTGTGGGCTATGTCACCGGGCAGCAGCTTGAGGATCCGGGGATCTACGGGCACCTTGTTGATGTCCACCGCCGGGACCCGGTACTGGCGGCTCAGCACCCTGGTCAGGTCCTCCTCCTTGAGGAAGCCGAGCTTGATCAGGGAATACCCGATGCGAGTGCCACTCGCGCGGGCATCCTGCAGCGCGCCCTCGAGCTGGTCCTGGGAGATCAGCCCCTCCCTGAGCAGGATGGTGCCTAATCGATCGATGGCCGTCGTCTGCGTCGCCATTGCTGCCGGGGCTGTCTCGCGATTCTGTGAGCGTTTGGTGAAGCGCCCGTGGGAGAGGAGTCCAAGCTAGGTGGCATCTGCCCGGGCGGTCAAGTCCTGTGACAACGTAAGGTGCGGACGGGCCCAAGTCACCACCCCGTTCGGATGAGGTCCCGCAGCCTCTCCAGCGTGGCCGGTCCGACGCCCCTGACGGCCAGCAGGTCTTCCGGCGAAGCGAAGGGTCCGGCGGAGTCGCGGAAGGCCACGATCCTGGCCGCCAGGACCGGGCCGACGCCGGGGAGGGCCTGGAGAGCCGCCGCGTCGGCGGCGTTCAGGTCAACCACCTGATCGGCTGCCGTCGTAGCGCCGGTAGCTGGGGTGGGGGCGGGGCCGATGGCGACGCCCGCGGCTCCCTGCCTGGTCTCGGGCCGCTGTGGCAGCGCCAGGTGTGGCGACACGAGCTCGAGCAGTCGCTCGCCCACCCCGGTGACCCGGGTCAGGTCTTCGGCCCAGCGGAAGGGGCCGTTCTGCTCACGGTCTTCCACGATGCGCCGGGCCAGGGCCGGCCCCACTCTGGGCAGGCGCGCCAGCTCGGCCTGGGGCGCGGTGTTGGGGCCGATGCGCTCCCCGGGCGCCAGCGGCTGCCGCATCCGCTCCGCCTCCGCCACTGCCTGGGCGGTTGCGGCGATGTGGGCCGCCAGGTCCACCTCCTCACCTGGCGGCTCGACCCGCTCGGGCAGCGTGGCCAGGCGCACGGCCGCGCTCAGGAACAGGAGCCCGCCGACGAAGGCCAGCGCCCGTCGTTCATCACTCGTCAGAGTCATGGCCTCTCCTCGAAGGCTGATCGGCAAGGCGCCCGGTCCGGTCCCTTTCCGATGGCCTCCTCACAGACCAGACTACCACTTCGGTGTCCGGGAGCGAATAGCGGAACCGGCCAGGATGAATGCTGGCTGGGCGGGCCTGGTCTCACCGAGCGCGGGAACGGTGCGCTACGTTCCCGCCTGCATGTTGAACTGGCCGAAGAAGCCGAGCTGGAACTGACTGGATCCCATCTGGGTGCCGACGTAGCTGCGGCGGTCCACGTAACTGGCCTGGAGCCCCACATCCACCTGGGAGACGAGGGTGGAGAGGGTGAAGTTCATGCGCCTGTTGGTGTGGTCCATGAACGGGGTGCAGGTCACGGGCTGCACATGGAGGCCGGCGGTGCGGCACTGTCTCTCCCAGTTGGAGTCGACTGACAGGGACAGGCGGAGCGGCTCCGGGAAGGTCCTCTCCGCCAGGCCGAAGGGCGCCTTGAAGCGACCACTCAGGTCGAGCCCGTGGGATGCCCGGTCCTCCTCGGTGAGGCCGGTGGGGTCGCGGCCGTCGCCGGTGTTGAGGGCCGTGATGTAGGACAGCGCCAGCCCGTTGGCGAAACCCAGGCGGACCTCTATGGGCACGGTCGTTATCTGCCGGTCCCAGTGCCGGTTCACCTCACCGGCCAGGAGGGTCCGGCGCTCGCTCCGCACATAGCCGGTGGCCAAGGACCAGCGCCGAAGCAGAACCTTGAGGGGCTCGGGGACGGGGATATCCCGCCAGCCCAGCTGCACGTCGGGCCACGATCGCTCGGTGAGCGCCCGGCGGCCCTGGTAGAGGTCGAGGAAGTCGCTCTCCGACTCGCCGTAGGCCACGCCCAGCTCGAAACCGCGTCCCAGCCGGACGCCGGAGCGCACGCGGAACGAGGCGTGGTGGTGGGCCATGACTGCGGTGTCGGCGCCAATGACCCTGACGCGCTGGAATCCGCCCAGCCCCAACTGGTATTCCAAACCCGGCTCCACCAGCTGCCGGTCGAAGCGGGAGCCGACGCCATCGGTCCAGCTCAGCTCGATGGGCCGGATCGGCTCCACCAGGGCCAGGACGACGGCGGCCAGGCCGACCGGGGCCGCGGATTCGTCTCCTGCTCCAGGCGCCAGGGCGGCCTTGAGCGCGCCGCCAGGCTCGAAGATCACGCCCCTGGTCAGCCGGCTGTCGGTGTGCATGCTGCGCTGGAGCTCGGCCTGCGGGGAGCCGGCGCCATATCCCAGCCCGATGAAGGCCGGGTCCCGCCGCTGACCGAACCGACTGCTCCACGTCACGGAGGGGCGGAGCCAGTCGGCGATGATGGGCCGGAAGGCGGCGTCGGTCGTGACCATCCGGTCCCGTTCCCAGCCGAGGCCCAGGCCGGCGACATCGAGCTGGGCCTGGCGCAGGGCCTGCCGCTCGAACGCCACGGGCGTGGCTCGCTCCGGGTCCAGCAGGTCGCGGCCGGTGGTGACCGCCGCCCGGGCGGTGAGGGATTCCAGGGGCCGGAAGGCTATGTTCGCGCCGCTCTCCATGCTACGCCGTGGCGACTCGAAAGGCAGGACGTCGAGATCCTGCGGGCTGCGAAGCACCCGCTGGTACCGCCAGGCCCGGGCGTCGTGGCCCAGGTAGGCGGTGTTGAATCCCACCCGCTCAGGCGTCAGGCGTAGCCGCGCGCCCGTGAGCCGGTCGAAGAACGTGCTCTCCTGGACGCGCCGTGGCGCCAGCCACGCCAGGGCCTCCCGGACGAAGCCGGGCACCAGGCCCAGCTCCATGTTGACCACCCGCCGGTCCACGTCGATGCCGGCCTCGACGGCGTCCAGCTGGTTCGAGCTGGTGACGGTGTTGTCGGTGGCCCTGACATGGCTGACGCGGAGGGCGGTGCCATCCACCAGCGCGGCGACCAGGGGGTGGTCGGAAGTGGCGGTCCGTCGGAGACTGACCGTCACGCGGCGCCGGGTGGAGCCGGTGTCCCTCAGCCCTGGCAACCGGTCCGACATGATGTCGGTGCCCTGGAGGTAGATGGGCTCGAGGCCGGTGCGGAGATACGTGACCGTCACCGGCATGGAAACGCCCCACGACTCCGGCGTGAACCGACCCAGCTCCGCGGTGGCGTTGACCACCAGCTCCTCCTGGGACTGGAAGGTGGCTGCGTCGCTGAGCTGGCGGAAGCGGCCGCCCCGGTTCTCGAACATGGCGCTGACGCTCAGGAAGCCGCCCGCCTCCAGGTCCATGGCCACTCGACCAGCCACGCCCAGGTCGCGGACGCCACCACCGAGCCGCAGGTCGTTCAGCCAGACCTCGCCGCTGGTCTCGCCGGTGCGGCGGTTGTAAACCGCGAAGCTCATCTCCCTGACGGCCGCCAGGTTGGGCGCACGGGCCCGGTCCTCCAGGACGATGCCGTGGGTGGCCTCCTCGTTCCAGAGGATGACGGGGCCGCCGCTCGGCTGCTCCGCCAGCAGCCGCTCCGCCTCCGCCTTGAGGCTCATCCACTCGTCGAACTCGACCACCCGCTCGGGTAGCCAGTCCTCCGGGACCACACCCTTCGGGTCCCGCACCCTCTCGAGCGGCGTCTGGTAGATGTAGTAGTTGCGCGCGTCGGTACCCACCTTCAGGAGGAGGCTGTGGTCTCCGTTTCGGCCCCACTCGCCGGACCGGGGCACGGCCCAGAACCGGATCTGTTTGTAGTCCAGGAAGCTCCTGGGCTGCTGCGGGTAGCGGAAGTACACCTCTGCCCGGTCGCCGCCCAGGAGGGAGGTCCAGCCCAACCGGAGCCCCTTCTCGTTGAACTCCACCGCCCCGGCGCCCAGCGCGGAGCGGGGGTCCTGGACCTCCTCCTCCACGCCCGGCGGAGACTGATATGCCGCGCCGTCCGTGAGCCGACTGACGGGCGCGACCCGCACGGTGGTCAGGCCCGCACCCGCGCCCGGCAGGTGGCCCGTGATCCCACTCACCACGCCCGCCTCGTCCCGCTTGGTCCAGCGTGACCCGCCGATCCGGAACCGGGCCAGGGCCAGAGTCCCCTGTCCCGAGGAAGGCCGGACCACGGTGACGCGCATGTGCTGGATATAGCGCCACGTGGCCTCGCTGGCCCCGTGCATGGCGATGGCGTCCGGGCCGCGGAGCGGGACGCGGTAGAGGCGGAACCGGGTGCCCGTGGCCCCCTGGTCCCGGACCACGTACGGTGACAGGCGGGACAGGGGTATGACGTACCGGAACGCCGGGCCATCGAATGGGTCGAGGACACCGTTGCCGTTCAGATCCTCGGTGTCCCGTCGCCCGTTGTTGACGGTGCAGTTGGCCCGGACGTCGCCCAGCGGTACGGCGTTGAGCCGGTCGGCCTCGCATGGCTGCCCCCATAGCCCGAGCCGGTCATCGTCGGGGCCCCAGACCTCCCGGTTCGCCAGGCTGGCCTCCTCGTCCAGCACACCCAGGCCCCAGGGCCGGCCCAGGGCGTCCACTCCCGAGGTCTGGTAGTTCTCGTCGAAGTAGAAGGCGTCCTCGCTCACCGTCCCGATGTCGATGACCAGGATGGCGTCGTCAGGCCAGTTCACGTGGGGGGCCGCGTAGAACTCCAGGTACTCGGAGCGGGACAGGTCACGGCCGGTGGTGGACAGGACGGTGGTGATGGAGCGCCAGTGCGGCGGCGGGTCGGGCGGCCGGTCCGCCGCCATGGTCAGGTGGAGGACGCGCTCGGCCACACGGGCGCCGGCGAAAGCGATCTGCTGGTCTATCTCCTGTGCGGTCAGGAACCCCACCTCCCGGCCCGCCTCCAGGTAGCGGTCCTGCCAGACCAGGGAGGCGGCGTTCCGGGGTGTCAGCGGCCACGGCAGCTCCGGCACGCCGCTGGCGTCCTGGGGCGCGCTGCCCAGCCGCCACTCGAAGGGCTCCAGGGACAGCCGGATCTCGTCGGTCGCCTCGAAGTCATCCAGGTAGGTGTGCCCCCGTCGATTGGGCTCGGGTGCCGAGAGGGCCAGCTCGCCGCTGAGGTCGAGCCGGGCCACGGAGTCGGCGCGGAGCAGCGGCATGGCTCCGAGGGCGCTGGCCAGCCAGTCGGCGTGCACGGCGAGGCGGCCGCTGAGCCCGCCGATCATGAGGGCCCGGGGCGCCATCCCCAGCTGGGGCCGGCGCAGCATGGCCTGCTCCGACTGGTAGAGCCCCACCAGGCTCACGTCACCATAGGCGCCCAGGGGCGAGCGGGCGTGGAGGCCCACCACCGTGGTGGGGGCGATGTCGAAGAGGGACTGCTGCTCCCAGGTCGCCCGGATGGCAGCGTCGGCGTTGGCGCTCAGCGTGGCCTGGTGGTCCAGCAGCGTGACCAGCCCGATGTCGTAGTCCAGGACATAGTCCACGCCCCGCACCAGCAGGCGGTCGTCCACCGTGATCCGCTCCGTACCGGGCCGGATACCGAAGGCGCCCAGATTGAAGCTGCTGGGCAGCCCCTCCATCTCGATCCGGTAGCGGAAGTTCAGCCGGAACCTGCTCCCGCCCCGGCGCACCACCGGGTCCGGCGCGTCATAGATGACGGTGTTCGCATCGACTCCCAGTATGGTTGCCGTCTGCTCCGCGGTCAGTCCCTGGGCGGGAACGGGCGGCGGGCGGGCAAAGGGTTCCAGCGTGGGGAAGACGATGAAGGTGCCTCGCACGGCCGAGGTCCCGGCGCCGCCCAGCTCCGCATCGGGCCGGAAGAGGCGGGCTGCGTCGATACGATCGGCCGGGGCGTGGTTGTCCAGACCGAACAGACGGAGCAGCGGGAGCTGGTCGCCCGCATGCTCCTTGAACGTGATGCCGCCAGCCTCGTGGCCCAGGGAGATGACCAGGTCCAGCGTGGCCAGCTCCACCTCCGCTGAGCCGTCCAGCCGGTAGACCTGGTGCATCTCCCACGGCCAGGTCGGCTGCCCGGGCTGGTGCGTGGCCACCGGCGCACGGACCAGCAGCAACTCCGGCGTGTCGCCCGGCGGCCTCGCCTCCGGCTCCGGGTCGCCCATCACCACGCCCGTCTCCGTCACGTACCCCGCCGCCAGGGCCTCGTCGTCACGGAGCGGCGCCCGCAACGCCAGCCACAGGCCGCTGGGGTGCACGTAATAGTCCCGCCCCGGCTCCAGAAGGCGGAACAGCCCGCTGTGGCGACGGCTCCGGTCGGCGGTCACGGCGTCCGCCAGGAACTTGCCCGCCTGCGCCTGCTCCACGTAGCTGGTGGCGATCACGCCCTCGTCACGGAACACCACCAGCCGGTTCGACCGGGGCCGCGCCTCCGCCGCCACATCGCCACGGACCAGCTTCAGCACGTCCACATGCGGGTATCCCGCGATCAGGGACGGGTCCACCAGGAAGAAGAACTGGCCCGCGGCATAATCACCATCGTCCAGCACCCGGTCCTGCTCCTGGACCAGACCGCGCTGGCCCAGGCCGCCGAGCCGGAACTCCCGGGACGCTATCTCACCTCGCTGCTGCGCCCAGACCGCCTCGACCTCCGTGGCACCGGCCTGCGCCACAGCCTTGAACCCGAAGTTCCCCGCCGGTATACCCTGGGTCAGGAAGCGCGACGACGGCAGACCTATGGCCACGTCGCCCATCTCGAACCGCTGGAGGAGCTCACCGTCGGCGCCCTGGTAGTAGACGCTGATGTTGTTCGCCGTGTCGAACTCCCGGCGCTGGTCGTAGTCCACGTCGATGTGGAAGCGCTCGGCGATGGAGCCGCCGACCTGGACCCCGAACTCCACGTCCGGCCTCAGCTGGGGCATCAGCGGCGGACGACACGTCAATGGCAAGGCAGGGTCGCACGGCCGGTACTGGTTCCACGAGCCCCCGATCCCACCCCGGCCCTCGACCCGGAGGGTGAGGTCGGTGGCCTGCTGGACCGCCTCCGGTAGCTCCAGGTCCAGGAACCCCCGGGGCGCCTGCGGCGTATCCCCGATCGTGTCACGCAGCGGCGGGGCCACGTTGGGAGTGTCCACGACCATCCGGGCGTCTCGGGGGTATGCCAGTTGACGGGCCGACGACGGCGGACGGCGGAAGCCGGCCCGTCGGCTGGACACGTTGGTCGGGGATGACTGATGGAGTGGCTTGAGACCGAGGCGAAGCGGCGGCGCGCGGTCCTGGAGGGCGGCGGCCACCGTCTGGACGGTGAGGCCGGATCCCGGAACCGGACGCACGGGCTCCTGCGCCTGGACGCGGACGACACCCAGGAGGAGAAGGAGTGGCAGGTACCTGGTCGAGCTCATCCCTGGTCGATTCGGCTACACCGGCCTCACGGTGCCCTTGAGCGCTCCGGGCGCGGCTCCGGCGCGACTCCGGTTGTAGGTCACGGAAACTCAAGGTATTATAACAACTTGCACTACACTGCGAAAACGAACGGCGCATGGGGATTCTGACGCGCTACATCCTGAGGGCCCACGTGGCGCCTTTCTTCTTCGCGCTCAGCGTGCTGACGGGGATCCTCCTGATCAACACCATCGCCAAGCGCCTGGAAGGGATGGCCGGGCGTGGGCTGTCGTGGTCGGTGATGGCGGAGGTCCTGTTCCTCTCGCTCCCCCACATTCTGGCGCTGACCCTGCCCATGGCCGTCCTGGTGGCCACCCTCTACGCCTTCACGCAACTGGCGTCGGAGAACGAGGTCACCGCCATCAAGGCCAGCGGCATCAACCTGAACCGCCTGCTCATCCCCCTGCTCCTGGCGGCAACTGTCTTCGGCGGGGGGATGGTCTGGTTCAACGACCGGGTCCTGCCCGAGACGAATCACGAGCTGAAGGTCCTGCTCCTGGACATCCAGCGGAAGTCGCCCACGCTGACCTTCAAGGAGCAGTCGCTGAACCCGGTCCGCGTCGACGGCAGCAGTCGGGCCCGCTACTACCTCCAGGCGCAGGAGATCCGTCCGGCCACCAACCAGTTGCGCGATGTGGTGATCTGGGACTTCAGCGAGCCCGGCCAGGAGCGCACCGTCTATGCGGACAGCGGCGTCATGGCTTTCAACCAGGAGCACACGGACCTGTTCCTGATGCTCTACGACGGCTGGGTCAACCAGATCGACCATGACACCCCGGCCCGCTTCGTACGGAGCTACTTCACCCAGTACCAGATCCAGATGCGCGGGGTGGGCAATCAGCTGACGCGGAGCCAGAACGGCGCCCACCGATCGGACCGTGAGATGACCCTGGATATGCTCCAGGCCGGGGCGGACTCGGCGCGGGTCGAGGCCGGGCAGCTCCGGGACCGGATCCGGGAGGCGAGCCGGAGGACGGTGGACCAGATCCTGACGGGCCCCGGCGCGCTCGCGTACGGCGAATATCTGGACGGTGACTCACCGGTCCGGGAAGCGGACTTCGTGTCTCCTCGCACCCGCCGCCACCGCTCCACGGCGGTGTACGACGACCTGACTCGCCGCGCCTACGTGGAGGTCAGCTCACTGGACTCCCGGGCCCGGAGCCTGGACCAGCGGGCTAACGAGTACATGGTGGAGTACCACAAGAAGTTTGCCATCTCGTGGGCCGTGATCGTGTTCGTCCTCCTGGGCGCACCGCTGGCCGTGCGCTTCCCCCGGGGCGGGGTGGGCCTGGTGATAGCCGCCTCGATCGGGATCTTCTCCATCTACTACGCCGGCCTGATCGGCGGCGAGAGCCTGGGCGACCAGGGCAAGGTGCCGCCCTGGCTGGCCATGTGGTCGCCCAATATCCTGTTCTTCTTCATCGCCCTCTGGGGCCTGTCCAGGATCGGGAAGGAAGGCGCCACCACCCGGGGCGGCGGCTGGGAGGACATGTCCGACGCCATCCGCGGCATGGCCATGGCACCGGTGCGCGTGCTGCGCCGGAAGGAGGAGGCGACATGACCATCCTGGACCGCCTCGTGATCCGGGACTTTGTCCGCCTCTTCGCCCTCTTCATGGTGGCGGCGCCCATGCTCTTCATCCTGGGCGATGTGACGGAGAACCTGGACAGCTATCTGGGCAAGGGCCTCACGGTGGGGCAGGTGGCCATCGGCTATTTCTACCAGCTCCCCCTCTTCGTGTCCTGGGGCCTGCCCGTGGCCGCACTCATCGCCACCATCTTCACCGTCAACAACATGACCCGCCACTCGGAGGTGGCCGCGGCCAAGGCGGGAGGCATCAGCTTCTATCGCCTGTTCGCGGCCCTGCCCCTGCTGGGCGTCGTCCTGACCGTCCTGGGGCTGGTGGTGGTCGAGCTGGTACCCATCGGCACCCGCCTCCGGGCCGAGGTGATGGGAGATCGGCAGACGAGCCTGTCGAGCCGGGCCGACTTCATCTACAAGGACCGGGACGGCCGCGCCTTCGGAATCAGGCGCCTGGACGTGACCAACGCCCAGATCCTGGGCATCACCATGGAGCGACCGGGGCAGGAGCCGGACATCCCCAGCATCCACGCCTACGCCCCGCGGGCCAGTTACGACCGGGACACCGGCTGGACCCTCCACAACGGGTACCTCCGGGTCATGGCCGGACCCGACGTGGAGCGGGCCTACCGCTTCGCGGAGCTCCGGCCCCGGGGCTTCTCCGAGCCGCCCGACCGGCTGCTCGATCAGCAGAAGGACCCGGAGATGATGGGCTACGTGGAGCTGGGCCAGCTGATCTACTCACTCCAGCGCTCCGGCTCGGAGCCACTGGAGCTGATGGTGGAGCGGGCCCAGAAGCTGGCGATCCCCATGGCGACGCTGGTGATCATCCTCTTCGGCGCCCCGCTGGCCAATTCGGCGCCACGAGGCGGCGCGGCCTACGGCGTGGGCGTCTCCCTGGCCGTGACCATCATCTACCTGATGCTGTTCAAGGTGGCCGGCGCGGCGGGCAACGCAGGAGCCATCTCCCCCCAGGTGGCGGCCTGGCTGCCGAACGTCGTGTTCGGCCTGGCCTCCATCGGGCTCCTGGTCAGGGTCCGGACCTAGTAGTCCGCCACGATGGTTCGTGGAGGAGTGCCAGGCGTCGGAACACTATCCGTCCACCCTGCTCCAGCCCGTGACCACGTCACCCGGGACAGTGCCCTCGTAGACTATCTGGGCGGTGCCCGTCAGCCTGACCAGCCAGTCGTCGTGGATCCGGACCCGGAGCGCGCCGCCCGGCATGACGACCCGCAGCAGGCCCGGCTCGACCCGGCCCGAGCGGACCGCCGCCGCCGCCACCGCGCACGCACTCGAGCCGCTGGCCATGGTCTCACCGGCGCCCCGCTCCCACACCAGCGCCTCCAGCGTGTCGGGAGTCGCCACCCTGGCCAGCTGGACGTTGATGCCGCTGGCGAAGACGGGCAGCGACTGGAGCCCCGGACCCAGCCGGACCAGATCGCGCCGGTCCAGGCCCCGGTCCGGCTCGTCCCTGAAGACCACGCAGTGGGGGTTGCCCAGGGAGACCAGGTGAATCCCCACCTCCTCTCCGCCCACGTCCAGCGGGGCACCAATGACCTCGGCCTCCGGCGGGGCTCCGGTGAAATGCACGTCGCCGGCACGGAAAGAGGCGGTGCCCATGTCCACCCGGACAGTGCGCACCCCTCCCGCTGACGCGCCCTCCACCTCCATCTCCACCGCCTCACCCGGCAACGTCACCCGGAACGGCGTCGTGCCGACCAGCCCCAGGTGGTGCAGCCAGGCGGCGAATATGCGGAGCCCGTTCCCGCTCTTTTCCGCCTCGCCGCCGTCGGGATTGAAGATGCGCAGTGCCGCCGGCTCGCGTGCCGGGTCGCCCAGGAGCACGCCGTCGCCACCGACTCCCAGATGCCGGTGGCAGAGACCCTCCACCACACCCGGCGCCAGGTCGTCCGAGCCACGCAGCACCAGGTAGTCGTTACCCAGCGCCTGGCCCTTCCAGAAACGAAGCGGTTCGCCTGTACCCATGCCCCAGGATACGGGACGGCGGAGGAAGGATCAACCGGGAGGCTCTGAGCATGGAACCGCCCATCCCCGCGCCCCCGGACTTCGGACCTCGGACTTCGGGCTTCGGTTCATCGGGTCCGCGGCCATGCCAGTTCCGGCTCCCGTCGCTCCTTCAGCTTCAGCCCTTCGAAGACCTGGAGTGCCAGCTCGACGCGACCGAAGGGTGCGCTCACCTGGAGCCCCTGGACCTGTGGCTGCACGGCGTGGAAGAGTTCCCTGGCGATGGCGACGCCCTCGGCCAGGGCGTGCTCCTGGCTCCGGGCCTGTGCCACCTGCATGCGACGGATGACATGGTCGGGCACCGTCACTCCCGGGACCTCGTTCGCCAGGAACTCGGCGTTCCGTACGCTGACCAGCGGCCATATCCCGGCCACGATGGGGATTCGGATGTCTCGGCGCTCGAGCTCGGCGATGAAGCGCAGCAGCTGGTCCGCGTCGAAGACCGGCTGTGTGATGGCGTATTCGGCCCCCGCGTCCACCTTCCAGTAGAACCGGTTCAGCTCGTAGTCCGTGTCCATGGCGCCGGGGTTCACGCCGACGCCGACGGTGAAGCTTGTGGCGCTGCCGATGGCGTTACCGCCGGGGTCCAGCCCGTGGTTCAGCCGGTTCACCAGGTTGGTGAGGCCGATGGAGTCGATGTCGAAGACGGCGGTGGCATCCGGGTACGGCCCCATCTTCGGCGGGTCACCGGTGATGAGGAGGAGGTTGCGGAGGCCCAGGGCGTGGGCGCCCAGGAGGTCGCTGAGCATGCCCAGCAGGTTCCGGTCCCGGCATGTGTAGTGGACGACGGCTTCGATGCCGGCGACCCTCTGGACGAGTACGCTGGTGGCGATGACGCCCATTCGCATCTGGGCCCGGGGGCCATCGGGCACGTTCACGGCGTCGACTCCCGCCCGCTCCAGCTCCATGACGCCCTGGATCATGCGCTCCGGGTCCACACCCTTCGGTGGCAGGATCTCGACACTGGTGAGCAGCTCACCGGCGGCGAGCCTGCTGCCCAGCGCGGACCGCTCCGCCAGCGGGACGGGAGGCAGCGCGCCGTCCTGCTCCGCCACCCGCCGCACCCGGATCCGCCCCGGCGGCGCGGGGCGGGCTGGAGCCACAGCCTGCAACACGTCGCTCATCCTCCGGACGTGGGCGGGCGTGGTGCCGCAACAACCGCCCACGAGTCGGGCCCCGGCCTGGATCAGCCGCCTGGTGTACTTGGCCAGGTACTCGGGCGAGGCCATGTAGATCTTCCGGCCGTCGATCTCCCGGGGCAGCCCGGCGTTGGGCTGGGCCGAGACCGGCCGATCTACCGCCGGCGCCAGCCGCTCCACGCCCGCCAGGATCCCGTGGGGCCCCACGGAGCAGTTGAGCCCCACCACGTCCGCGCCCCACTCGGCCAGCCGCTGCCCGCACAGCTCCACCGTGGTCCCGTACAGCGTGGTCCCGTCCTCCCGCACCGTCATCTGGGCGACAATGGGCAGGTCCGTCGCCTGGCGCACCGCCGCCAGCGCCTGGCGCACCTCGGCCAGGTCGGCGAACGTCTCCAGCACGAAGAACCCGACGCCGCCCTCCAGCAGACCGTGCACCTGCTCCAGGAAGAAGGACCTGGCCTCGTCCAGAGACGTGGGGCCGTACGGCTCGATCCGGATGCCCAGCGGCCCGACAGCTCCACCCACCAGCGCCCGACCGCCCGCGGCCTCGCGCGCCAGCCCGGCGGCCCGGGCGTTGATCTCCACCACCCGCTTCTCCAGCCCGTGCCGCGCCAGCTTCACCGGGTTGGCGCCGAAGGTGTTCGTCTCCAGCAGTTCCGCCCCCGCCTGCACATACTCGGAATGGATGGACCGCACCAGATCCGGATTCGACAGCACCAGCTCGTCGTAGCTCCGGTTGATGAACACGCCCCGGTCGTAGAGCATGGTGCCCATGCCGCCATCGAAGAGGTGGGGCCGGTCGTCGTCCAGGAGATCGAGTAGGTCTGTGGTCATGCTGGATCACACCGCGCTGAAGTACTTGGCATCCGGGTGGTGGAAGACGATGGCGGCGGTGGACAGCTCCGGGACGAGAGCGCCCGCGCTGGTCAGGTCCATGCCCAGCCGCTCGCGGGCCGGGAGCAGGCGATAGACGACCTCGTGCTGCATATGGTCGGGGCACGCGGGGTAGCCCCACGCGTACCGCAGCCCTCGCCCGTGCTCGATGCCCCACTCCCGGCGCATCCGCCGGTGGACCCATTCGGCGGCGGCCTCGGCCAGTCGCACGCCGAAGCCGTGGAGGTAGTAGCCCTCGGAGTATTCGCCCTCCTTCATCATGGCCGTGGAGCGCTCGAGCAGCCGGTCCGACACGGAGACGACGAGGAAGCCCACGTAGTCGACGGTCGAGCCGCGCAGGTAGTCGGCCAGGCAGAGCCGCTCCCGGTCGCTCTGTCTCGGGAAGCTGAGCCGCTCCACCTCGAGGGCCGGGTCTCCGGGGTCGCCGACGACGACGTGATCGCCGTCGCCCACCGCCGGCCAGAACCCGTAGGCGGCGCGGACTCTGACCTGTCCGCCGGCCAGGGCCTCCCGTTTCAGCCGCTCCAGGCGGGGCTCGAATTCGTTCCGGACCAGCCGCTCCCAGGCCTGGCCGCTGGCGTTCTTCGCGCCCCAGTGGAGCCGGTAGAGCGTGTTCAGGTCCACCAGGTCGTAGAGCTCGGCCAGCGGCACCCGGTCGATGACCCGGGAGCCCAGGAAGTCCGGTACGGGGACGTCCACCTGCCGGCGGCGACCCGGTCGCTCCGCGGGACGCGCGGCCTTAGCCCGATCCTGGAGGGCGGCGCGTCTGGCCACGCCCTCCCCCACTTCTTCCAGGCGACGTCGTACGAAGGCCTCCCGGTCAGGCCCCAGCAGCGCGTCCACGACGGCCAGGCCCGCGAACGCGTCCTTGCAGTACCATACGCCGGGCTCGTAGAGGGCGGTCCGCTGGTCGTCGACGAAGGACGCGGCCCGGACGAACGACGGGTTGATGGCGGCCCCGCCACACAGGACCGGGTAGCGCAGGCCTCGCCGGTCCAGCTCCCGCACCGCTGCGGGCATCTGCTTCGAGGTGGAGACGAGCAGGGCGCTGAGCCCGATGGCGTCGGCTCCCACCTCCTGGGCCCTGGCGATGATGTCGTTGACCGGGACCTGCTTTCCCAGGTCGTGCACGGTGTAGCCGTTGTTCTCCAGGATGGTGTGGACCAGGTTCTTGCCGATGTCGTGGACGTCGCCATATACCGTGGCCAGGACCACCGTCCCCTTGGACTGGCCCTCCGCCTTCTCCAGGTACGTCTCCATACGGCCCACCGCCGCCTTCATGACCTCGGCGGACTGGAGCACGAACGGCAGGATCAGGTCGCCGGCGCCGAACCTGTCGCCCACCTCCTTCATGGCGGGGAGCAAGACGGTGTTCAGGAACCGGACGCCCGCCTCGTGGCTCGCGGGGGTGGGCGACGGCGCGACGGCGAAGGCGCGGGCCTCGGCGCTGGCGGGGCCAGAGCCTGCGCTGGCACTTTCCGCCTCGCCCTGGATCCCCCGGGCAATGGCCTGGTCCACCAGCTCCACCACGCCTTCCTTCTTCCGGTGGAGGATGCTCCAGCGGATGGCGTCATCGGGATCCATCTCCAGGCGAGGGTCGCCACTCTCCGATTCCTCGACCTGGTGCTCCTCGAAGTAGGCGATGAAGCGGGCCAAAGCGTCGTCGCGGCGGTCGAAGATCAGGTCGTCGGCCAGCTGGCGCTGCGCCTCGTCCACCTCGGCGTAGGGCGTGATGTGGGCCGGGTTCACGATGGCCATGTCGAGACCCGCCTCCACGCAGTGGTGGAGGAAGACGGAGTTGAGCGCGGCCCGGGCTGGGGGCTGGAGCCCGAAGCGGACGTTGCTCACGCCCAGGCTGGTCAGGACGCCGGGCAGCTCGGCCTTGATGCGTCGGATGCCGTCGATGGTCTCCACGGCGCTGGCCCGGAACTCGGCATCGCCGGTGGCCAGGGTAAAGGTGAGGTCGTCGAAGACCAGGTCTCCGGGTGACATGCCGTACTCGCCCACCACTATGTCATGGATCCGCCCCGCCACCTCCAGCTTGCGCTCGGCGGTCCTGGCCATGCCCGCCTCGTCGATGGTGAGGGCGATGAGCGCGGCGCCGTGCTCCATGGCCATGGGCACCACACGGTCGACCCGGTCCCGGCCCGACTCCAGGTGGATCGAGTTGATGATGGCCCGGCCAGGGTACTGGCGGAGCGCCGCCTCCACCACGTCCGTCTCCGTGGTGTCGATGACCAGCGGCGTCTCGACGCTCTGGGCCAGCAGCTTGACCAGCGTCCGCATCTGCCGGGCTTCGTCCTGCCGCTCCGTGAGGGCCACGCAGACGTCCAGCAGGTGCGCGCCGCCGTCCACCTGGTGGCGGGCCACGTCGCGGACGGCCTCGTAGTCGTCGGCCAGGAGCATGCGCTTGACCGCCTTCGAGCCCTGGGCGTTCACCCGCTCGCCGATGAGGGTGGGCGCGGGGACCTGTTGCATGTCCACGGCGGTCATGGCGCTGGCCAGCCGTGGCACGGCGGTCACGGCTCGCCCCTTCGGTCTCCTGCCCTCGACACGCCGCACCACCGCGGCCATGTGCTCCGGCGTGGTCCCGCAGCAGCCGCCCACGATGCTCACGCCCAGCTCGACGACGAACCACTCGTGGGCCTCGGCCAGGGCCTCGGGCTCGAGGGGGTAGACAGCCACGCCGGCCTCGTTGTGGGGGATGCCGGCGTTCGGGATGACGCTGATGGGTAGCCGGCAGTTCTCCGCCAGCCAGCGCACCGGCTCCCGCATGTGCTCCGGTCCCGTGGAGCAGTTCAGGCCGACGACATCCACACGGAGGGCCTCGAGCACCGTGGCCGCTGCGGCGATGTCGGTACCCAGCAGCATCCGGCCGCTGGTGTCCAGCGTGACCTGGACCTGGAGGCCGACGTCGCTCCGTCCCGCGTCGGCCAGCGCCCTCCGGCACCCGGTGACCTGGGCCTTCACCTCCAGCATGTCCTGGCTGGTCTCGACCAGCAGTACGTCCACGCCGCCCTCGAGGAGGCCGCCGGCCTGCTCGGCGAAGATGTCCACCAGCGCCTCGTAGGTCATGGCGCCCAGCGACGGGTCGGACGTGCTGGGAAGGAAGCCGCTGGGCCCGATGCTGCCCGCCACGAAGCGGGGGCGGTCCGGCGTCGCGTAGTCAGCGCACGCGCTCCGCGCCACCAGCGCCGCGGCACGGTTGATCTCCACGACCCGGTCCCCGAGGCCGTACTCGCCCAGGGTCAGCCGGTTCGAGCGGAACGTGTTCGTCTCCACCACGTCGCAGCCCACGTCCAGGAACGAGCCGTGGATCTGCCGGATCAGGTCGGGCCTGGTGATGACCAGGTGGTCGTTGCAGCCGTCCAGCCCGGGCCCGCCGAAATCTTCCGCGGTCAGAGGCCGGGTCTGGATGCTCGTGCCCATGGCCCCGTCGTAGACCAGGACCCGCCGGGCCAGCTCCTCGAGATACGTAGACTGTTTCATGTCACGAGCGTTGAGCGTGAGCAGGGGCTCTGACCGACCGGGGTGGGAACAGAAAAAAGCCCCGCGACGGAAGTGCGGGGCGATCGGATGCTGCGACCAGTTGTCCCGGCACTTTAGACCTTTGTTTCGGCAGCTCCGACCAGGCGACATCGCCTGACCTCCCTGCCCCGCGGTGCCAAGCGGCCAACACAAATGCGTCCGCGGGTCCTGCTGCTACCGAAGGCTAGTCGATCCGCAGGGGCCCTGTCAACCTCCGTAGGGCTTTTCCCCGCTCCAAGAGCCGGGGGCCGTGTACGCCTGAGGCTGAGTCGCGTCACAAACATTGCCCGATGGCAGTGGTGGTCCCCACCCGGTATCCTGCGAGCGCCGGCGCCGTCGCCCGCTGAGTCGGGCCGGAAGTGCCGGTAAGGCTGTGTTGTCGGGAGTTGTTGGCACGATACGGGACGGTTGCATGCCGCATCGGGTCCAACACTTCCCGCTAACACAGCCCCGGCGGTCGTGACAGAGCAACCAGCACATCCTTCGATCAAGGAATGAGCCATGATATCGCGTAGGTTAGTTCGTTTCGTCCTGGCAGGCCTGTGTGTGATGGCGGTGGGGGCCGCCGACGTCGCCGGCCAGGTGACGTTTGCCGGCGACGCCCGGTTCAGGCCTCGCCTCGACCTGGACGACCGCACGGGCGATCCGGCTGCCGGCTTCAACATGACCCGGGTCTACTACCAGTACCGGCTGCGGCTGGACATGACCGGCGCCATCGGCGACGGCTACTACGTCCGCTCCCGGCTGGCCCACAACGGGATCGCCTTCTACTCCCGGGGCGGGCGCGGCGAGCTGCCGGACGTGATGGGGTCTCCGTTGAACACCATCTCCGAGCCCATGGCCTCGCGTAACAGCGTGGACTTCATGTACATGTACATAGGCCGCTCGACCCCGACCTTCGGGTTCGACATGGGCCTCATCCCGATCCCGGGCTTCAGCAACCCGCTCTGGGACCTGCACTACTACCCGAACCTTATGATCGACGTCCCCTACTTCATCTGGAACACTGATGGCGGGTTCGGCGGTCACATGTTCGCCGACGTGGGCCCGGGCCGGCTGACGCTGTACGCGCTCCTGGACCGGGCGCTGTCGGAGCATCGGGAGGACCCGGACGGCGTGACGACCCGTGACCACGACGACCAGCACACGCTGGTGGCCAGCTACTCGCTGCCCCTGGGGCCCGTGACGGTCATGCCCATGGTCATGAAGGCCTTTGCCGGCAGCCTGGACGAGCGGCCTGGCGGTGTCACGGACCCGGCGGCGTCGGGGACCTTCAACGCGCCCCTGACCGTGGGCGGCCAGCTCACCCTCCCGCCGCTGGGGCCGCTCACGCCCACGCTGTTCGGCGGGTTCACCCGCAGCACCCAGGACGGCAGCATCGATGCGCCCACTCCGGCCTACGACGGCTGGCTCGCCAGGGCCCGGCTCACGGGCAAGGTAGGGCCGGGCCACGTGCTGGTCTGGGCTGACCTGGCGCAGAGGACGGACAAGCCCGCGGCCGCGGAAGACGTCACCACCGACTTCTTCCACGTCTGGCTCAACTACCGCATCCCGGTCTACGAGAGCGACCGCGGACACTTCTCCATCGGTCCGGAGTGGCGGATCATAAATATCGCACGGGACGACGCCACCCTGCGCCGACGTCACAAGATCGAGATCAACTTCGACGTCGCCTTCCGCTGACCGCCCCGCCGGCTGGCTACGGCCGCGTCACCGCGCCGCCGTGGCCAGCCGCTCGTTCTCGCGCCAGACTCGCATCAGGTTGCCGCCCCAGAGCTGCTCGATCTCCGACTCGGAGTAGCCGCGGCGCACCAGCTCCAGCGTGACGTTCAACGTCTCCGCCGCGTTCTCCCAGCCCACCACGCCGCCACCGCCGTCGAAGTCTGAGCTGATCCCCACGTGGTCGATCCCGATCAGGTCCACGGCGTAGTCGATGTGGTCGACCAGGTCGCTCACCGAGCCGCCGGGCCACCGCTCGTCGATCTCGGCGGCCCGGCGCCTGTACTCCGACCGCTCCTCGTCGGTCAACCGCTGCCAGTCGGCATAGCCGACGATCCCCACCTCGGCCCGCAGCGCGTCCAGAGCAGCCACCTTCTCCGGCTCGGGCAGCCGGACGAAGGCGCCGAGCCCCACCACCTGCACCACACCACCGCCCGCGGCGATGGCGCGGAGCTGGTCGTCGCCCAGGTTCCGGGGAATCGGGACGACGCCCTGGACAGCGGAGTGCGACGCGATGACGGGTGACTGCGACACCCGGACCGCGTCCAGCACCGCGGCACCGGAGATGTGGGACACGTCCACCATCATCCCCAGTCGGTTCATCTCCCGGACCACCTCTTCGCCGAACGGGCTCAGCCCGCCGTGCTCGGACTCGGGCTCGCCGGACCGGGGGTTGGCCGAATCGGAGATCTCATTGTGGCCGTTGTGGGAGAGGGTGAGATACCGAGCGCCCAGGTCGTGATACTGGCGCAGCAGGGACAGGTCGCGGCCCACCATGTAACCGTTCTCCATCCCGATGACCGCGACCCGCTTTCCTGCGGCGTTGATGCGCGCCACGTCGTCGGTGCTGTAGGCGATCTCGATGGCATCCGGGCAGAGCTCCTCGGCCATGCGGCGGATGGCGGTGAATCGCTCCAGCGCGGTGGCCTTGGCCGCGGCATGTCCCTCCGGCGTCCGCTCGCCCTGGCCCACGTAGACTATGAAGAAGGCCACGTCCATGCCGCCATCCACCATCTTCGGCACATCCACCTGCCAGTCGGTGGGGCCGCACGGATCGACTTCCACCACGAAGCGCCGTGAGATATCGACGTGCGTGTCCACGATCAGGACACTGTCGTGGATCCGCCGCGCCTCCGCCTGGAGCCCGGCGTCGTCCGTGTATGTAGTAGTGGCTCCCGCCGATCCTTCCGGAACGTCGGCGGCGCAGGCGCCCGCGGTGACCAGGAGCGCCATCACGAGCACGATCTTGAACCTACGTATGTCGAACATCCGTTGTAATCCTCGAGCAGCTCGGGTCAGCGGGCGGGGGCTAAGGGTCTGACAAGCTGGGGCGGCGAGGCCGGCTGGGCAATGGGCTTCGGCGGGATGCCGGGCGACGGCGGGTGGTGGGCGCTCGACTCGAACTCCGAGCTCCGAGCTCCGACCGCCCCACCACCACCCGGCCGCCGGTTGCCGGGCTTCGGCAGATCCCATCGGACAAGATCGTCCCCGGCGCTGTCAAGCAGAGCGCCGCGCCTCCGTCCGGGCGGGTACGGCCGCGGGCTCCGCTTCTTCCTCTCTGCCTTCATCGGCGTCGACGGCCGGCCGGTAGTGCCTGACCAGCCACTGCTCTATGTCGTCCACCAGGGAGTACATGACCGGCACCAGGACCAGGGTGAGCACCGTGGCGAAAGTCAGGCCTGAGATCACCACGATGGCCATGGGCCCCCACCACGCCGCCTGCTCGCCGCCCCAGTAGAAGTCGGGGCTCAGGGCGGTGAAGAGCCCGAAGAAGTTGAAGTTCAGGCCGATGGCCAGCGGGATCAGGCCGAAGACGGTGGTGACGGCAGTCAGGACCACGGGTCGGAACCTGGTCACCCCGGCCCGGACCAGGGCTTCGCTGCGGCTGAGCCCGTCTCGCTCCCGGAGGAGGTCCACGTAGTCGATGAGGACGATGGCGTTGTTCACCACCACGCCGGCCAGGCTGATGATGCCGACGCCGGTCATGATGATGCCGAAGGGCAGCCCGAAGACCATGAGGCCGAGGAGCACGCCCACGGTGGACATGATGACGGACGTCAGGATGATGAGGGGCTTCACCACCGAGTTGAACTGGCTGATCAGGATGAATCCGATGAGGAGCAGGGCTATGAGGAAGGCCGTCCCCAGGAACGCCTGGGCCTCCTGCTGATCTTCCTGCTCGCCGGTGAAGCGCATGGTGTAGCCTGGCGGCAGCTCGGCGTCGAAGCCGCCGGCCGTCAGCGTCTGCTGGACCTGGCGGAGCACGGCGTTGCTGTTGGCCCCGGCCACCACGTCGCTGCTCACCGTGGCCACCCGCTCCAGGTTCTTACGGCGCACGCTGCCGGCGCCCTCATCGACGTACCAGTCGGCCACGGCGGTCAGCGGGACCTGGACGCCCAGGTCCGTCATGACCATCAGCTCCTGGAGTGCGTCGAGCTCCTGGCGGTACGTCTCCGCCAGGCGCACCACAATGTCGTACTCGTCCTCGCCCTGCCGGAACTTGCCGGCCTCGGCGCCCTGGATCGCGCTCCGGATCGTCCCGCCGATGGCCCTGGTGCTGAGCCCGTAGAGCGCGGCCTTCTCCCGGTCCACGTCGATGACCAGCTCCTGGCGGCCATCGCTCATGTCGCTGTCCAGCCCCTCCAGGAGGCGACCTACTGGCGACGCTTGCAGGATCATCTTGGCCCGGTCCGCCAGCCGCTTCAGCACGTCCGGGTCGTCACCGGCTATCTCCAGGTTCACCGGCGACCCGGTGGGCGGCCCCATCTCGTCCCGGGCCAGGCTGAACTGGGCGCCCGCCAGGCCCTGGCCGACCCGCTCCTGCATCTCGGCCATGGTGGCGAAGACGTCGTAGCGCCGGTCCTTGTAGTCCACGAACTGGACTGCCACGCTGGCGTCGGCACCGCCCATGAACAGGCGAGTGATGGCGTCGCCCGAGGAGCCTACGGTGGCCACCACTGACCGGGCGTCCACCATGCCCCTCAGCTCGGCCAGCTGGGCCTCGACCTGCTCCGCCAGCCGGTTCACCACCTCCGGCCGGGTCCCGCTGGGCGCGTCGATCTGGACCATGACCTGGGACGGCGGGATGGAGCCGGGGAAGAATTCGATTCCCCGGTTGAAGACCAGGAACACGAAAACGGTGGCGACGAAGACGCCCGCGGCGGCGCCCATGATGATCAGACGATGACTCAGCGCCCAGCGGAGACGCCGCTCGTAACGGGACAGCATGAACGGTACGGCCGCCGACTGGAAACTGCGGGCCAGCCGGACCAGGACGAACCGGTGCAGCGCCACCAGGGCAGCCACCAGGACCACCAGCAGCACCGCGGACAGGAGGTTGATTCCGGCCACCACCAGGACGAACAGGGCACCGGCGCCCATGAGCGTCCGCCGGGCCGCGGGCGTCAGCGGCGAGGACGGCGCGCCGTCCAGCTTCATGAACAGGGCGCAGAGCACCGGCACCATGACCAGCGCCACGAACAGGGAGCTGGACAGCGTGATGATGAGGGTCAGCGGCAGGTAGCCCATGAACTCGCCGGCGATACCCGGCCAGAACAGGAGCGGCGCGAAGGCCGCCAGGGTGGTGAGGGTGGAGGCGATGATGGGCATGGCCACCTCGCCCGTCGCCAGCCGGGCCGCCGTCCAGTTGTCGTGGCCCTCCTCCAGGTATCGGTAGATGTTCTCCACCACCACGATGGCGTTGTCCACCAGCATCCCCAGCGCCAGGATCAGGGAGAACAGGACCACCATGTTCATGGTTATGCCCATGGCCCCCATGACAATGAAGCTCAGGAGCATGGACAGGGGGATGGACGTGGCCACGAAGCCGGCGTTCCGCACGCCCAGGAAGAACAGGAGCACGGCCAGCACCAGGATCAGCCCGCTGATAATGCTGTTCTCCAGCGTGCTGACTATCTGCTCGATGAACTCCGACTGGTCGCCGGTGATCTTGACCACGGTCTCCGCCGGGAACCCGGGCTCCATGACGGCGATCACCTCCTTCACTGATGCCGCCGTCTCGATGATGTTGTCGCCCGCACGCTTCACCACGTCCAGCGTCACCACCGGGTCGCCGTCGAGCCGGGCAAACGTGGTGCGGTCCCTGTACGCGAAGTCCACCGTGGCCACGTCCCCGACGTAGATGGGCCGGCCGTTCCGCGTGGTGATGACGAAGTCCCGGATGGGCTCCGCCGCCACCAGCTCTCCGGCCACACGCAGGGCGTACTCCTGGGTGCCCACGTCCACCACGCCGCCGGGGATGGTCACGTTCTCGTTGCGGATCGCGTCCACCACGTCGTTGAAGTCGACGCGGTAGAAGGTGAGCATGGGCAGGTCCACGTCCACCCGGACCTCCCGCTCGAGACCGCCCGACAGGTTCACCGACAGCACGGACGGGATCTGCTCGAGCCGGTCACGGAGGTCGTCCGCCACGTCCTTCAACCGCTCCAGGCCGTAGGGCCCCGAGACGTTCACCTGCATGATGGGGAAGTCGGAGAGGTTGAACTCGGAGATGGTGGGCTCGTCCGCGTCCGCCGGCAGCTTGGACTTGGCCAGGTCAACCTTCTCACGGACCTTCTGGAGGGCCGCGTCCATGTCCATCCGGTTGTCGAACTCGGCCATGACGTTCGTGTAGCCCTCGACGGACGTGGACGTCAGCTCCCGGATCTCCGGGATCGAGTTCAGCTCCTCCTCCAAAGGCCGCGCCACCAGCGTCTCCATGTCACGCGGCGCCACGCCAGGGTACACCACGCTCACGGAGATGATGGGGATCGTCACCTCCGGCGACGCCTCCTTCGGCACGCTCAGGTAGCTGGCTACGCCCAGGATCGCCGTGACGGCGATCAGCATCAGGATGCTGGTCCGATGCTTGAGCGCGAAGTTGGTCAGCCAGAACTGGCGCTGCTCCACCGGCTTCTGCTCGCCGATCATCCGTCGACCACCTCCTGCGCCGGGCGGCCCGCCGGCGCCGGACCGTTCGTGATGACCAGCACGTCGCCATGGACCACCCGCTGCTGACCCACGACGACGATCCGTTCGCCCGCTTCCAGCCCCTGCAGGATGACCACCTCGTCGCCACGGGCGATCCCCGGCTCGACCCACCGGGCCTCGGCGCGCCAGCCGTCAGCGTGGGGAACCGCCACGTAGATCGCGTAGCCGCTCTCCCTGCGGAGCATGGCGTGGCGAGGGACCACCAGCGCCGCGTCCAGTCGCTCCCGCGCGATCCGCACGTTGGCGACCATCCCGGGCTTGAGCGGGAGCCCCGCATTGGGCACCTCCACCTCCACGGTGAAGCTCCGACTGGACGGGTCCACCGCCGCGCTCACATAGCCGACCCGGCCAACGAACTCACGGCCGGCGGCCCGGTCCAGCGTCACCGTCACCTCGTCGCCCGCGACGACGTCGCCCGCGTAACGCTCCGGTACGCCGGCCACGATCTTCACCGTGTCCACGTCCAGGATCCGGGCCACCGGCGAGCCCGGTGAGACCATGGCCCCCACATCCACCATCCGCTCCTCCAGGATGCCGGCGATGGGGGCACGGATGACCGTCCGCTCCACCCGCTCAGCCAGCACCCGGGCCTGGGCCCGGGCGGTGCGGGCGTTGTACTTGGCCTGGAGGTAGGCCATCTCCGTGCCCACCCGCTCCTCCTCCCACAGGACACGCTGCCGCTCCCACGTCTCCTCCGCCAGCTCGGCCTGGCTCACCGCCTGCTCGAGCTGCGCGCGCAGGACCCCCGCGTCCAGCCGCACCAGCGGCTGGCCCGGGCGGACACGCTGGCCCTGCCGGACCAGGACCTCCCGGACAGTGCCACCTTCCTCCGCCGAGATGACCACGTCGCGATCGGCCTCCACGGTGCCCACCACCCGGACCACGTGGGCAAAGTCCCGGGGCTCCACCTCCGCCACCTCGACGTTGATGCTGCGAACCCGCTCCTCCGCCCGCGCCCCGCCCTCCGAGGCACCGGCACTACCGCAACCAACCACCAGGACACCGGCCGTCAGCGCCCCCACCGCCCCCGTTACCGCTCTGGAAATCATCGCTCCCCCAGTCTCGCCGAAATGGCCACCAGCTCGCCCTCGTCCACCAGCGGGACCCGCCCGATGGCCAGGTCCAGCCGCGCCTGCGCGCTCAGGTAGTCGTAGACCGCCTGGGCGTAGTTGAACTCCGTCTGCCGCAACGCCAACTCCGCGTCCGTGACCTGGAGCCGGCTCGCCGTCCCCGCACGATACTCCGCCCGGGCTATGTCCCAGCCACGGTTCGCCTGTGACACCGCCCGCCGCTGGGCCAGCACCCGGTCGTACGACTCCAGGGCCTGGTCCCGCAGCGTCGTCACCTCGTTCGCCGCGTGATCACCGGCGTACGCCAGCTCCGCCTCCACCTGCCGCACCACCGACGACAGGCGACTAACCCTCGCCGGGCGCTGGAACCCGGAGAAGAGCGGCAGGTCCACCTGCACTCCCAGCGCCCGCGTGCTGAACCGATGCTCGCCGAAGAAACGAGGCCGGCCGTCGCCCTGGGCATTCGCCGTCCACGTACCGAACACCGCCACCGTGGGCAGGTACTGCGACCTCTCCACCCGTCGCTCCGTCTCACGCAGCTCCCGCAGAAACGAGAGCTGGCGGAGGTCCGAACGGTGACGGGCCGCCACCGAAATAGCCTCGTCCGCCGGCAACGACTCCGCCAGGACAGACGCCGTCAACAAAACACCCGAAGCCGTGCCCGATCCGTCAGATACCACCGGCTCCCGACCGGGAAGTGACGGCAGCTCCAGCGTCAACAGCGAGCCCGCCAGCTCACGCGCCACCGTGTCAACGCCCATCTCGATGGCCAGCGACCGCCGCGCAGCCGCCATGGCGTTCTCCGAACGACGAAGGTTCGGCTCCAGATTCGACAGCTCCACCTCCAGCCGGAGCACGTCGTACTCCGAGGCCAGACCAGCTCGATGAAGACTCCGGGTCTCGCCCAGGACCTGCTCCACACGGGCCAGACTCTCACTGGTCAGACGGTACTGCTCCTGCGCCAGCAGGATGTCGTAGTACCGGAGCCGCGTACGCGTGGCCACCTGCTGGGCCTCGCCACGGACAACCTCCTCCTCCAGCGCCGCGTAGCGCGACGCCGCACCCACCCCCAGGAACGCCGCCGCGTTGAACAGCGGCTGGTCCGCACGGGCCTGCGCGAACCACGCGTTGTCCGTACCCGCAGGCACCGGGACCACCGCCTCCTCCGGGGCATCCGGGTCCATGAACCGGGCCGGCAGGAAGAACTGCGGCAGGTCCAGGTTGCGCGTGTAGCTGCCGCTGACATGTACCCTGGGCATCACGTTGCCCCACGCGTCACGTGCCTGCGCACGCGCCGCATCAAGACCCCGCCACGCCCGCCGCAGAGACTCGTTCGACTCCAGCGACGAGCCCACCGCCTCCTCGAGCGTCAGAATGCCACCCCCGCTTTGGGCGGCTGCCGGCGCCTGGGCCGCACCCGGCATGATCACCACGCCCACGACGAGCACCAGTACCAGCAGCAGCGCTACCCTACCCCCAGATCGTCCCATCCGTCTCACACCTTCCAACCCGCGCGCAACGCCTCCAGCGCGCTCTCGATCAGGTCCATGAACTCCTCATGACTGGACACATGACCAGCCAGATGACCGCTCAGATACAACGACGTCAGACCATGCATAAGTCCCCAGCCCACCACCGCCGCACGGTCCGGAGCCATGCGCGACGTACCACTCTCCGACTGCGCCTGACGAAGCAGCTCCGCCGCGCCCTCGTACGACAACAGACCCGAACCCGTCTCAGCCGCCCCGTCACCAGACCCGGGACAACAATCCAGTCGCGCCACACCTGGCATCTTGAACATCGCACGGAAATAGCCGGTGTTCTCCAGCGCGAAACGGGCATAGCCACGCGCAGTAGCCGTCAGCCTGTCCACCGCCGACAGGGCCGGGTCCAGCTTGCCAAGCTCCTCCTGGACCGTTACCGCCAGTCGCTTGAAACCCTCCTCCATCACGCTCCGGAGCAACTCGTCCTTGTCCTGGAAGTGCAGGTAGATCGTAGCCGGAGAACAGCCCACACGGAGCCCAAGGGCCCGCATCGACAGCGCGTCCAGACCCTCCTCACCGACAATGTCACGCGCCGCCTCCACCACCCGCTCCCGCAGGTCCTCTCGCCTCGCCTCCCGCTCCACCGTGCTCATCCGATCGCGTCCTTCATCCCTGCTCCTCCGGCCGTGTGTCTCTCTTAACACCGTTCAGGCACGCCAGTCTAAACGCCGTTCACCAACATGTCAACAACCAGCGCCATCTTATTGTCACGGAAGGTGGAACAGTGTTCAGGGGCGCTGGTCTGAACGGTGTTCAGCAGATTCCATACCAGGCCTGAGTTTGTGGAGTTCCCGGGCTCGTCAGCTCGTGGGCTGGTCGCCCACGAGTCGCTCGACGTCTTCCGGGTCGGTGGGCAGGGCGCTGCTGAGCACTTCCGCGCCGTGGTCGGTGATGAGGATGTCGTCTTCGATGCGGATGCCGATGCCCTGGAGGTGGCCGGGCGCGTTGGTGGCATCGGCGGGTATGTAGAGCCCGGGCTCGATGGTCATGACCATGCCGGGCTCGAGGCGTCTCGGCTCTCCCCGGACGCCGTAGGTTCCCACGTCGTGGACGTCGAGTCCGAGCCAGTGGGAGGTATTGTGGGGGTACCAGCGTTTCCAGTGCTCTTCCTGTTGGGCGAGCGAGTCCGGATCGCCCTGTAGAAGGCCCAGGTCCACCATGCCGCGGACCAGGGTGGCGACGGCTGCCCGGTGCACGTCCGCGGTGGTGGCGCCGGGTCTGGCGGCGTCGACGGCGGCCTGTTCCGCGTCCAGGACGACCTGGTAGACGTCGCGCTGCGGGGCTGTGAAGCGCCCGCTGACGGGCACGGTCCTGGTGAGGTCGGCGTTGTAGATGCGGTGTCTGGCCCCTGCGTCGAGGAGCAGCAGGTCTCCCTGCTCCATCCGCCGGTCGTTGGCGGTGTAGTGGAGTACGGTGGCATTGGCCCCGGACGCGGCGATGGTGGCGAAGGCGGGGCCATCGGCACCTGCCCGCCGCATGGCGCCTTCTGTGAGTGCCTCTATCTCCCACTCCCCGGCACCCGGCCGGGCGGCGGCGAGGGCGTGGCGGAAGGCCTGGGCGGTGACGGTTACGGCGTCCCGGATCGCGGCCACCTCCTCGGGCTCCTTGGTCAGCCGCATGTCGTCCAGGATCAGGCCGGGATCCGTCAGTTCCACCGGCCCGACGCCGGAGCGCTGCCGCCGGGCCCGTCCCTTGCCCATGACATCGAGCACGGCATGCTCGATGTCGGGGCGGCCTGCGCCGATGCGGAAGTGGACCCGGTCCACACTGCGCAGCAGCTCGTGCAGTCTTTGCCCCAGCTCGGCGATGGGATAAGCGGCGTCGGCGCCGAACTCTTCGACCGCCTTTTCCACGCCCTGTCGGGGCCCGGTCCAGGTCTCCCGCTCCGGGTCCCGGGGTCGGACGAACAGGGTGTAGCTCGGCTCGGGTCCACCGCACAGGACGGCCACCGCCTCGGGCTCCGGGTAGCCGGTGAGGTACCAGAGGTCCGGATCGACCACGTACCTGAGCTCCAGGTCCCGACCCACCACGATCTCCGGGGCCGCGGCCAGGACCATTGCGCCGTCGGGGCCCAGCAGCTCGAGCACGCGCTGCCGGCGGCGTGCGAATCCGGTCATCCCTTGAGCACGCCCATGGGCCTGAGTCTGGCCACCTTCCGGCCGATCCCGGCGCCGTCCACCACGCTCACCACGTCCGCCACGTCCTTGTAGGCTTCGGGCACCTCCTCTGCGATGGTCCCGAAGGACGAGGCGCGGACCTCGATGCCCTGGTCGTGGAACTCCCTGCGCAGGTCCCGGCCCTTGACGCTCTTCTTGGCCTGGCGACGGCTCATGGTCCGGCCGGCGCCATGGCAGGTGGAGCCGAACGTCTCGCGATAGGCGCCGTCAGTGCCCAGCAGCACGAAGGAGTAGCGGCCCATGTCGCCGGGTATGAGGACCGGTTGTCCCAGATCGGCGTAGCCGTCGGGCAGCTCAGGATGCCCCGGCGGGAAGGCGCGGGTGGCGCCCTTCCTGTGGACGCAGACGCGTCGGTCCCGGCCGCCCACCTCGTGGGTCTCCCACTTGGCGATGTTGTGGGCCACATCGTAGACCAGGGTCATGCCCAGCTTCTGCCAGCCCTGTTTGAAGATCTCCTCGAAGACCTCGCGCACGCGGAACGCCATCATCTGGCGGTTGGCGAAGGCATAGTTGGCGGCGGCGCTCATGGCGCCCATGTAGCGGTCCGCCTCCGGCGAGCCCAGTGGTGCGCAGACGAGTTGACGGTCCGGCAGGTCGATACCGTACTTCCTCGCCGCGGTCATCATGACCTGGATGTAGTCGTCGCAGACCTGATAGCCCAGGCCCCGTGAGCCGGAGTGGATGAAGACCGTCACCGTTCCCGGATCCAGGCCGAGGCGTTGTGCGGCGAGGTCGTCGTAGACCTCATCGACGTGGCAGATCTCGATGAAGTGGTTGCCGGAGCCGACCGTGCCCAGCTGATCCCGGCCGCGTTGTACGGCCCGGTCCCCGACCTGGTCCGGGTCGGCGCCGTCGATGCGGCCGCCGGCCTCCGTCCGGCGCAGGTCGCCTTCGTCGCCGTAGCCTTCGGCCACTGCCCACTGGGCACCTCGCTCGAGCACGGCGCGGATGCGGTCGGCGGTGAGGCGGAAGCTCTTATAGCCCGCGCCCACGCCCGCGGGTATCTGCTCGTAGAGCCGGTCCATGAGCCGGGCCAGGCGTGGCCGCACCTCCTGCTCGGTGAGGCCCGTCCGGAGCAGCCGCACGCCGCAGTTGATGTCGTAGCCGACGCCGCCGGGGCTGACCACACCGCCCTGGTCCGGGTCGAACGCGGCCACGCCGCCGATGGCGAAGCCGTAGCCCCAGTGGATGTCGGGCATCCCGATGGACCGCCCCACGATGCCGGGCAGGCACGCCACGTTGGCCACCTGCTGGACGGCCTCGTCCGCGCGGATGTCCGTCATGAGCCGGTCGTCGGCGTAGATGATGCCGTCCACCCGCATGGACCCCTGCCGGGGTATGAGCCATCGGTAATCGTCGAGGCGCTGGATCTCGAGCATATGTCACACGTCGAAGATGACCCGAGCCCGCCAGGTGCCCTCCGGCTGCTGGACGGCCTGGAGCTCGTGGTACGTGACTCCCTTGATCTCCCTGGCCGCGCGGCCGGCGGGCCGGGCCAGGATCGTGCCAGCGATGCGGTACTCCCCCACCACGTCCAGTTCTGACCGTACGTAGTCCAGGTGCCGTACCTCATGGAAGAAGAGGATCTCCCGGAGCCAGGCTGCCAGGAGCTCGCTGGGCCCGCCACCCGTCACCTCCGCACTGACGGCATCGAAGCGGAGCGACCTGCCCCTGGAAGAGTCAGGGGTCGTGGACCCCTGCCCCTCCTCCTCCTCACCGTAGAGGAGGGCTAGCATGCCCAGTGCCGCCCGGTGCAGCAGCTGTGCGAAGGAGCCAGCGTCCACGTCCATCCCCAGGTCGGCGGTATGGTCCAGGAAGGTGACCCCGGCCGGGCCGTCGGTGGAGTTCACAGGTATTCCTGGATCGCGTCCTCCACCTTGGGGATCAGGTCGTCCCAGTCGGCTACAGGCGTCTTCGTCACGGTGATGAAATCGTCCACCATGAACACGCTCCGTACGCCGACGAGCCGCATCAGGGCCCGGGCCACGGGGTCGTCCTTGGCTTCGTCCGCGTCGTAATACGAGCGGGAGGTGCCGACGGGAGCCACCTGTTGGCTTACCACGAACTTCCCGGCATTCGGGTTGGGTGTGGGCTGAAAGTCCACATTCGGCTTGGCCATCAGAACGGCTCCGGTTCGTCCCAGGTCTCGTCCCAGAACCGGTCCTCCTCCTCCGCCGCCTCGTCCAGGTCCAGAGGCTCATCACGGTCGATCGGCTCGCCTCGCTCGATCGCCCGCATGTCCTCGTCCGTCAGGCGGGCCCGCACCCCTGACAGGCGGCGTCGGTACGCCAGCCAGCCTGCCGTCACCAGCGCTGCGCCCATGAGAAAGATCCAGTTCACGTTTCCGGCGCCTCCGGCTCCCCCTCTTCCACAACCTGCTGACAGTCGATGCAGAGGCGGGCCCACGGCACCAGCTCCAGTCGCTGCAAACCTATCTCCCGGCCGCACCGTTCGCACGCCCCGAATTCTTCCGGGTTCTTGTAGAGCATGCGGAGCGCCTCATCGATGTCCAGGAGCTGCCTGCCCTCCTGACTGGCCAGCAGGAACTCCTTCTCCTGCTCGATGGTGTCGGTGCCCTCGTCGGCCATGTGGAGCGGGTAGTTGGTCAGCTCGTCGTCGCCCAGCTCGAGGCGCTCCTTGTAGCGATCATCGAACTCGGCCATGGCCTCCAGTGAGCTCTGCCGCTCCTCGAGCAGGCGTTCCCTGATCCTGTCGCGTTCTCTCTCGTTCATCATCACCCCGTTCGGTCCGTGGTGTCTCCGCCAGGGGCAACAACCGTTCCCGTTCCGCGCTCGTACAGGGGCTCAGCCATCGTCCGGTATGGGCCGTCCCAGGGGTGCTGCGGGAGGCGGGGCCGGCGGCGCGGGCGGCTCTTCGGCCGGAGCCGGCACCCCGGCAGGCGCGTCCGGGGTGGGGGCCGGCGCCCGGGGTGCCGTGGGCGGATCCCGCCGCACGGGACCGAGCAGTGGCATGGGACCCGGACCCTCCATCGCCGCCGCCAGCGGGTCGAGCCGGGCCAGGCTGTCGGGCGGTATGCCCTGGAACTCCGCCAGGTCGTACCGGGCCGATGGGATTCGGGGCAGCAGGAAGCCCGGTATCGGGAGCCGGGCCTGCCTGGTGGCGGTGAACGCGCCCCGACCCTCCGGGTCCCATGTCTCCCGGTCGATCACCCCGTCGCCGTCCAGGTCGAACAGGTACTTCCTGGGCGCGCCGCCGTACTCCAGGACGATCATCCGGGAGCCGGCCTCCCCCTCCCACACCACGCTGAGCATCTCCATGGGCGCCTCCGGCTCGCCGCAGCGCACCTCGTGGGTGGCCACGTGACGGAGGTTCTCCAGCTCCGGCATTGCCAGCTCCGGGTCGACCTGCATGGGGAACGACGGTGGTTGCTCAGGCATGGCCACGTCCAGGAGCGATGGGTCGAGCTGGAGCGTCAGCGTTCCCGTCTGCCGCTCCTCCAGCTCAGGGCCTTCCATGACGTACAGGACCCGCAGCTGGCTCATGGCCTCGACGGGCGGCGGTGGCGCCGCCACGAATTCAGGTATGGAATCGGCCAGTTCCACGCAGTAGTACCTGGGTACGATAGCCTCGAGCCACAGCACCTCGTGGGCCGGGAGCAGGGCCGGCATCCGCCTCGGCTCCACCGTCTCCATGCGAGTCTCGATGACGTATCGTACCAGGGGCGAGGCCAGATCTCGTGAAGCCGGCATCGGCTGACCGTGAGCATCCGTCAGGCGGTACCGGGCGGGGACGCCCAGGACCAGGCGCTGGGGCTGGCCGGCGCCGTGACCCACGTTGCGCACTCCCAGGATCAGGCGGAAGCGGGCGACGGCGTCGCCGTCCAGCCCGCTGGTGTCTGCCCACTCCACAGGTACCGAGATCTCCTGGTGGAATTGCCCGTCAGGCCCCAGAACCAGCAGCTCCAGCTCTGGCAGCGGATCACCCCACCGGACGAAGGTGGCTGCGATGGCCAGGACGGCCACCACCACGAGCGCCACCACCCAGCGGCGATCGAGACGTGGAGTGAATCGCTGGACCAGGTACCTCATAGCTCAGTCGTAGGTAAGACCGCTGCCGGTGTTGAACAGGACCACCTCCTCCCCGGCGTCCAGCAGCCCCCGCTCCAGGAGCAGGGGCACCGCCGCCGCGGTGGCACCGCCCTCGATGGAGGCGTAGACGCCGGTGCAGCGACCTATGCGGGATACAGCCTCACGCATCTTGTCGTCCGACACCGCCACCGCCGAGCCGCCGGAGCTGCGGATGGCGTCCAGGATCAGGATGTCACCCACGGCCCGGGGCACCCGCAGCCCCCACGCCGCCGTTGCCGCGTCCTCCCACGGCGTCGCCATCTCCGCACCCGTCTCCCAGGCCCGTACCATGGGAGCGCAGCCGGTGGCCTGGACCGAGATCATCCGGGGCCGCTCACCGCCGATCCAGCCCAGCTCCTCCATCTCGTCGAAGGCCTTCCACATCCCCACCAGGCCGGTGCCTCCGCCAGTGGGGTATACGATCACCTCGGGCACGCGACCGAGCTGCTCGACCAGCTCGTATGCCATGGTCTTCTTGCCCTCGATGCGGTATGGCTCCTTGAGCGTCGACAGGTCGAACCAGCCGTGCTCCGCCGCGTCCCTGCCGATCAGTGCCCCTGCATCCGTGATCAAACCATCCACCAGCCGCACCTCCGCGCCCAGCGCCCGCGTCTCCTCGATGATCGAAGCGGGCGTGTCCTTCGGTATGGCCACGTGGACCGCGATCCCGGCCGCCGCGCCGTAGGCCGCCGCCGCCGCGCCCGCGTTCCCCGCCGAGGGCAGCGCCACGGCCTCGATGCCCAGCTCCCGGGCCCGGGCCACGGCCATGACCAGACCCCTGGCCTTGAAGCTGCCGGTGGGGTTCTGGCCTTCGTCCTTGATCCACAGGCGATCCAGCTCCAGCTCTTCGGCCAGCCGCGGCGCCGGGACCAGTGGTGTGAAACCCTCGCCCAGCGTGATACGGTGCTCCGCCGCCCGGACGGGGAGCACCTCGGCGTAGCGCCACAGGTCCGGCGGCCGGCCGCTGAGCGTGGTGGGAGTGAACCGGCCGCGCAGCGCCGGGAGGTCGTAGCGGGCCAGGAGCGGCCGATCGCAGCAGGGCGACAGACGCCACGGCTGCTCCGCATCACCGTAGGCGGCGCCGCACATGCCGCACTCCAGGTGCGACACGCCCGCAGGGGCCACCAGTGGCATATGTTTGGTCATGCCGGGAAAGATAGCCCCTACGGCCGCTCCTGCCACCATCATCCCATATCGTTCATGTGCTTGCCGGGCCGGCCGTAGAAGTCACCCCCTATGGGCCGCGCCTTGACGAAAGCGCGGTGCAGGGCGTCGTCGTCCATGTCCCGGTACGCCCCGCCGGGCACCGCCACCTGGCGAGGCTTGCGGGATCCGTCCACGCACACGAACTCCAGGAGCTCCTCGTCCGCGCGCAGCTCCTGCTCGGTCTGCCGTGGCGCGGGCACGATCCGCGCCTCCCATTCAGTGCCGTCCTCGTGGATGCGTCGCCAGCCTTTCCTCCGTTCGTTCATCCTTGTCCGTACCTCTGCGTGGATCCATAGTTCCTGTTCACACGCCACAGGGGGGCAAGAAGCACGCCCGCCACTCCTGGGCCAGGCAACCCCTTGTGCCATGGCGGCATCGAACCAATCGAGAGACCGGGACACGCGCCATGTTCCCCGCGAAGGCATGACGGACGACGAACTGGTACGTCGGGCCAAGACAGGTGAGGAGGCGGCCCTCCACGCCCTGTACCGGCGCTACGCGCCCCGGGTCCATGCCGTGGTGCGTCGGCTGGCAGGCGACGACGCGCTGGCTGAGGACTGGGCCCAGGAGGCGTGGCTGCGGGCCTTCCGCGCCCTGCCCCGGTTCCGCGGGGAAGCGGCCTTCTCCACCTGGCTGCACAGGGTGGCGGTGAACAGTGCGCTGCAGGGCCTGCGGAGCCGGGCCCGCCACGAGGTCCGGGAGACAGTTCTGCCGGATGACCAGGCCGGGCCACCGGAGTCGCCGGCCACGCTGCGACTCACACTGGAACGTGCAGTGGCGTCGCTACCGGAGGGGATGAGGCAGGTCCTGGTACTTCACGACGTGGAGGGCTTCACCCACGAGGAGATCGGGGAGATGCTCGGCATCGCCGCCGGCACCTCGAAGAGCCAGTTGTTCAAGGCGAGAGCGAAGATGAGAGAGTCGCTGGGGAGCAGGGAGATGGCCACGGAGGGGAAGGCATATGTCGCATCTGACGCGTGAGGCGCTGGCCCGCCTGGTGGACGAGATGCCCGACGAGCGGGAGCGCACGCACCTGGAATCTTGTGCCGGGTGCCGGGCGGAGCTGGCGGCGCTGACGGACCAGCGCCAGGCGCTTGCCACCCTGCCCGACCTGGAGCCCGGGCCGGACGCATGGCCGGCCTTGCGGGCACAGCTGAGGCGGGAGGGACTGGTCCGGGAGCGGCGCTTACCGGGCGTGGCGGCCGCCAGGGCCGCGGCGGCCATGGTGCTCTTCCTGGCAGGCGGCGCCGCGGGATACCTGGCCCGCGGTCCCGCAGACCCGCCGCCGTCGTTGGAGACACCGTCCCGAGTGGCCGGAGGCGCTGCTCCTGTAGATCCCGCCGTGGCCGCTGCGGCCCAGGGTGCCACAACCGATGTGGAGGCAAGCGCAAGCGAGGCGTTCATGGTCGCACTGGACCGCTACATGGCCGCCACCGACGCACCGCCCGCGGACCCGGCGGCCAGGCTGGCCGCCCTGGAGAACATCGTGCTCACCACGGCGGAAGCGCTCCACGAGGCGCCGACGGATCCCATCATCAGCAGCTACCACCTGTCGGCGCTGGCCCAGCGGAACGCGGTCTTGCGCCAGTTGAGCGGGGACGGCGGCCCGCCCGTGTTCTGAGGTGACGCCATGAGATACATCCTGCTGTGCGCGCTCCTGCTGGTCATGACGGGACCGGCCATGGCCCAGAGCAGAGCTGTCGCAGATCGACCCGGCACGGCATGGCTCGGAATCACCTACGACATCCGCTGGCTGGAGCAGGGCGACGGGTGCCGAGCCCAGCTCGTGGTTGCCACCGCCATACCCGGCTCGCCGGCGGAGCGGGCTGGGATCCGCACAGGCGATGAGATCCTGGCCATCGACGGCGACCACGCTCCGGCCATCCGACTCGCGGCCCGCAGCGCCCGGCTCTCACCGGGCGAACGGGTCCGAGTGACAATCCGGCGGGGCGTCGACCAGAGACAGTTGACCGTCGTGGCGGAGCGCAGGCCTGAACGGCCGGTCATGACGCAGCCAGCGCGGACCGTGGTCCCGCCGGTGGGACCGAGGGCGCCGGTGATCAAGCTGCTCCGAGACACGATGGTGGCCACCGACCTGGCCGCCAGCAGCAGGGGTCGCTCCTCCAGTGAAGGGTACTGGCTGGTACAGGGCGAGCGCCCGGCGGTATACCGGCCGCTAACCCGCCGGACCACCTCCGAGCTGGACCGCCGCGCCGCCGCGCTCCTGGCCTGCGCCGACTCGGTGGCTCGCACAGCCCCGGTCATCGTGACGGGCCCGATCGACATCGAACGGATCCAGGAACAGGCGGAAAGCCTGCGTGTCGTCATAGCTCGACGAGCAATGGAGGCCCGGGACGCCGTGGGTGAGGCCCGCGCCTTCCCATGGCCCATGCGGCCGGGAGCCGAGTCACCGCCGGCACAGACCCGGCTATTCTCCGCCGAGGACGCCCTGGCCGTCAGCCTGAGGGGTGTGGCCGGCGCCGAGATGGTCGCCCTGGAGCCGGAGCTGGCAGAGTACTTCCGGGGCGCCGACCAGGGGCTGCTGGTGCTGCGGGTCACACCCGGGTCACCGGCACAGAGGGCAGGGCTGCGGCCAGGCGATGTCGTCACAGGAGCAGCTGGCTCCCACGTGACCAGCCTCCCCATGCTCAGAGGATTGCTGGCCGCACGGCAGTCGGAAGCTCTCGAACTGGAATTGGTGAGGCAGGGCCGGCGCCTGACCGTCAGGCTGGCCCGGCCATGAGCCGATCCGCCGCCTGTATACCGGAACGGACGGCGCCCTCGACGGTGGGCGCCACCAGATAGTCACCAGCCAGCGCCACCCCGGGCGGCACCTCCGCCGCCCGGGCACGCTCCATCCGCTCGAAATGGCCAGGGCCTGGAACGAACAGGCTCTGGCGCAACCTCACCAGCCGGGCCTCCACCACCCTGCCCCGGGTCTCCGGGAGCACTACGTCCAGCACTGGCAGGGCCGCTTCCAGAGCCGCCCCAGGATCACCCTCCGACCACCGCTCCGCCGCCGCCGGCGAGGGGACCACGACCACCGCCGGGCCCACACCGTCCACCCGCTTCTCCTCCTGCACGTAGACAGACGCCACCTGCCCACCCAGCGGGTCCCGTCGAGGGATCGAGAGACCGAACCAGCCCTTACCCACCGGGCCCTCCGTGGCCAGCACCAGCGTGGCCGTGGACCGGCAAGGGACCCGGCTCAGCCACGGCGCTCCCGGCACCAGCCTGGCCGCGTCCGCCGCTGGAACGGCGACCACCACCGCCTCGTGATCCGCATAACCGCCCGCCACACGAACGCGAACGCCCGTGCCAGACGGCTCCAGTCCATCCACAGGCGCTCCGGACACCACCACCACGCCCCGGGAATCCAGCCACTCTCCCACCGCGCCAGCCAGCGCGGCCAGTCCGCCGCGGACCCCGAGAAGCTGGACCCGCAAGCCGGCCCGGGCCAGGCAGTGGAAGACGCCGGCCCCCACCTCCTCCGGTGTCACCCCGTAGTACGCGGCCAGCAGCGGGTACGCCATGTACTCCACGAAATCGTCCCCGAGCTCACGTCGGCCCCACTGCGCAATCGTCTCATCGTCCAGTCCCGCTTGGCCCGCCAGCCACGGAGCGTTCAGGTCGAGAGCAGAAGCGTGCCGCTCGAGAAACGGCACGTACTTCAAAGCCAGCCGGAGCTTGAGGCCCCGGGGAAGCGCACCCGATGTGGCCATGCTCCGCATCGAGCCGTAACGCAACGTGTTCGCCCGACCCTTCCGCCACACCGCGTCCTGCCCCGGCAGCCGCACCAGCAGGTCCGTCGCGCCCACCGACTCCACCAGATCCAGGACCTGCGTGTGATGATTCGAGAGCAGCTGGACCACCGCGTCCGCCGCCCGGCCAGCCACTCGCTCCGTACGCAGCCGACCCCCTGGCTCCCGCACGTCGTACACCCGCACACCACGACCACGGCCCGCCAACCGCCAGGCCGCCGCCAGTCCCGCAGGACCGGCACCGATCACTCCTATGCTCCGTTCACCCGACATCACAGCACGCCAAAAAAGAAGGGCGCCCGGTCCGACCCCGGACCATGGGCGCTCACCAAAATGTGTACGTCGCATCCGCCACGCCACTTCGTGACCCGATCACCCACATCCGCCTCGGCGCGGACACCGTCCGAGTTTCAGTCTACATCCATATACCTCCTCTCCGACCGGCATTGCCTGGTCGCTTCCGGAAACAGGTGAAGACCCATGAAAAAGGCCCGCGGACCAACCGGCCCGCGGACCCTCGCACGACAGATACCCGCCTACTATCTATGCATCAGGCCGCCTTCGGCTTCCAACGACCGTACGGCAACGTCGGCGCCGGTTGCACCTTGCCGCCCCAGACGAACGCCGAGATCGCCGGCTTCTTCTCCTCTGCCGGCACTACCTTGATCACGATTCCGGCTGGCTTCCGCCCCTTTACTCTTCCGCGATCCTTCATCCTCCCCCCTTTGTGCCACCGACCTCCGCCGCGAAGGCCGGACAGCCCTTACCAAGGCACAAGGCGTACCGGACATCCCGACCAGAGCCAATCCCTTACTGCACAACGGATTAGCCTCCGCCGTCGGCAGTCAGGTCGGGCGCAACTGTCCTCTCTGATGGACAGGCCGGCGTGTCAGTCTGACACGTGCGCAGCCATTGACGGAAGGTGGGCAGCCCGAGGCGCTGGAAGATCAGGGCGTCGACGGCATCGCGGAGGAGGATTTCGGTTAGGGGATACTGTTCATCCTGGGAGTGGAAGAGGCCGGTGACGGCCTCGTCTGCCAGTGCCAGGAGCTCTTGACGGGAGATGCTGTCCTTGAAGTCGTCCAGGCGCTCCTCGATCCACTCCACGTATTGCTGGCGCGCTGAGAGGCGTGAGTCCATGTCACCTCTCTGGGTGGAGTGTCTGGCGTGCGACGTCGACCAGTGGCAGGTGCTCGCGCCGTGCCTGTTCGAGGAGCTGTCGGGCCACGCGGCCGGACGGCTCATCGCTGGCGGCGTTGTTGATGGCATCGGCGATGGTGGTCCGTTCCCGCTGTGTCTTCATGACCAGGTCTTCCCGTCCTGGTTGTGCGGCGATCCAGCTGGCGAAGCCTGTGGCTGCGGCGGCGAGAGCGTTCCGGAGGTCGTTCAGGTCGGCGGGTTTGGTGAGTGAGGCGAAGATGGGAGGTCGGGGCAAGGGCTCTGGGAGGCTGACGGGGTCGAAGCCGCTGAGCAGTACGACGGGAGTGGGCGCCATCTCGAAGAGTGCTCGAGCTGCGTCGACGCCGTTGCAACGGGGCATGCGGAAATCGAAGAGGCCGAGCTCGACGGGGAAGCAGGCCCCCAGGGCGATGGCCTCCTCGCCGTCGTGGGCGGCCATGACCTGGTAGTCCAGCACCTCGAGCTGGGCCCGCAGGGCGAGGCTGGCCAGGGGCTGGTCCTCGGCCACCAGCACGAGCGGCCCGGTGCCCGTCACCGCGGTCGCTCCTGAATGGCGTCGGCCACCACGATGGCGTCGAACCCGTCCCGCCTGAGCTGGTTCATCAAGCGCTCCGCCTCCTGGCGGCTGCCGAACCTTCCTATCCGTACCCTGACCAGGGCATTGGCGGGGACGGTGACGACACGGGGATCGTAACCGGCTCGTCTAAGTCTCGCCACCGTCGCGTCGATCGTGGCCTGCTGCCGAAACGCGCCGGTCTGGACGGTGAAGCGACCGTCTGGATCGGCCTGGTCCCGGGCCGGCATCGTGTGGGTGTCTCTGGCCGGAGCCGCCGCCGGGGGTGGCTCTGGCGCCGTGGCCGGCGTCGTCGTTGCGATGGCCCGGGCCTCGTCGCCGGAGGCGGCGGCGCATGCCACCTGCTCCTCGTGGCGGATCAAGCTGGCGAGGTCCGGGTCACTGGTGTCGCGAAGGGCGTTCCTGGCAGTGTTGCAGGCGGCCGCGAGCTGGCGGGCGGCGAGCTGGGCGCGTGCGAGCCAGAGCATGGCGAGACTGCGTTCCGGGCGGCCGGGGTAGTCGGCGACCAGGCGGGCGAGGTACCCGGTGGCCCGAACCGGCTCGTTGGCGGCCAGGAGTCCCTGTCCCAACCGGAGCAGGCCCTCGGGTGTGTATGGCGAGAGGGGGTATCCCAGCACCAGGGATAGGTAATCGCTCTCGGCGCTGGGGAAGTCCGGCGCCAGCCGGGCCCGGAGCAGCAGGGCCCTGGCCCGTTCCCGCTCGTCGGCCCGTGTCGCCTCCCGGGAGGCCAACCAATCCTCGAGTGCGGCTCGGGCGCGGTCGTAATCGGCGGCAGCCACCAGGCTGTCGACCTGGTTCAGGGTCGTGCTCTGTGCCGCCAGGTGCTCGCCCGGCCACGGCGCTACCGGTGCCGCCGCCATGGCGCAGAGCAGCCCGAACGAAAAGCTCCACCTCATGCTGTCGCCGCCCGTTCGTGTTGGACCCGGAGCATCAGCTCCTCCATGACTTGAAGGTCGGAGAGGGGAGCCGACTTGAGGAGGCGATCCGCGCGACGCAGGTGTTCCAGCACACGATCGATCTCGTCTGCGGTCCATATCCGCGCCTGGGACTCCGCCCGTCGGGAGAGCCAACGTTGGTGCGGCGGCAGCTCCCGCTCGAGTACGGCTCGTCCGCCTGCTTTGCAAAGGGCGAGCCGGAGGAAATGGGTGGCCAGGGCGATGGTCAAGCCCACTCCAGTCTCCCCCATGTCGAGCAGTACCGGGAGGGCTGCCCGTGCGGTGTCCAGCCGTCGTTCCGCTACGGAATCGATCCACGCCCACCGATCCTGGCGGGGTATGACACCGACGACGGCCGTTACGTCATCGAGTGTGATGGCAGGCCGCTCGCCCACGTAGTCCCGCAGCTTCTCCATCTCCCTGACCGCCACCGCCAGGTCCGGGCCCACAGCAGCGGCCACGCCTCTGGCCGCGTCCACGTCCATGGCCAACCCCGTCCGCTGGGCCCACGACATGAGCCAACCCGGGAGGTCGGATTCGGAGAGACGGGCAAACTCCACCGCGCTCGTCTTCTTCTTCAGTTTGCTCCACAGCTTTGCCTTACTGGAGCCCAGGTCCGCCATCAGGACCAGGACCAGACCGGCGGGAGGTCGATCGGCTGCGTCCTCGAGGATGGCTCTGGTCGTGGGGCTCGCTGCCAGCGCCTGAGCTTCCCGGACCACAACCACCCGCCACTCCGCCATCATGGGCGGCGTGCCGATCAGCGAGCCCAGCCGCTCAGCCGTCACATCGTCACCGCGCACCTCGTCCAGGTTGAAGTCACGGGTGCCGGGGTCGAGATGAGCGTCGATGATACGGCGGGCCGTAGCGTCCCTGAGGTGCTCTTCCTCTCCGAAGAGGAGGAAGACGCCGCCGCCCTCACCATCCCGGAGGCGGCGAGCAAGGAGCTCCTGGCTCAGGACCGGCATCAGCTCAGTCGAAGGTGTACTCGGTAGAGATAGCTGCGCTAGCAGGAGCCGCGGCCGAGGCTCGATACGACGGCGGCCCGGTCACAAGTGGAGAATACGATGCGGCAACAGGCTGGTCCACCCTCCTGGCGGACCAATCACGCGGAGGAGCCTCGTGAGCCGGTGGCAGGACACGCCACCCCGCCTGATGCCTATCGGGCTGCAGCCTCCCAGGAGCACGAACATACTGCGGGGCCAGCTCCAAAGCCGCCGACCCGAGCTCCGCGGCAACCGCCGACCCGGGCTCCGCGGCACCGTCGGCGGCGATGTCGGCGGATGATGCGCTGTCGATCAGCACCACCGCCCAGACCGAGACCACGACCACGGTAAATCCCGCCAGAGCGGTTGCCATCCCGGCTGACACCCGACCAGAGTGTCGCGGCCTCTCGACATGCTCCTGCCAGAGACGCGGGTGGAGGCGCGGCACGAATTCCTCCCCCGGGTTCAGCCGCGGCGCCTGCCGGACCAGCATCCTGCCCTTCCGCAGGACCCGATCATAGCGGGCGCACGAAGCGCAACGGCTCATGTGATCGTGGAACCGCTCCAGCTCGGCCGAGCTCAGCAGGCTGTCATCGTAGTCGGAATATCGGCTCAGGAATTCTCGGCAATCCATTGGCATCGGCAAGTACAGTGTCGCCGATGCACATCTACTTGCAGGAAGCCGAGAAGGTTCCTCGTCGGAGACCGGCATCGGTCCGGCCCCGTGGCCGGGGCCGGTCGATCAGTCGATCAACGGAGCGATCAACTGGGCGAAGCTGTTCCGGGCCCTGTTCAGACGGCTCTTCACCGTGCCCAGATTCACGGCCGTGATCTCCGAGATCTCCTCGTACGTCTTGCCCTCCAGCTCCCGGAGCACGAAAACGACCCGGTGATGCTCCGGCAACTCCGAAACCGCCTGCTCCACCTTCGCCCTCAGGTCCCGCTTCCGGTACAGATCATCCGGGCGGTAGCGGTTGTCCTCCCACTCCAGCGGACGGTGATCCGCCTCCCAGTTCCGCTTGATCGTCTGGAACAGGACCATGGGATTCCTGGACCGGTTCCGAAGCTCGTTCTTCGCCAGGTTGCCGGCAATCGTGTACGCCCAGGTCGAGAACTTCCGGTTCTGGTCGTATCGTTGCAGGTGGCGATGGATCCGGACGAACGTCTCCTGAACCAGATCCTCAGCTCGCTCCCGGTCACCGATCATCCGGTGGATGAAATTGAGTAGCCGCGCGTGGTACCGGTCCGCCAGCACGGTGAAGGCACGCGCCTCGCCGTCCAGCGAAGCCGCCGCCAGTTGAGCATCCTCCAGCTCCGCCAGCTCGTGGCTGCGCGTCCTGGAAGCAGAATCCTGGAGCCGTAGCGCTTGTGCCATCACCACCCCCTGTCTCATTCCTTCCACCCAAGAAACGATCGACCGCCCGTATTTCAGACAGATCGTCCTCCCCTGCTCCTGTCGGTACAATCCCGGGCACGCTGTGTACCGTTCGGTGCCACGGCTCTAAGACGCAGCCACACAACGACTTGTTAAATGTCACCCGGTAAAGCTGAAGGGGAAATCGTCCTCGGTGGAGGACATTTGCCCGACCCATGGAGTGGACAGGTATGGGCCCAGCACGCTCAGCGATGGTAGGTGGCGTAGTAGAGGAGGGCGACGATAGACTTGGCGTCGATGATGCGACCGTCCCGGACCGCCTCCAGCACCTGCGACAGGGGCAGGGTCACCACTTCGACGAACTCGTCGTGGTCCAGGTTAATGGTACCTCGAGAGAGCCCGTGGGCCAGGAAGAGGTGGATCCGCTCGTCGGTGAACCCGGGGGTGGTGTAGATGGTGGTGAGGTGTGTGAGCTTGTCGGCGGCGTAGCCCGTCTCCTCTTCCAGTTCCCTGGCGGCCACCTTCTCCCAGGGCTCGCCCTGCTGGTCCGGTCGCCCGGCGGGCACCTCGAAGAGGTTGCCGCCTGCGGCGTACCTGAACTGGCGGAGGAGGACGATGATGGGGTCGGGCGCCGCGGCGTCGCCGAGGACAGCCACCACGGCGGCGGCGCCGGAGTGCCGGACCAGCTCGATCTGCCCGGTAGAGCCGTCGGGGAAGCGGGCGGTGTCGATGGCCAGGTTGACGATCTTGCCGTCGTGGATGACCCGGGAGTCCACCTGGCCCGGCTTGGTGCTGCCGATTTCTCCGGCGCGGCTGGCGTCCAGAGTGCTGGTGCGTTCGCTCATGGCAGGTTCTCGAGGATCTCTACGGGTCCCAGTCCCAGCGCCTGGACCGGTTCTGCGATCTCGTCTGCGTCGCCGACGAGGACGACGGCGAGGCGGTCGGGCCGGATGACGTCACGGGCCACGCGCAGCACGTCGTCTCGCGTCACCTCCCCGATCTGGCGGCGGTAGGTCTGGAAGTAGTCGGTGGGCAAGTCGAAGACGACGAGCTCGGCGATGCGGGCGGCCAGGGCGGCGGTGGTCTGGAGGCGGAGCGGGAACACGCCCCTGAGGTAGTCCCGCGCGCTGTCCATCTCCCTGTCCGTCGGTCCCTCGTCCCGGAGCCCGTTGATCTCCTTGAGGGCCTCCTCGATGGCCCTGGCCGTGACATCACTGGCCACGCCGACCTCGACGGTGAACGGTCCGGGCTGACGGCGAAGGGCGAAGCCGCTACGGGCACCATAGGTGAAGCCGTGCTTCTCTCGCAGGTTCATGTTCAGCCGGCTGGTGAACGCGCCGCCCAGGATGGTGTTCATGACCAGCAGGGGGAAGTAATCGGGGTGGTGCCGGTCGACGCCGATGTGGCCGAGCCGGATCTCCGACTGGACGGAGCCGGGCCGGTCGATGATGAACACGGTGGTCCGGTCAACCCGTGGCGCCACCTCAAACCGAGGCCGTTCCGGCGCTCCGCCGCGCCAGTCACCGAAGTGTTTGAGGGCTGCCGCCCGGGCCCTGGCCTGGTCGACTCCGCCGCTGATGACCAGGGCCGCGGCGCCGCCCCGGTAGCGGTCGCGGTGGAAACTCGCCAGGTCCTGGGCGGTCAGGTTCCTGACGGTCTCTCCCAGCCCGATGAGGGGCCGGCCGTAGGGCACCTGGTCCCGGTATATGAACCGATCGGCGGCGTCGGAAGCCAGGGCCCGGGGCTCCTTCCTGCGCTGGAGGATGTCAGCCAGCCGCTCGTCCCGGAGCCGCTCGGCCTGGTTTTCTGGAAACGCTGGTCTCTGGACTATCTCCGCCAGCAGCTCCAGGGCGGGGTCCAGCCGGTCGGCGTGCACGGTGACGCCCACGGATGCGGCGTCCCAGCTGGCTCCGGTGGCCAGCTCCACGCCGAGGCTCTCCAGCTCCCAGGCAAGGCTATCGACGTCCCTGCTGGCGGTACCCGTCTCCAGGGCCTCCGCGGTGAGCTGGGCGATCCCGGCCCGCTCAGCCGGCTCGGCCGCCGCCCCCGCCTCGATGATGAGTTCAGCTGTGACCAGGGGCAGGTCCCCGTGCCGGGCAAAGACGAGCTCGGGCGCATCGTTGCCGGCCGGCCGCTCCCGGATGATGGTGGGGAAATCGTACGGCTTCACCGGCCCCGGCTCGGGCGGCCGTGTCCGGTCGATAGTAGCCTCTGTCATGCCCCACCCCCCTTCGGCAGATAGATCAGTGTCGCGGCGCGTGCCGGATCCAGGTGGCGCTCGGCGAACGCGTGCAGGTCGGTTGCGCTCACGCCCCTGATCCGGTCCAACTCCGTGTTGATGAGGCCCGGGTCGTCGAACAGGCAGGTGAACATGGAGAGCTGGTCAGCTCGTTCGTCCACCTTCTGGAGCTCACTCAGCTGCCTGGCCTCGATGAGCCGCACCGCCCGCTTGACCTCGTTGTCGGCCACGCCGGCCATTTCCAGCAGCTCCTCGTCCAATGCCTTCTCCAGCTCGTCCACCGGGACGCCGGGTCGGGCGGTGGCCCACAGCACCAGCATGGCGGCGCCCACGACGACCGGGAAGGCATAGGCCACCACGTCCTGGGCGAGCCGTCGATCCCGCACCAGCCGTCGGTTCAGCCTGGACGCCTTGCCCCACGCCAGCACGTGGGCGGCCACCCCGGCCGGATACCAACCGTCGTCGCCATAGGGCGGGATCCGGTATGCCCGGTACACCCGGGACAGCGACGTGTCCTGCTCCACCACCTGCCGCACCGGCTCCTCGAGGGTGGTGGGTATGTCGGTGCGGCCGGGGATGGGTGGGACCGGCGGACCGGCCGGTATGTCGCCGAACCAGCGGTCGATCAGTTCCAGCGCCCGCTCCTCCTGGAAGTCGCCGCACAGCGTGAGCACGGCGTTATTCGGGCGGTAATAGGTCTTGAAGAACGTTTCCACGTCTTCCAGCGACGCCGCGTCCAGGTCCTCCATCGACCCGATCACCGAGTGGTGGTACGGGTGGTCCGGCGGGTAGATCATGGCCTGAAGGCGCTCATCCCAGTCGCCATAGGGCTGGTTGTCCACGATCCAGCGGCGCTCGTTCTTCACCACGTCCCGCTGATTGTCCAGCTTCTCCTGGGTCATGGCGCCCACCAGCCAGCCCAATCGATCCGACTCGAGCCAGAGCCCCAGCTCCAGGTAGTTGGCCGGGAGGGTCTCGTAGTAGTTGGTGCGATCGAGCCAGGTCGAGCCGTTCAGCGAGCCGCCGGCCTGCTCGATGAAGGCGAAGTGGGCCGTTTCCGGCACGTGCTCCGAGCCCTGGAACATCAGGTGCTCGAAGAGGTGGGCAAAGCCCGCCCGTCCCGGTCGCTCATCCCGGGACCCGACACGGTACCAGAGGTTGACCGCCACTACCGGCGCGCCGGGGTCGTGGGACAGCACGACTTCGAGACCGTTGTCGAGACGGTGGCGCGAGAATGGGATCTGGATCATGGGATCGGCTTTCAAGGTGAGATCGTTGCGGCCGCGGCCGATGAACTGGCCGCGGCCAAGGTAGAGGAACGACGGGCAGGCCTGCAAGGCTCCACACACCCAGGTGCGGGCGAGGCTTCAGAGCGGCTGGGCCAGGCGCTCCCTGAGCGCCGCGGGGCCGGCGGTGCTGCGAAGCAGGGCTCGGGCCGCTTCGTCGTCGCTCCCGATTGCCGCCTCCGCCTCCTCCAGGAGCTCGGCGTCGACACCTTCCACCGAGTACCTGGCGTGTGCCAGCAGCTCCTCGGCAGGGCCCGGCCATCCGGCGCCGGCTGCTGCCAGCGCGCCCAGGATCAGGGCTTCCGCATCGTCCAGCCGCTCCCTGGCCGCCCGGACCAACTCCTCCGCGGCCTCCTCCATCCGGTCCAGCTCCACCAGGACCAGGCCCATCAGGATCCGGGTCCAGGAGTCGTCCGGCGCCAGGGCCAGGGCCTCCTCGAACTCCGCCAGCCCCCGGTCCGGCTCGCCCCGTAGCAGGTGCGCCGCACCCAACTCCGCCCGGACCACCGGGTCATCAGGGCTCAGCTCCCGGGCCGCCTCGAGCTGCTCTAGGGCTTCCGGGAACAGACCCGACCGGACCAGGTAGGCGCCGTAGTTCAGCCGCGCAATCGGCAGGTCCGGCGCGGACAGGGCCGCGGCCCGGAGCGCCGTCTCTGCGTCTGGATCGTCGAACTGGGCCAGCCCCGCACCGGCTATGGCCAGCACGTGCGGATCATCAGGATCCTGCTCGATGCACCGGCGGAATGACTCGTAGGCGGCGCCGTCGTTGCCCAACTCGCCCTCGGCGACACCCAGCCAGCAGAGGAGGTACTGGTTGTCCTCCTCCCGGTCCAGGGCCTGACCCAGCCTTTCCGCCATCTCCTCCCACCGCCCCTCCTCGCCCAGGGCAATGGCCGCCGCCAGGACCTCCTCCATGCCCTCCATGCCCTCCATGGCCTCACCGCTCATGCGCCGTACTTGCTCAGCCGGCCGGCGTGGGCCAGGGCCAGCGTCATCAGGTGCTTGGCCTCGAAGGTGCCCAGCTCGCCCCGCATGCATGACCGCTCCCCGAACCCGTCCACGTCCACCGGCCGGCACCACCTGGAGCCCAGGAGTAGTGGCACCGGGTGCCAGGAGTGGGCTCGCATGCGCGACGGCGTGGAATGATCGCCCGTGGCCACTATAACCGCCGGCTCCAGCGCCTCCACACCGGGGATCAGCTCGTCCACCGCCTCGATGGCCGCCACCTTCGCGTCGAAGTCGCCATCCTCGCCCCGGCTGTCAATGTACTTGAAGTGCACGAAGGCGAAGTCGTGGTCCTGGAGCTCGCTCGCCAACACGTCGATACTGCCGGCGTCCGTCTCCGCAGGCTCGGCCACGTCCATGCCCAGGAGCCGGGAGACGCCCCGGTACATGGGGTAGCGCGCTATGCAGACAGCCCGCAGCCCGAACCGGTCCTCCATGGAGGGGTACGGCTCGAAGGTGGCGAAGCCGCGGGCCAGGAGCCCGTTCGCCACTGGCTCGTCAGCCAGCACCTGGTGGGCCCGCTCCAGGACCGACTCCACCGCCCGCGCCGTCCGCTCACCCTCAGGCGACGACGCCCGGAGAGGCAGCGCCGGGACCCCCGTCTGCTGCGGGTCCGTGTCCTCGAGCTCGGCGGAGAGGCCGGCGCCACGCATCACCAGCACCACCCGGTGCTCCTTCTCCGATTCCCAGAAGACCTGGACGCCACCCGCCCCCTTCACCTCTTCCCGGAGCTTCGCCACCAGACGGGCATTCTCCTCCTCCGGAGGACGGCCGGCGCGACGATCCACGACCTTCCCATCCTCGTCCAACGTGGCGAAGTTGAGACGCGCCGCCAGGTCACCATGCTCCAGGTGGAAGTCCACGCCCAGGGCGCTGAGCACCCCCCGACCGATGTTGTAGCGGATGGGGTCGTACCCGAAGAGCGCCAGATGCCCCGGTCCGCTGCCGGGCGAGATGCCAGGGGCCACCGGCGTGATCAGCCCCAGCGCCGACCCCCGGGCCAGACGATCAAGGTTGGGCGTGGAGGCAGCCTCCAGCTCCGTCAGGCCCGTCTCCTCGTGGGGCAGCCCGCCCAGCCCGTCCAGAACGAGGAAGACTATCTTGCCTTCCTGTTCCCTCTCGACTACCAGGTCCGGTAGAGTCTCGCGCATGTTCGCATCATGATTAAGGTGATCCTGCGGTTGCCTTCCGCGCCTGCGGCAACCAACGTAAAGGAGGCGTCGGCGGGATGACAGCACAACCCCTGCCAGCGCGGGCCGGCGGCATGTTTAGTGCACACGAACAGGGGTGTCCTAACGACTGCAACCCCAAGGGCGACAACCGTATGGCAACCATCTTGGTCGTGGAGGACAACCCTGATCTGCTGACCATCCTCCGGGACCTCCTGTCCATGGAACACCGGGTCGAGACCGCCCGGCGCGGGGAGGAGGCTGTCGAGCGGGCCCGTGAGGTGGAACCCGATGTGGTAATCATGGACCTCCAGCTCCCGTCCATGAGCGGGATCGAGGCCGGGCTCTGGATCAAGCAGGAGCTGGGCGACATCCCGATCCTGGCCCTCACCGCCATGGCCCAGAGCGGCGATGCGGACATGGTCCTCCGGTCAGGTTGCTGCGACGCCTACATGGCCAAGCCGGCGTCGCTGGCGGACATCCGTCGGAAGGTGCAGGAGCTCCTCAACGGCCACGGTACCGAGTAGACGGTACCACCGGCCAGCCAGCGGGCGCGACTTTCCGCCGTCAGGAGCCAGGTCCGGCCGGCCGCTCTCACTCCTGCTCGTCGCCCTTCATCACTCTCAGCATCGAGTCGGCACCGGGCGGCGGCCGCGTGACCAAGCTCACGACCACAGTTGCCACGAGTCCCGCAGCAAAGGCTGGTATCAGCTCGTACAACCGATCCTTCAGGGCGGGGGTGAAGTACCAGACGAAGGTGGTCACGGTCCCTGCCACCAGGCCCGCGAAGACGCCCGCGCTGGTCGTCCGTCTCCAGAACAGCGCCAGAATGGACGTGGGGCCCAGCGCCGCACCCAGTCCGGCCCAGGCGAAGAGCACCAGCCAGAAGACCAGCTCGTCCGCCAGCCAGCCCAGGACCAGGGCTACCAGCACCAGCGCCGTCACCACCAGCCGGCTGTAGCGGACGGCCACCCGGCGAGGCAGTGCCTCCCTGCGCACCACCTTCTCGTACACATCGCGCACCACCGTAGACGCCGCCACCAGAAGCTGCGAGTCGGCGGTGGACATGATGGCCGCGAAGATTGCCGCCACCACGATGCCGAAGAGGACCGGTGGCAGGTATGCCTGGGCCAGGACCGGGAACAGATTCTCCGGGTCCCCCCCGGGAAGGGCCTCCACACCCGTGAGCAATGACCGCCCGACCAGACCGATCAGGACGGCGCCCGCTCCCATGAGAACGTTCCACACCGTGCCCACGACCGCCGCGAATCTGAGCTGGGCCGGGTCGTCGATCGACATGTACCGAACCAGAATGTGGGGGTTGCCCGGTGAGCCGAGGCCGATGGCGATGAAGCCCAGACCCGCACCCATGGCAATGGCGAACGGATCGGGGAGTCCCGCATCCACCAACCGGAGTTGACCCATCATGGCCGCCCATCCGCCCATGTCGGCAATGACGATCACCGGCAGCGCCAGCAGCGCCACCAGCATGAAGACGGCCTGCACCGTGTCGGTGAGACTGACCGCCAGGAACCCGCCGAGGACCGTATAGCCCAGCACGATACCCGCTGTGATCAGGATCCCCGCGCCGGGCGTCAGGCCGAAGCTCGCGCCGATTGCCTTCCCGCCACCAACGAACTGCGCCGACACGTATGCCACCATGAAGACCAGGATCACACACGCCAGCACCACCCGTAGTGCGCCCCGATCGTCGAACCGGTCAGCGTAGAAGTCCGGCAGCGTGATGGCGTCATGGTGTGCCGTGAAGCGACGGAGACGTGGCGCGTAGAACAGGAACAGGAAGGCCTCGACCACCGTGTAGCCAGCCACGGCCCACAGCGCCGGGGCGCCGATGGTGAACGCCATCCCGGTCACACCCAACAGAAGCCAGGAGCTCCGCCCCGAGACCACTGCCGACAGCGCAACCACCACCCGGTTCATCCGACGACCCGCCAGGAAGAACTCCCCCAGACCGGCGGAAGAGAACCTGGCGGAGGCCACGCCGATCCCCGTCAGAAGAACCAGGTAGCCGACAAAAGCACCCGTCGCCCATCGGTCCACCTCGATGACCGGCCCGGCAATCGCCGCCTCGGAGACTTCGATAATCGTCAGCACCGCAGCCGCGTGGTGGACGGGGGTCGCCCGACTGCATCGGATTGGATCGACATGAGGAGGAAGTGTGGAGTCTTCCACCCAGCGGGGCAACCCGCTTCCACGAACAACCGGCCTATGCCGCCGCCAGTATGCGATTCGCTATGTTGTCGGGAAATGTTGGCTCCGCACGTGCGTCATCCGCTGGTCGGGACCGACATCTCGCGCGGCCACTCGGAGTCTCACCAGCAGTCAGGGGAAGGCGCAGGCGATGAGGAGGTTGTTGGCCTCGGTGTCGCTGGTGCCGGCCCTGTCGCACATGGTCAGGAAGCGGTGCCAGACCAGGTAGTTGGGCAGGTAGCGAGTGGCCACGCC
>SLCC01000041.1 GCA_007126035.1 Gemmatimonadota bacterium
CCGGCACCCATCCTGCATCTTGACGAACCGGGCAATTGCTTTATAGTCCGGGTGCGCCAGCGCAAGAGGTACGCGCGCTGGCCACGATTCCATCAAGGGCACACCATAGGAAGGGTATGCCGCGTCTCAGCGCCGGGTCCTGTGACGTGTGGCACCGCGCCACGCGAATCCTCACGGCCGCTCTCCTCGCCGGAGGGATGGTCGCGGGGCCGCTGGCGCATATGGTCATCGACCACGCAGGAGCCGGGCACGCCACGCCCCACGGACAGCTCCCGGACGGGCACGACCACGGCCGCGGACCCCACGATTGCCACCACCCGGGCCACACACATGGCCCGGCAGGTCCCGGCAATCAGGACAATGGCGACCTCCCGGACGCCCATGACGACTGCATCGTCTGCCTGACACTCGCCGCAGGCGTTGCGCCCCTTGTGCCCGGCGCACCCATGGCCGCCAGCGCCTACGCCAGCGCCGACGTCGCCTCCGCAGATCGCTTCCACGGCCAGGCCGGGACCGACACCCGGCGAGCCCGGGCCCCTCCCCACGCCTGACAAGCTGAGCCCCGACCCGGTCCCGTTGACCGGCCGGGACAGTCAGAACAGCTAACCGCCGGCGGTCCCGCCGGCAGGTTCCAGGTCACGCGTGGGGAAGCAGGAACAGATGTTCACCAGGGTCGCGATCTACATCAACATATGGCTGCTGTTGGCCGGGGCGACAGCCGGCGTGGCGGCTGGCCAGGCTACGGATAGCTGGTCGTCTGCAGTGCCGGATCCGCCGGACTCGGCGGAGGTCCGTGGCGGGATAGTGGGGGTGCTGCGTGACGCTGAGACCGGCTCTCCTGTGGCGGCGGCGGAGGTCAGGCTTCTGGAGATGCGGCGGCGTGAGCTGTCGCGGGCGGACGGCCGGTTCCACTTCCTGGACATCCGTCCTGGCCGTTACACGCTGAGCGTGGAGCGGATCGGATATGCGCCGGCGGAGCGTACGGTGGTGGTGGCGGCTGGTGAGACGGTGGAGGTGTCGGTCGAGCTGAGGCCGACGGCGCTGGAGTTGACTGGCGTGGTTGCGACGGGCGCGCGTCGTGAGCGTGGGTCTGGGGATGTCTACCAGCCCACCAGTGTGGTGAGCGATGCGGAGCTGCGTCGTCGTCTGGCGACTACGTTGGCGGCGACGATCGCCCACGAGCCTGGCATTCATCAGCAGTACAATGGCCCGGCGGCGTCGCAGCCGGTGATTCGCGGGATGGGCGGCGACCGTGTGGTGGTTCTGGAGGACGGTCATCGGACGGGTGATCTGTACGCTACCGCCTCGGACCATGCGGTGACGGTGGACCCCCTGACCGTGGAGCGGATCGAGATTTTGCGCGGGCCTGCCGCGCTGCTGTACGGTAGCAGCGCGTTGGGTGGCGTGATCAACGTGATCAGGCAGGACGTGCCGCGGAGCCTTCCGGCCGGGCCAGGCGGGACGGCGAGCACGCAGTTAGAGTCGGTCAACCGTGGCGGCACGGTGGGTCTTTCCGGCTGGCTTCCGCTTGGTCGGCTGGCGCTTCGAGCCGAGGCCAGCGGCCGGCAGGCAGGTGATACACACACGCCGCTGGGCGTGCTGGAGTCGACGGCGATCCGGGGTCACAACGTGGCCACGGGCGCCAGCATGGTCACGTCGTGGGGCTTCGTGGGCACGTCGGTACGGGAGCAGCGGCTGGACTATGGCGTACCCGGGGAATTCGGCGGCCGCCTGATCCCTGGAGCCCATCCTGGCGGGGTGGACATCGAGGCCACGCGTCGGACGGCGCGTCTGGAGGCGGGCCACCTGACGGGGCTGGGTGTGTTCCGTGGGGTGGAGCTGTCTGCTTCCCTCACCCACTACCTCCACGACGAGATCGAGGGCCGGGGGCTGGACGACCATCCCTACCTGGGGGCCCGCTTCGACCAGCTATCTGGCGGAGTGGAGCTGAGCCTCCGTCACGAGCACGACGATCATGCCTTCCTGCGTGGCGGCGCCATGGGTGTGGAGTACCGGGGCAAGGACCTGCGGGCCCACGGCTCCTCGCCAGGCACCCGGTCCGCCACGGAGGGCGGCGTGGGCCTCTTCATCTACGAGGAGCTGCAGGTCCGTCCGGTCCGGCTGAAGGCGGGGCTTCGTTACGACCATGCCTGGGTCGACCCACATCACCACGACCCCATCCTGGTAGGCGATCGGGCCGTGCCGGTCCGGAGCCGGACCTTCGGATCGGTATCGGGCTCGGTGTCCGCGCTGCTGGACCTGACGCCCAGCTGGTCGGTGGGCGTCAGTGTGGCCCGGGCGTTCCGTCGTCCTGCCATCGAGGAGCTGTTCTCCGACGGCCCCCACCTGGCCGATTTCTCGTACGACATCGGCAACCCCGAGCTGGAGCCGGAGCTGGGCCTGGGCGGGGACCTGTTCGTACGGGCGTCGTACCCTGGCCTGGAGCTGGAGGCGAGCGTGTTCGCGAACAGTCTGAGCGGCTACATCCACTACCAGGCGACGGGCGAGAAGGACCCTCGGTTCGGACGTTACCCCGTCTTCGAGGCCCGGGGCGATGACGCTCTGTTCATGGGCGTCGAGGCCCGCGCCCAGTGGGAAGCGGCCCGTAACCTGGTGCTGGACGCAGCGCTGGGCGGGGTGCGGGCGACCCGTACCGCGTCCGGCGATCCACTACCTGACATACCGCCGCTGAACCTGACGACGCGGGTCCGCTACGACGCCGAGCGCTGGTTCGGCAGCCTGGGCCTCACTGGGATGGCGGCCCAGAACCGGGTCCCACGTCCGTTCCCTTCGCCGGTGGACGGGGAGCTGGTGGAGCCCCAGCGACCCACGCCGGCGGCGGCCCTGCTGGACGCGGGGCTCGGGTTCCGCTGGAGCCAGGGCGACCGCCTGCACACGGTCACCCTCAGAGTCGACAACCTCCTGGACACCGAGTGGCGGGACCACCTGTCCCGGATCAAGGAGGTCGCACCCCAGCCGGGCAGGAACATCCAACTGCTGTATCGGCTGACCTTGTAACCCAACTCTTCGGAGGAACGAATGAAGAAGCTTGTCCTGCACGGCAACGTCGCGATCCTTGCCGTGGCCATGGTAGGTCTCACCGGCTGTGACCGTGACCCCACCGAGCCACCGGGCCACCACCTGCTGGGCACCGTTGAGATATTGAACCGGGCCACCGTGCCGCACACGCTGCTGGCCACCTGGACCCACGACGGTGGCTGGGACACGGACGTGCTCATGACCCTGAGCCACGGTGCGGAGGACGATCGGACCCGCGCCTCGCTGGGCGCCCGGATGTTCACCAGGGGCGGCGAGGAGATCGAGCTGGTGAGGGACGGTGAATACACTGTCCGTTACGGCCCCTATGCCGACCCTGACGGCGTGATCGACATGGACGAAGCGCTGGGCCTCTTCCACGGCGACCACGTCCACGTCTACGGCTTCCACCAAGAGGGGCGAACCGGCACGGCACAGCTCGTCTTCGCCCTCTGGCACGGGGACCATGCGGACGATCAGACGGACCCCATCGGCTTCACCATAACCGACTGACGTTCGCTGTAGCCCGGAGGAAGGGGCGGCGGAGCAGGAACACCGAGAACTGCTCCCCGCCATCCTTCAGGGCATCCCCTTCCCCGCGGTGACGCGGCTCTTCCCGGGTCCCGCGCCCCTGGACGGCGACTGCCCCCCGCTTTGCACGAGCCGCCCTGCTCTCCACCACAGCCGACTCGACCGGTCGGCTTCTTGCACGAATATGCCGTCATTGAACCAGAAGGCTGCATGATGCGTCCCACGAATACCAAACCGGCCGGGCACGATGAGGGCGGTGCGGAGGGTGCCCGGGGCAAAGCGCGCCGTTCACGGGCGGGGCCGGCGCCCGCCGCGGAGCTGCGGGCGCCCACATCCCTGATCGCCCGGGCCAGCGCCGAGCTGGCATCCGCGCTGGAGCTGGACGAAGCGCTCCGCTCCGTGGCCTCGATAGTGGTCCCGGCGGCGGCGGACTGGTACGCCGTGCACCTGGTCACCGACGATGGCGGCATCGAACATGTCGCCATGGAGCATCGCGACCCCACGGCGCTGGACCGGGTTCGTGCCCTGGAGGAGCGTTACCCGCCAGACCCGGACGGGTGGTACGGAGTGGCCCGTGTGATCCGGACGGGTCGCACCGAGATGATCCAGGACATAGACGACGAGCTGCTGGCCAGCGCGGCACGCGGCGAGGAGCACCTGGCCCTGCTCCGTGACCTCCGGCTCTCTTCCTCTGTGGTGGTCCCGCTCATGGCCCGTGGCCGGGTCCTGGGCGCCATGACATTCGTCTACGGCGGCTCGGGCCGCCGCTACGACGACCAGGCCCGCCTGTTCCTGGAGGACCTGGCGGGTCGGACAGCTCTGACCCTGGACAACATCCGCCTGATCGCCGAGTTGAAGGGCCAGGCCGCCAAGCTGGCGCGGGCGCTGCTCCGGGCGGAGGAAGAGCACCGGGAGAAGTCGGCCCTCCTGGCTTCCACCGCCGAGGGGATCTACGGCCTCGACCGTCATGGCAGGTGCACGTTCCTCAACGCCGCCGGTGCCAGGATGCTCCTCCTGGACCCGGGCCAGGCCCTGGGCCAGAACATGCACCAGCTCATCCATCACAGCCGCCGCAACGGGCAGCCCTATCCGGAGGAGGAATGCCCCATCTACCGGGCGTTCAGGCAGGGGGAGCAGGTGCGGGTGGACGACGACGTCCTGTGGCGCAGCGACGGGTCGTGGTTCCCTGCCTCGTACTCCTCGAGCCCGCTGGTGCGTGACGGGGAGGTGGTGGGAGCAGTGGTCGCCTTCGCCGACCAGTCGGCTCGCCGGGCCGCGGAGGGACGCAGCCAGTTGCTGGGCCGGATCCTGGACGAGTCCTTGAACGAGATCTACATCTTCGACGCAGAGAGCCTGTGCTTCGTCCAGGTGAACCGCGGTGGACGGGAGAACCTGGGCTACGAGATGGACGAGCTAGCGCGCATGACACCTGTGGACCTGAAGCCCGAGTTCACGCCGGAGCGATTCGCCGCGCTGCTCGAGCCGCTCCGTGCCGGGGAGCGGGAAGCGCTGCGGTTCGAAACCGTCCACCGCCGCCAGGACGGGTCGACCTACCCAGTGGAGGTCAGTCTCCAGCTATCGCACAGCGGTGAGCGCCCCCTGTTCGTGGCGGTGATGCTGGACATCAGCCACCGACGAGGCGCGGAGCAGGAACGGGAGCTGCTGATCCGGAGGCTACAGGAGGCGAACGAGGTCAAGGCCGAGTTCGTCTCCACAATGAGCCACGAGCTCCGGACTCCGCTGAACGCGGTGATCGGCTATACCCAGCTCCTGGAGGCCGGCATCCCGGATACTGTACCGGACGGTGCCAGCACCCACGTCCACCGGATCGGCCTGAGCGCCCGCCACCTCATGGAGCTGATCGACGAGATCCTCACCTTCTCCAAGCTCGAGGCGGGCAGGGAGGTGGTCGCCCCGTCGCCTGTCGACCTGCCGGCCCTGATCGACGAGGTCGAGGCCGTCATGGACCCACTTGCCGCCGAAAAGGGCATTGCCTTCTCCGCATCGGCCGGCGGACTCTCGGGCCCCCTGGTCACTGATCCCAAGAAGCTCCGCCAGATCCTGCTCAACCTCACCGGCAATGCCGTCAAGTTCACCGAACAGGGAGAGGTCGAGTTGACGGCGATCAGACATGATCACAAGACGGTGTTCCGGATCAGCGATACCGGTATCGGCATGTCGTCCGAGGAACAGGTCAAGGCCTTCGAGCCCTTCTGGCAGGCGGACCGGGGTCGGACCCGAATGGTGGTGGGCACTGGGCTGGGTCTCGCCATCAGCCGGCGGTTCGTCGAGATCCTGGGAGGCGAGTTGCACCTTTCCAGCAAGCCCGGCTGCGGCACCGTATTCACCATTTCTCTCCCCGACCTGGGCTGACCGGCTTACCGGCCGTCACGGGTCAGGCGGCCCGACCGCTGCTCACCCGTCGGTACCGGTACCATTCCTGAGCGGTAGCCACAGGGTGAACGTGGATCCCTGGCCGGGCTCGCTCTCGACGCTGATCTCACCGCCCAGCGAGTTGGCCACCCGCTGGCTGCTGGCCAGGCCCAGGCCCTCACCCGGCGAGGTCTCCGGCTCGAGGCGCTGGAACTCGGCGAACATCCGCACCTGCTCTTCCGGTGCGACGCCCTCTCCCGTGTCCGAGACGGACAGGGTCACCCAGCCTGACGGATCCAGCGCCCGGCGTCCGGTCCGGAGCGCGGCGTCGATCTGGATGGCTCCGCCGCGGGGTGTGTACTTGATGGCATTGGACAGGAGATTGCCCAGGACCTGGCGGATCCGCCTGGCGTCGGAGATCACCGGCGGGAGCTGTTCATCGGTGGCCGTCTCGAGCTGGAGCCCCCTGGCGTCTGCGGCGGCGCGGTAGACGTCGGCCGTCTCCTCGACCACCGCGGCCACGTCGACCGGCTCGGCGGTCACCCGGATCTGACCGGTCTCCTTCTTGGCAAGCTCGATCAGGTTCCCGATGAGCTCCAGGGCGGACCGGATCCCGCTGCGGATTCGGAGCACGCTCTCCCTCTGACGCGGCTCCAGCTCGCCCAGGACACCATCGGCCAGGAGCTGGGCGTGGCCGTCGGCGGCGCCCAGCGGGTTCTTCACGTCGTGGCTGAATCCCCGGACCAAGCGCTCCCTGGTACGGGTGGCCTGCTCCAGCTCCTGGTGCTGCTTCTGTGCCTGCTCGATCAGCACGGTCTTCCGGAGCGCCAGGGCCGCCAGGGTGCCCAGGGCGCGGCGCTGCTGGATGTCACTCTCGGTGAACCGCGAGCCGTGGGGACGCAGGATGACGAGCGAGCCCTCCGGGTCGCCGTTGCCTACGAGTGGGATGACCAGGGCGACACAACGGCCGCAAGACTCCAGCAGGGTGCGGGACATGGGCCGCTCGGGTCTGGTCATGTCGGCCACGAAATCCTGCTGCCCGGCCGTGACGGCCTCCTCGGTCAGCGAGCCGGCGTACGGCAGCCTCGTCCCGAGAGGCGGCGCGCCCTGGCCGGCGACGGCCACCACCTCCAACTCCCCCAGCTCCGGGTCCAGACGCTCCACGAAGCTGGACTCGCCGCGACGCGGCCTGGCGGCCATGCGGGCGATCCGGCGCAGCACCTCGTTGACCTCGGTGGGCTCGGCCACGGAGAAGGC
>SLCC01000039.1 GCA_007126035.1 Gemmatimonadota bacterium
CCTGCGCTACCCGCTGGTGGACGGCCAGGGCAACTTCGGCTCCATCGATGGCGACAACGCGGCGGCCTACCGCTACACGGAGGCCCGTCTCGAGGCCATCGCCACCGAGCTGCTGGCGGACATCGACAAGGAGACCGTCGACTTCACCGCCACGTTCGACGACCAACGAGACGAGCCGGTGGTGCTACCGTCGAAGCTGCCGAACCTGCTGGTCAACGGCGCGTCGGGCATCGCCGTGGGCATGGCCACCAACATCCCGCCCCACAACCTGCGGGAGGTGGTGGGCGCCACGGTGCACCTCATCGACCACCCCGACGCGTCCTTCGCGGACCTCATGGCCCACGTCCAGGGCCCCGACTTCCCCACCGGTGGGTTCATCCACGGCCGGGACGGTATCCAGGAGGCGTACGAGACGGGGCGCGGCCGTCTGATCATGCGGGCCCGGGTCCAGATCGAGGAGGAGGACAGCGGCGACTGCCGGATCCTGGTCACGGAGATCCCGTACATGGTGAACAAGGCCCGGATGATCGAGCAGATCGCCGGGCTGGTCCGGGAGAAGAAGATCACGGACATCCGCGACCTCCGCGACGAGAGCGACCGTGACGGGATGCGGGTCGTGATAGAGCTGAAGCGGGATGCCATCCCCTACATCGTGCTGAACCAACTGTTCAAGCACACGCAGATGCAGTCCACCTTCGGCGTAATCATGCTGGCGCTGGACCGTGGCGTGCCCCGGGTGATGAACCTGAAGCAGCTGCTGGGTCACTTCATCGAGCATCGCCACGAGGTGGTGGTCCGCCGGTCCGAGCACGACCTGAGGGAGGCCCGGGACCGGGAGCACATCCTCCAGGGCCTGAAGATCGCCGTCGATCACATCGATCGGGTAATCGAGATCATCCGTGGCTCGCCCGATACGGAGTCGGCCCGTGAGGCGCTGATCTCCGAGTTCGACCTGAGCGAGCGTCAGGCCCGGGCCATCCTGGACATGCGCTTGGCGCGCCTGACCGGGTTGGAGATCGAGAAGCTGGAGGCGGAGATCCGGGAGGTGCTGGCCCTGATCGCCGAGCTCGAGGATATCCTGGCCAACCCGGAGCGTCGTTACCAGATCATCAAGGACGAGCTCACCGAGCTGGCCGAGAAGTATGGCGACGACCGGCGGACCGAGCTGGTGGGCGCCACCAGCGACCTCTCCCTGGAGGACCTGATCCCCGACGAGCCCATGGTGGTGACGCTCTCCCACGCGGGCTACGTGAAGCGGCTGCCGCTGGACACCTACCGCACGCAGCGGCGGGGTGGCCGGGGTCTCATGGGGATGAACACCCGGGAAGAGGACTGGGTCGAGCACCTGTTCCTGGCCCGGACCCATGACCACCTGATGGTGTTCACCCGCCAGGGCCACTGCTACTGGCTCAAGGTGCACCAGATCCCGCAGGTCAGTCGCGCGGCCAGGGGCAAGCCCATCGTCAACCTCCTGGACCTGAGTCCGGACGAAGAGGTGGCGGCCGTGGTCCCGGTCCGGGAGTTCAGCCCCGCGCTGAACCTGATGTTCGCTACCCGCCGCGGTGTGGTGAAGAAGAGCGCCCTGAGCGCCTACGGCAACATCCGCGTCACGGGCGTGAACGCCATCAACGTCCTCCCGGGAGACGAGTTGATCGAGGTCCAGATAACGTCCGGCGACGACGAGGTGATCCTGGCCACGCATCAGGGCATGGCCATCCGGTTCACCGAGGGCGACGTCCGGACCATGGGCCGCCCCGCCACCGGCGTCCGGGGGATCCGGCTGATGGACGACGACTACGTGATTGGCATGGTCGTCGTCCGTCGCAGCGAGGATGAGGCGGATGAGCCCACCCTCCTGGTGGTCACGGAGCAGGGTCTGGGCAAGCGGAGCCGGATCGACGATTACCGGCTCCAGGGCCGGGGTGGCAAGGGCGTGATCAACATCCGGACCACTCCCAAGACGGGCAAGGTAGTCTCCATCAAAGGCGTGAGCCCTGCCGACGAGCTGGTCATGATCACCCGGAAAGGCGTGGTCAATCGCCAGTCCGTGGACCAGATCCGGGTCATCGGCCGCAATACCCAGGGCGTGCGGCTGATCTCGCTGGACGAGACCGACGAGGTGGTGGACGTGGCCCGGCTCATCCCGGACCAGGTCGAGAACGGACTGGAGTCCATCAACGCCGACGTGGTCCCTGGCGAGCAGCCGGCCGGCGCCGAACTGGAGACGGAGGGCGGAGCGTGACCGCCCTGGTCGGGGCGGACTCGATCAGGGAGGCGGCCAGGGAGCTACAGGGCGTCGCGGTCCGGACCCCGCTGCTCGACGCGCCATGGCTGGCGGAGCAGGTGGGCGGTGAGGTCCGGCTGAAATGCGAGTCGTTCCAGCCCATCGGCGCCTTCAAGCTCCGCGGCGCGTACACCATGGTCGCCCGCCTGCCCGAGTCCCAGCGCGCCGGGGGCGTGGTCACGTACTCCAGCGGCAATCATGCCCAGGCGGTGGCCTTCGCCGCCCGCGCCTTCGGTATCCCCGCTGTCATCGTGATGCCGGAGAACGCGCCGCGCGTCAAGGTGGAGGGGACCAGGCGGCTGGGTGCCGAGATCATCCAGAAGGGCCGGACGTCGGAGGAGCGGCGAGGTCGGGCAGAGGCAGTGCAGGCGGAGCGCGGCATGGTCATGGTCCCGCCCTTCGATCACCCGGACATAATCGCCGGCCAGGGCACCGTGGGTCTCGAGATCCTCGAGGACTGGCCCGATGTCGAGGCCATCGTGGTCCCCATCGGTGGCGGCGGCCTGATAAGCGGCGTGGCGGCCTGGGTGAAGCGTGAGCGGCCGGACGTCCGGGTGGTGGGCGTCGAGCCGGAGGGCGCGCCCACACTGCACCGCTCCATCGAGGCGGGCGAGGTCGTGACCCTCGACGCTACCGGCAGCATCGCCGACGGCCTGATCCCGGTCAAGCCCGGACCCCTGACCTTCGCCCATGTCCGCGACCTGGTGGACGAGCTGGTCCTGGTGAGCGATGACAGCATCCGGCTGGCCGCTTCCAGGCTCCTGCTCCGGGGGAAGCTCCTGGTCGAGTACTCCGGAGCCGCCACGGTGGCGGCGGTCCTGAACGGAGCGGCGGCATCCGGCCGCACGGCGGCCATCATCTCCGGCGGCAACATCGACCCGGATCGCATCCCGGAGCTGCTCACCCCGTCCTCATGACCCGGTGGGACGGCTCTTGCGATGGGGCGCAGGCCATGAGACCGATGATATCGTTGACCACGACCCTCGACCCCCGCGGCGGCGACCACGGCGAGCCTCGCGTGGGGATCTACGCCAACTACCTCCACGTCCTGCAGCGGGTGGGTGTCATACCTCAGCTGGTCTGCCCGGCCCATGACGCCGATTCCGTCGAGACCCTGGTCCGAGCCGGGAGCGGGCTGGTCCTGTCAGGTGGTGAGGACATCGATCCCAGCCGTTACGGCGAGGAGCCCATTCCACAGCTCGAGGAGGTGAACCTCGTCCGGGACGCCATGGAATGGCGGGCCCTGGAGGCGGCCCTGGAGCTGGACATGCCGGTGCTCGGCATCTGCCGGGGCCTCCAACTGCTCAACGTGTTCCTGGGCGGCACACTGTACCAGGACCTGGCCACACAGCGGCAGGACATGATCAAGCACTTGCAGGAGGCGCCGTGGGGCCACCACCACCACACCGTGAGGTGCAGCCCCGACAGCCATCTCCAGCGGGTCCTGGGCGATTGCGGGCCCCTGGCCATCAACTCCTTCCACCATCAGGCGGTGAAGGACCTGGCGCCAGGCGTCCGGTGCACTGCCCAGGCGGAGGACGGGCTGATAGAGGCCATCGAGTCGGAGCGACACCGGTGGGTGGTGGGCGTCCAGTGGCACCCGGAGCGACACGAGGCCGACGCGCCCAACACCGACCCGAACATCCGGATCTTCGAGGCCTTCGTCGGCGCGGTGGAGGAATACGACTCCGCATGACGGGCAGGATCACCGATGTGCCAGGCCTCAGGGTGGGCCATGCCCAGGACCACGACGCCCGTACCGGCTGCACCGTGGTCATCGGCCCGTTCCGTGCCGCCTGCGACATCCGCGGCACCGCCACCGGCACACGGGAGCTGGAGGCCATTTCCCACCTGCACCTGGTCGACCGCGTCGACGCAATCCTCCTGACCGGCGGGTCCGCTTACGGTCTCGCCGCCGCGGATGGCGTGGTCGCATGGATCGAAGAGCAGGGCGGCGGCTTCGATACCGGCGTCGCCCGGATCCCCATCGTCCCCGCCGCGGTCATCTTCGACCTCGCCGTAGGCCGCAGCGACAGGAGGCCCGACGCCGCCATGGGTCGGGCCGCCTGCCTGGCGGCGGGCCTGGACTGCCCCGAAGGACAGGTAGGCGCCGGTACCGGCGCCGCCGTTGGTAAGCTGGCTGGGACCGCCGCCGCCATGCCCGGCGGCGTGGGCACCGCCGTCGCATCAGTCGCCGGGCACACCGTGGGAGCACTGGCCGTGGTCAACCCCCTCGGCGACGTGGTTGACCGCCACGGCCGGATAATCGCCGGCGCCCGCAACACCGATGGCACCTTTGCCGACTCGGTGCGACTGGCCCGGTCAGCTGCCGATCTCCCCCTGATGCCCACCAGTAACACCACCCTCTCGGTGGTGGCCACGGACGCGCCCCTGGACCGGCCCGCGCTCCAGATGCTGGCCCGGGCCGCTTCCACCGCCGTCGCCCGCAGGACCGCCCCGGCCCACACACCCTTCGACGGGGACGTGGGCTTCGCGGTCTCCACGGCCACCCAGGCCCGGTCCATCGACCCTGGCCTCGCCCTCGCTCTCGGTACCACCGCCGCCGAGGTTCTGGGCGAAGCGATCGAACGGGCGGTGAGGGAGACGTGACGTGAAGAAGTTGGTCCTGTTCGATATCGATGGCACGATTCTGAACACCCAGGGCGCAGGGGCAAGGGCCTTCCGCCGGGCCATGCTCGAAGTCTACGACGAGACGGGGCCCATTGACGATTACGAGTTCCACGGCCGGACCGACCCCCAGATCGCCAGGGAGCTGCTCCGGATGGCCGGGTTCCAGGACGCCACCATCGACGCGGGACTCCAGCGCCTGTGGTCCGCATACCTCCGGGAGCTCGACCTCGAGCTCCGGAAGCCCGGCAACGGGACCATGGTCCTCGCCGGCGTGACACCCCTCCTGAACGCGCTGCACGAGACCGGCCAGCACCTGGTGGCCCTCCTCACAGGGAACATCGAGCCGGGGGCACGGCTCAAGCTCGGCGCCGCGGGGCTCTGGGGTCGATTCGACTTCGGCGCATACGGCTCCGACCACGAGCGGCGTGATCAGCTCCCAGCCGTCGCCATCCGGCGGGCGCAGGACAGCTCCGGAATCCATTTCCAGGGCCGCGACATCGTCATCATCGGCGACACCCCCTTCGACGTCTCCTGCGGCCGCTCCCTGGGCGTCTGGGCAGTGGCCGTCGCCACGGGCAAGCACACCACCCGGGAGCTCGAGGACGCCGGCGCCGACGTGGTCCTGACCGACCTGGCCGACACCCAGCGGGTCCTGGCCGCCATTGAAGGCACAGACGCTGTACCCGGCGTCAGCCTCGCCTGACCTCCCAGGCGCGCAACCATCCAGGTCAGCCGGTGTAGACCCGGAACGGCAAACCATCAGTTTACCGCGAGACGGGAGCGACAAGTGGCGCAGCAGAAGCGAAAGGGTAAGCCGCAGAAGAGTGGCGGCCAGGGCATGTTCTACCTTGTACTGGCAGTGATCGCCGTGGTGGGCGTGGCGGCGATCGTCTTTTCCGTCCGGGGCGGTAGCGGGACTGCGGGCGCCGCCGCGACCGAGCCCGTGGCCCTGGATATCGCCGACATGCGGGACCTGCATGATCGGGCCACACCCAAGCGCCTGGGCGACGAAGACGCCCCTACCAGGATAGTCGTCTTCAGCGACTTCATGTGTCCCGCCTGCGCCGCTTTCGGGCTCCAGCAGCGCGCTCGCATGATGCCCTGGATCGAGAGCGGCGATGCCCAGTTCATAGCGTACGACTTCCCGCTGGGCGGCAACTTCGTCCACTCGTTCCTGGCCGCCCGCGCCGCCCGCTGTGCCGGCGACCAGCAGTCGGCGGGTTCGCCCGACGGCACCGGGTTCTGGCCCTACCACGACTTGCTCTACCAACGCCAGAGGTTCTGGTCCGCGGAGCGGTCGGCTCTGGACACCTTCATCGAGTACGGCCGGGAGCTGCGGTTCGATGACCGCTCCTTCGAGCGTTGCGTGAAGAGCGATCGCCATGCCGACGTGGTGACCGCCAACCGGATGATGGGTGACCAGCTCGGCGTGCGCGGCACCCCCACGGTCCTGGTGAACAACAGGCGGATCGGAGGCCAGAACATCAACCAGATGGGTGAGCAGGTCCTCGAGATCCTGCGGCAGGCCCACGGCCAGGAGGCTGTCACCGAGACGCCATGAGCGTCCTGAACCGCATGGTCGTGGCCGCCCTGGCCCTGACCGGCGCCTTCGTGTCCCTCTACCTGCTGCTCTTCAAGCTGGGAGTGATGGGCACGCTGGTCTGCGGTGTGACCGGCGGCTGCGACCTGGTCCAGTCCTCCAGATACGCCTACTTCCTGGGCGTTCCGGTGGCAGGCTGGGGACTCGCTGGTTACCTCGCCATCCTCGTCGTGGCTCTTGCCAGTATCCAGCCGGCCATCATGCACCGGCAGTGGGTCCCCGTAGCGCTGCTGGGCCTCACAGGCGGCGCCTTCGCCGTGTCCATGGTCCTGAGCGGCATCTCCGGTCTCCTCATCGGCGCCTGGTGCCGGTGGTGCCTCGTCTCCGCCAGCCTGGCCACCCTCTCCTTCCTCTCAGCCCTGCCAGAGCTCCGCAGGATCAGACCGCCACAGCATCGGGCCGCTCCGAGCCAGACTGGCTAACACGCCCGAGGTCCGAGCTCCGAGCTCCGAGCTCCGAACTCCGAACTCCGAACTCCGAACTCCGAACTCCGAGCTCCGAACTCCGAGCTCCGAACTCCGAACTCCGACCGCCCAGCAACCACGCCCCTCCGCTTGGCGGGCTTCGGAGGGCTGCCGGGCGGCGGACAGTCCCGGGCGCTCGACTCGAGCTCCGAGCTCCGAGCTCCGAACTCCGAGCTCCGAACTCCGA
>SLCC01000078.1 GCA_007126035.1 Gemmatimonadota bacterium
CCTTGCAAAGGCGATGCTCTCCCAGCTGAGCTACTGCCCCTTGGAGACAGGGGAATATTGCAGAAACAGCACGATCAGGCAACCTCCCGATCGAGAATCCCCGGAACCCGCGCCCGACCGGCCGACCTCCGACACCTGCCGGTGCGACTCAACTCAGCTTCCCGTGCGTTCTGTTTCGTTGGCACCGTCTGGCTTCTTCTGCATTGCGAGGCGAAGCAGGTAGCCGAGCACCCCGCCGTAGCCGCCTATGAAGATAACAACCCAGACAAGGAGTTCCCGGTCCATGTCTCCTCCAGGCTCAGGTTCCGGAGCGATCAGCGGTGGCGGAGCCGGTGACGTCGTCGGTACGGGTCATCGGCCCCGCCTCCACTCGCCGGGTCAGGAACCCGTTCAGGGCATACACCACACCGAACAGTATCAACCACTGGACGACCATCGTGCCGGTGCTGAACGTCTCGAATGGGTTCCACCACGTCTCGGGGTGGTCCGCCACCGACTGGTAGACCCACCATGAGAAGACGCCCACGAAGATCACGGGCACCAACCTGATGCAGACGGACCACCACCTTCCCACGACCACGTCGCTGGTGGCGTTGATCTCGGCCCGCGCCTTCTCCACGCCGTACTTAATGATGGCGAGGGCCGTGAGCAGGCCACTTATGAGGAGCCCCACGCCCCAGACCCAGTCCTGGTTGTCCAGGAACGTGATGTTCAGGGCTGAAGGAACGCCGAAGAGGAAGGCGGCGCCGCCCACCCATAGCGCCGCCCGGTGGCGGGACATGCCGAAGTTCATGAGGTTCGTCGTCCCCAGCTCGAACATGGCTATGAGGGACGAGATGCCTGCCAACGCCAGGGCCAGGAAGAACAGGGGCGCCAGGACCACGGCGCCGGGCATGGTCGCCATCAGGTCAACGATGTAGATGAACGTGAGTCCCACGTTCCCGGCGCCCAGGGCCTCCTCGGCGAACGCCGTGGTTGGTGCCACGGCGAACAGCGTGCCCAGGATGACAGCCGCAGCCAGTATGCCCACGAGCACGTCCGAGAACGCTATGATGCCGGAATTGACCGCTATGTCCTCCTTCTCCCGCGCATAGACGGCGTAGACCATGATCAGGCCCCAACCCGCCCCGGTGGACCAGGCCACCTGGGTGAATGCCTCGAGCCAGAGCCGCCCGCTCACCAGGCTGCCCCAATCGGGGATGAACAGGTAACGGAGTCCCTGCTCCGCGCCCGGCAGCGTCACGGCCCGGAATGCCAGGACCAGGAGGATGACCAGCAGCGCAGGAAGGAAGACCTTCAGAACGCGCTCCAGACCGCCCTTGATCCCCTTGTAGACCACCACGGCCGAGAACGCCACAGCCACGGCATGGTAGCCGACCGTCTCGACAGGGTTGGCTATGAACGCGTCCCAGTAGGCCTGACCGTCGATCTCGGGACCGATGGCCCCGGTGGCCGAGACCACGAAGTATCGGACACACCAGCCGGCCACCACGCCGTAGTAGAACATGATGGCGATGGTGACCATGGCCATGAACGCACCCGCCCAGGTGCTCCGCGGCCCCATGAAGTCGCGGAACGCGCCCACATTGCCCAGCCGGGACCTGGACCCCATGAGGAACTCGGCCATGAGGAGCGGCACAGCCCAGATGACCAGGCCAACCGTGACCGCTATGAGAAATGTCCCACCGCCCCACTCGGCGGCCACTCTGGGGAATCGCCAGATGTTGCCAGTCCCGACCGCCATGGATACAGCGGCAATGAGGATGGCTACACGGCTCCCCCACTGTTCCTTCGTCGGATGCGCCATAATCCCCCGCTGGTCTGATCGGCGCCGAAGCTAGGCCAGGCGCGGTCGCAGCGCAACTCGAACGGCGAGCAGCGGCAGAGCGCGGGGTCGTTTGGGACCTGGGCTTACGGACTCAATCGCACGATTTCCCAGTCGGCCTGGTCCACCGGACGGCGGAAGAGGAGGCGGTCGTGCATCCTGTTGGCCCGGCCCTGCCAGAACTCGATGCGCTCGGGCCAGACGCGGTACCCGCCCCAGAAGGGTGGGAGCGGGACCTCGCGGCCGCGGAATTCCTGTTCCCGCTCCTTGAACTTCGCCTCCAGCGCGCTCCGGCTTGCGAGCTCGGCGCTCTGCTCCGACGCCCACGCGGCTATGCGACTCCCCCGAGGTCGGGACGAAAAGTAGGCCTCTGACTCCGGTGGCGTGGTGCGAGTAACAGGTCCCTCGATCCTGACCTGGCGGTGGAGTGAGTTCCAGTGGAAGAGCAGCGCGGCCCTGGGGTTCAGCTCCAGCTCGGCGGCCTTCCGGCTCTCGTAGTTGGTGTAGAAGACGAAGCCATCGGCGTCATAGCCCTTGAGCAGGATCTCCCGCGCTGCGGGTGCGCCATCGGGCGTGGCGGTGGCCACGGTCATTGACTCGGGAAGATAGATACCGGCGCCCTTGGCATCATCGAACCATTTACCGAACAGGGACATGGGGTCCTGCCCCGCTTCCGTCTCCACCAGGGTCTGGTCCAGTCCAACGATCAATCCCTGGCCGGATGTGGTGAACGCTCTGAACCATGAACGGATTCCCATCACTTCTCCTTCTCTGCGCAGGCCGGGCAGGGACAGATGCTGCGCAGCAGATCCCAGGGATAGATGCCGGTGTCGTGGCCATCCGGCCAGGCGAACTGCAGGGCGTAGCGGCCCACGTACTCGATTGCCACTGGATTGATCCCTTCCGGAACGGATTCCGGGTCCAGGGTCGGGCGGCCCGAGTACTCGTCCACGCAACCGGCGCATGGACATGCCAGGCGGATGGACCGGGGCACGTACTCGCTCACGTGGCCGTCGCGCCAGACTATCCGCAGGCGCCGACCATCCTCCGTGGGCTCCACTGTCTCAGCTCTCAGGTTCGCTCTCATGGCGCGCAAGTCTGCCGGGAAATCGCGCCGAAGGCAAGAGCGAGCAGCGAACCTCGAATCGCGAACTTCGAGGCTCGAGGCTCGCTGCTCGATGCCCGTCCTACCGGAGCAGTTGTCTCAACACATACCGCAATATCCCGCCGTGGCGGTAGTACTCCACCTCCTGGGGCGTGTCGAGACGGACGCGAGCGGTGAAGTGCTTCACGTCGCCATCCCTCGTGGCTGTTACCTGGACCCTGGGCTGGGCTCCGTGCTGCATGGCGGTGGGCAGGTCCGTGATGTTGAAAACCTCCTCGCCGGTGAGGCCGAGCGTTTCCGCGCTCTCGCCGGCCTCGAACTGGAGGGGGAGCACGCCCATGCCGACCAGGTTGGAGCGGTGGATCCGCTCGTAGGTCTCGGCGATGGCGGCCTTCACGCCCAGGAGCGCCGGTCCCTTGGCGGCCCAGTCCCGGCTCGAGCCGGTGCCGTACTCCTTGCCGGCGATGACGACCAGAGGCGTCCCCTCCTCCCGGTATCGCATGGCGGCGTCATAAATGCTCATGACGTCGCCGCCCGGCAGGTGGCGCGTCCAGCCGCCCTCCTTCTCCGGCGTGAGGCGGTTACGGAACCGGATGTTGGCGAAGGTGCCGCGCATCATGACCTCGTGGTTGCCACGGCGGCTGCCGTACGAGTTGAAGTCCTTGGGCTGGACGCCGTTGTCCATGAGGTAGCGGGCGGCTGGGCTGTCCCCGGCTATGGAACCCGCGGGCGAGATGTGGTCGGTGGTGATGCTGTCGCCCATGAGTGCAAGGACGCGTGCGCCCACGATGTCGGTGACGGGGTCGGGCTCGGGGCCCATGGCCTCGAAGTAGGGTGGCTCCTTGACGTATGTGGAGGCCGGGTCCCATTCGAAGCGGGCGCCCTCGGGTACGGGCAGCGCCTTCCACCGGTCGTCGCCCTCGAACACGCTGGCGTACTGGCTGGTGAACTGCTCGGGCTTCACCGACTCCTGCATGACCTGGTTCACCTCCAACTGGGAGGGCCAGATGTCCTTCAGGAAGACGCTGCGGCCGTTGGGGTCGGTACCGATGGGCTCGTTGTAGAGGTCGATGTCCATGGTGCCGGCCAGGGCGTAGGCGACGACGAGGGGCGGTGAGGCCAGGTAGTTGGCCCGTACGTCCGGGTTGATACGGCCCTCGAAGTTCCGGTTCCCGCTGAGGACGCTGACGGCCACCAGGTCGCCCGCCTTGATGGCGTCGCTGATAGCCTCGGGCAGCGGCCCGCTGTTGCCGATGCAGGTGGTGCAGCCGAAGCCTACCAGGTGGAAGCCCATGGCCTCCAGCGGGTCGATCAGGTCCGCTTCCCGAAGGTACTCCATGACCACCTTTGACCCGGGGGCCAGGGATGTCTTGACCCAGGGCTTGCGGGCGAGGCCGAGGTCGGTGGCCTTCTTGGCCAGGAGCCCGGCGGCCACCATGACGGAGGGGTTCGAGGTGTTGGTGCAGCTGGTGATGGCCGCGATGACCACGTCGCCATCGGTGAGGGTGAACCGCTCCTCCCTGTGCCGGATCTGGACGCCGCCGCCGGTGGCGATGGTGCCCTGACCGTCGGTCATGCCGGCGCCGGCGCTCTGGGGCACGCGGCCGCCAGACAGCTCGGGCAGGTCGCCGCGCCAGGTCCGCTTGGCGTCGCTGAGGCGGACCCGGTCCTGGGGCCGCTTGGGTCCTGCCAGGCTGGGCTCGATGGTGGCCAGGTCCAGTTCCAGGGTGTCGGTGTAGTCGGCGGCGGGGGTGTCGGCGGTGTGGAAGAGGCCCTGCTCCTTCATGTACGCCTCGACCAGGGCCACCTGGTACTCGTCGCGGCCGCTGAACCGGAGGTACTTGAGGGTCTCGTCGTCCACGGGGAAGATGCCGCAGGTGGCGCCGTACTCGGGACTCATGTTGCCGATGGTGGCCCGGTCGGCCAGCGGCAGCCGTGCCAGGCCGGGGCCGTAGTACTCGACGAAGCGGCCGACGACGCCCTTCTTGCGGAGCATCTCGGTGACGCGGAGCACCAGGTCGGTGGCGGTGGCGCCTTCGGGCAGCTCGCCGTAGAGCTTGAACCCGACGACCTGTGGGATGAGCATGCTGATGGCCTGGCCCAGCATGGCCGCCTCGGCCTCGATCCCGCCCACGCCCCAGCCCAGGACGCCCAGACCGTTGATCATGGTGGTGTGGGAGTCGGTGCCCACGAGCGTGTCGGGGTAGGCCTGGCCGTTCTCGCCGAAGACGACCCGGGCCAGGTACTCCAGGTTCACCTGGTGGACGATGCCGGTCTCGGGCGGGACCACCCGGAAGTTGTCGAACGCCTTCTGGCCCCAACGGAGGAAGGCGTAGCGCTCGCCGTTGCGGGCGTACTCCAGCTCCGAGTTGGTCTCGAAGGCATAGCGTGTGCCGAACTCGTCCACCTGCACGCTGTGGTCGATGACCAGCTCCACGGGCTGGAGGGGGTTGATCCTGGAGGGTTCGCCGCCCAGCCGGGCCACGGCGTCCCGCATGGCCGCCAGGTCCACAACGGCGGGCACGCCGGTGAAGTCCTGGAGCAGGACCCGGGCAGGGGTGAACGCGATCTCCTGGGACGGGTCGGCCGCGGCGTCCCAGCGGGCCAGGGCCTCGATGTCGCCGCTCGTGGCCGTGTGCTGGTGGCGGAGGAGGTTCTCGAGGAGGATGCGCAGACAGAACGGGAGGCGCCCGGTGTCGAAGCCCTGCTTATCGAGGGCGTCCAGGCGGTGGATCTGGTAGGCGCGGTCGCCCACATGGAGGGTGTCCCTGCTGCCGAACTGGTCAGTCATGGTGGTATCTCTTCGTTGTAGGGGCTCTGGCGGGCTTCCCGCTCCGTGGACGAGGCAATCTTCCGCAATCTACGCCGATGATGCAAACCTGGGGCGAGCGGGGCTGGCGCTTGCCGGGCAATGGCAGGTGCGATACGATCACCGCGGCCGGAGCAACCGGTCTCGACAAGCGTCACGGAACAGGTCAGGAGCACCTGATATGAAGCGGATCTTGGTGACGGGCGCGGCGGGCCAGATCGGGACCGAGCTGGTGCCAGCGCTGCTGGATCGATATAGCGGATCGCGGGTCATCGCCACGGACATCAAGGAGCCCACAGAAGCCCTGGCCGCCGGGGCCAGGTTCGAGGCCCTGGACTGCACCGACGCCGGTTCCTGCCGCAGGTTGATAGAGGAACAGGGCATCGACACGGTCTACCATCTGGCGGCCGTGCTTTCGGCTACGGCGGAAGGCATGCCCCAGAAGGCGTGGAGCGTCAACATGGACGGGCTGTTCCACATGCTCGAGGCCTGCCGGGAGTTCGGCTGCACCCTCTTCACACCCAGCTCCATAGCGGCCTTCGGGCCCGGCACGCCGGCGGACCCGACGCCGCAGGACACGCTGCAGCGACCGAACACCATGTACGGTGTGACGAAGGTGGCGGGCGAGCTCCTCTGCGACTACTACCACGCGCGCTACGACGTGGACGCCCGGGGCGTGCGCTATCCGGGCCTCATCAGCTACATGGCGCCACCGGGCGGCGGGACCACCGATTACGCGGTGGAGATCTTCCATGCGGCGCTGATGGCCGGCCGGTACACGTCGTACCTGGAGCCCGGCACCCAGCTCGACATGATGTACATGCCGGACGCCCTGAGGGCGGCCATGGAGCTGATGGACGCGCCGGCGGACGCGTTGAAGCACCGCAACGCCTTCAACGTCACGGCCATGCAGCTCTCCCCGGAGCGGCTGGCAGACGCCATCAGGGCCCATATCCCCCAGTTCACCCTGGACTTCGACGTGGACCCGGTCCGCCAGCGGATCGCCGAGAGCTGGCCCCGCCGCCTGGATGACACGGCAGCACGGGAGGAGTGGGGCTGGGCCCCGGAGTACGACCTGCGCACCATGGTCGAGGACATGCTGGTACGGCTCGCCGAGCGACTGGGCGTGACGAGCCCGGTAGCCTGAGCATCGACCCAGCAACACATACAACGGAGCGGGAAGTCGATCGATGCCGCTAGACAAGCTGGTGCCAGTGCTGGACGCCCACGTGGCGAAGCTGGGGGAGGAGGGGCGAGCGAAGGGCGCGGAGCCCGTGGTAGCTCGTGTACTGCCGCCGCAAGGTGACCGGGGCCCACGGTTCATGCTCCGCGGCGAGGGTGACAAGCTCTTCGTCAGGATGAACTCCAACTCCTACCTGGGCATGGACCTGCGGGAGGAAGTGATCCGTGCCGAGGAGCAGGGGTGCCGCGCTTTCGGTGCCGGACCGGGCGCGGTCCGGTTCATCAGCGGGACGTACGAGCCACACGTCGAGCTGGAGCGACGATTGGCCGCGTTCCACGGCAGGGAAGCCGGGATGATCTTCAACTCGGCCTATGCCACCATCCTCGGCGTACTGGTGCCGTTGATCACCAGGGACACGATCGTCATCAGCGACGAGCTCAACCACAATTGCATCATCAACGCGATGCGCCTGGCCCGCCCCGCCGACAAGGTGGTCTACCCGCACCTGGACATGGAGGCCCTGGACCGGGCCTGTGCCCTGGCCGCGGCCAGGGCCGAGCGACTCATCGTGGTGACCGATGGCATCTTCAGCATGCGGGGTAACCACGCGCCCCTGGCCGAGATCGCCCGGATCGTCCGCCAATATGACCAGAAACTCGAAGAGAACGCCATCCTGGTGGTGGACGACTCCCACGGCGTCGGCGCCTGCGGCGAGACGGGGCGCGGCACCGAGGAGCTCACCGGGGCACGATCAGACCTGCTGGTCGGGACGCTGGGCAAGGGCTTCGGCGTCAACGGCGGCTACGTGGTGGGGCCGGACGCGGTGATCGGGTTCCTGCGCGAGACCGCGCCCCTCTATATCTATTCGAATCCGATCTCGCCTGGAGAGGCCGCCGCTGCGACCACGGCCCTGGAGATAGTGGACAGCCCGCTGGGCCGCCAGCTCCTGGACCGGCTGGTGTCCCTCACCAAGCGGTTCGAGCAGGGGCTCGACCACCTCGGTCTGGTCACCATACCAGGTGACCACCCTGTCGTCCCGGTCATGATCGGCGACACCAAGACGACGAGGCGCCTCGTCGATCACCTCTTCGAGAACGGCGTCCTGGTCACGGGTATCACCTACCCGATCGTGCCGCGAGGCGACGAGACGATCCGGTTCCAGATCAACGCCGACCATACGGAAGCGGACATCGACAGGGTGCTCGAGGTGCTGGCAGGATTCGGCGCTACGGCCTGATCGCAAGCAAGCCGTGAGAGCGCCGGAAGCCCGGGGCGGAGCAGCGGTACCGCTGCCCCGCCCCTTCGATCATGCGCCGAAGCGGGCGATGATGTCCTTCTTCTTCAGACCCAGGATCTGGTGCTTTTCGCCGACCTTGCGGAACGCTTCCAGCGCGAAGTCCAGGTGTTCCTTGTCATGGGCTGCCGACAGCTGGGTGCGGATCCGCGCCTGGCCCTTGGGGACTACGGGGAAGAAGAAGCCGACCGCGTAGATCCCCTCATCGAAGAGGTCACGTGACACGTCCTGCGACAGCTTCGCGTTGTACAGCATGACCGGCACGATGGGACTCTCGCCAGGCCTCAGGTCGAAGCCGATGTCGCTCAGACCCTGGCGCCAGTACCCGGCGTTCCACTCGAGCTTGTCACGTCGCTCGGTGGTCTGGGAGATCAGGTCCACCACCCTCTGGGCCGCGGCCACGATCACCGGGGGCATGGCGTTGGAGAAGAGGTACGGCCTGGCCCGCTGCCGGCACAGCTCGACCAGCTCCTTCCGACCGCTGACGCAACCGCCCGAGGCGCCGCCCATGGCCTTGCCCAGGGTGGTGGTGATGATGTCCATCCTGCCCAGAACGCCGAAGTGCTCGTGCACGCCCTTGCCGGTCTTGCCGATGAAGCCGGTGGCATGGGAGTCGTCCAGCATGATCATGGCGTCGTAGCGCTCGGCCAGATCGACGATCTCGTCCAGCTTGGCCAGGTCGCCATCCATGGAGAAGACGCCGTCGGTAACGATCAGACGGAACCGCTTGTCCTGGTGTAGCTCGAGCTTCCGCTCCAGGTGCTTCATGTCCGAATGCTTGAAGCTGTCCTGGTGCGCGCTGCACAGCCGGATGCCGTCGATGATGGAGGCGTGGACCAGCCTGTCGGCGATGATCACGTCCTCGTCGCCAAGGATCGCCTCGAAGACGCCGGCGTTGGCGTCCATGCAGGAGGGGAAGAGGACCGTGTCCTCGGTCTCCAGGAAGGCGGTGATGCTCTCCTCCAGCTCACGGTGGATGTCCTGCGTCCCGCAGATGAAGCGGACCGACGACATGCCGTAGCCACGCTCCTCGAGCCCCTCGTGGGCGGCGCCGATCACTTCCGGGTGCGACGAGAGCCCCAGATAGTTGTTGGCGCACATGTTGATGACCTTCTTCGGCGGTGATCCGGCGGGGAACTCCACCTCGATCTCCGCGCCCTGGGCGGAATGTATGTAACGCTCGTCCTTGAAGAGCCCGGCCTCGCGGGTCGCTGTGAGCTCGCTAGCGAAGTGTTGCCTCGCTGCTTCATTGTACGCCATTGTCGTCTCCTCGATTTATCCCTCATCCCCGGGCAGGAGGCCCGGGGAGTACATGCTCTCAAGCCCTCAATCCTGGTACTCCTTCACCAGCGCCACGATCTTGTTGACGCTGTCGAAGGCTTCCGGCGTGGCCTTCGCGTCCGGGATCTGGATGTGGTACTTCTTCTCGAGGAACACCTTCAGGGAGACCATGGAGAAGGAGTCGACCAGACCGCCACTGATCAGGGGCGTGTCATAATCCAGCTCCGTGTCCTCATCGTCTTCATCGACGTACTCTTCTCTGACGTATTCCAGCACCATTTCCTTCATATCTTCAGACATCCGGTCCTCCTTGGCTCAGTCGTTTTCGAGTGTTGAGATGTCACCGATGGGCTCGCCCCACTCCTGGGCCCGGAGCACGCGGCGCATGATCTTGCCGCTGCGGGTCTTGGGCAGAGTTGTGGCGAACTCGATGACCTGGGGCATGGCGAGCGGGGACAGCCGCTTGCGCACGAAGTTCATGATCTCGAGCTCGAGGTCGTCGCTGGGCTCGAACCCCGGCTTGAGGGTGATGAAGGCCTTGACGACCTCCATGTTGACCTTGTCGGGGGTTCCGACGGCGGCGGACTCGGCCACTGCGTCGTGCTCGAGGAGCGCCGACTCGATCTCGAAGGGTCCGACCAGGTGGCCGCCGGTGTTGATGACGTCGTCGTCTCGGCCGACGAACCAGAAGTAGCCGTCGGCATCGATGCTGGAGCGGTCGCCGGTGAGGTACCAGCCGCGGTCGAACTTGCTGAAGTATCCGGGGGTGTTGTTCCAGTACCCGCGCATGATGGAGGGCCAGAACGGCTTGATGGCGATGAGCCCGACGCGACCCGGCTCGTCGATTGGCTCGTGGGTCTGGAGGTCGACCACCTTCGCCTCGATGCCGGGGAACGGCTTGCCCATGGAGCCGGGCCGGACGTCCATCCCGGGGTAGTTGGTGATGATGATGGAACCGGTCTCGGTCTGCCAGTACGAGTCGTAGAACGGCTTGCCGAAGGTCTCCTCGGACCAGATCACGGCCTCGGCATTCAGGGGCTCACCGACGCTGATCAGGTGGCGCAGCGAGGACAGGTCGTGCTTCCAGGCCAGCTCCTTGCCGTCGCGCATGAGCAGCCTGATGGCGGTGGGCGCCGAGTACCAGATGGTGACGCCGTACTTGGCGATCAGCTTGTACCAGGCCTCACTGCTGAAGCCGCCGTCGTAGATCATCTGGGTGACACCGTTGGCCCAGGCTCCGATGATGCCGTAGCTGGTGCCGGTTACCCAGCCCGGGTCGGCGGTGCACCAGTAGACGTCGTCGGGGCCCAGGTCCAGGACCCACTTGGCCGAGATGTACTGCTGGATCACGGAGCCGTGGACGTGGAGTGCGCCCTTGGGCTTGCCCGTGGTCCCGGAAGTGTAGTGGAGCACCGAGGGCGTCTCCCGCCAGGCGGGATAGGCCTCGAACTCCTCCACCGGCTCCGCCGCGTCCAGGCTGAAAGCCACCTCGCCCTCCTTCAGCTTGCTCACGTCGGGGCAGTCGACCACCACGATGGTCTCCAGGTTCGGCAGATCCTGCCGTATCTTCCGGAGCTTGCGCACGTGGCGCATGGTGGTGAGTGCCACCTTGGTGTCCGCGTCCTGGAGTCGGACCACCAGTGACTCGGGCCCGAAGGCGCTGAAGAGGGGCTGGGCTATGCCGCCCAACTTCAGGATCCCCAGGAACGAGATGTAGAAGTCGGGGATCCGGTCCATGAACACGCAGACCCGGTCCTGTGGAGATACGCCGATGTCCTGCAGGTACCTGGCGTACTTGTTCGTGGCTACCCGCAGCTCGTCGAACGTGTACTTCCGCTCCTTGCCGTGGGAGTCCTCCCACAGCAGGGCAAGCTTGGCGCCGAGGCCCTGCTCACAGATGCGGTCGGTGCACACCGCGCCAATGTTGATGGGATCGCCTTCGCTCCAGCCCAGCTCGGCCTCGGCAACGGACCAATCGAAGCTCGCCGCGCGTTCCTCGTAGGAGCCGATGTTGCTCGTGGCCGGGATCGTCTTATCAGAATGCATCAATGCTCTTGCTCCTCGGTTCCTTCAAGTACGATAACCGCCGTCGCCATCTCCCTGGTGTGGGAAAGTGACAGGAACATCCTGCCGACGCCCAGCCGACGGGCCGCCTGCAAGGCGTGTCCCTTTACGGCCAGGTCGGGCCTGCCCCGAGGGCCGCGCACCACCTCGATCTCCTGCCACGAGATGCCGTCGCGGCCACCAGTGCCCAGCGCCTTGAGGAACGCTTCCTTGGCGGCGAAGCGGGCGGCGTAACTCTCGAAGCGCCGCCGCTGGCTCTCGCAGTAATCGATTTCCGCGGGGGTGAACAGCCGGTCCAGGAACTGGCGCCCGTGACGCTGAGTAGCCCGCTCCAGCCGCTCGACTTCCACGATGTCCGTGCCTATCCCCTTGATCATCCGCCCCACCGTGCGGCACTCCTGCCATGTCCCGTCGAGCGGGCGTCTGGTCAACACGCCCGTGCCAGCCCGCCGGCGACGCCTTCCTGTCCTCGGGAGGCCCCGCGGCGTCAGACCCGGGCACAACGTATCGTTTTCAGGCACGCCAGGCCAGATCGTAGATGGCTCATTCCGGATCGCACAACCTTTGCACTCAATTCGTCGCGGGAGCGACGGCTCGGGTGTCGTCGCCGAACAGGGAGAGCAGCGAGCAGGAGGAGAGCATGATCCGGACAGCGATGAAGACCTACGCGTACGTGAAGGCGCCGCGGGCCACGTTCACGGTTCTGCACCCTATGCAGGCGGTGAAGCTGCGGAAAGTTCGGCGAGACATGAGGCACGCGTACGCGCCGCGGGTCGCGGCAGTGGGTGCCCTGGCTGTGGCGCTGCCGCTGGGCTATGCCATCGGTCGGTGGACCGGGAACGGGCACCGGGGCAACGGCGAGGGGTGACCCCCGACGCGGTCCGCCGACGCGGTCCGCCGACGCGGTCCGCCGACGCGGCCCGTCGATGACGAACGCGCCCGCCGGGGCTGGCCGACGGGCGCGCAGGTGAAGACGGAGCCGGGGCTCAGGCGTCGGGACCGTTCCAGGGTCCCATGAAGCCGCGCTGGCCGGGACGCATCCCCCGCCGCTGCTGCCAGGCGTCGGGTCGGCGATCGAGCCCGCGCTGGCGGAGCTCGTCGATGCGGGCCTGACGCAGTGACCTGAGGGTTTCCTGCTGCTCCGGCGTGAGCAGCGCGTGGATCTCCTCACCGGCGGCACGATTCGTCTCGCGGATCTCCTGCCGGAGGGGCGTGATCTGCTGCATCCGCTCCTGCATCTGTCGCCGGAGCTCCTGACGCTCTTCGGGGCTCATGTCCCGCATGGCGCGGGTGGGCCGACCTTCCACAGCCTCCTCGAGCCGGGCCACCCGCGGCGCGTTCTCCTGCCGGGCGCGGCTCCGGATGGCCTCGATCTGGCGGACCTGCTCATCGGTAAGCCCCAGCTCCGCGCGCCGGACGAGCAGCATGTCACCTGGCGCCTGGGCAGCAGCCCAGGGTTCTGCCGGCGCGAATCCCGGTACGTGCCCACGGGCACGGGCGTCTTCACTGCGGACGCGAGGCCCCTGCTGCCAGGCGCCCCGGCGGTAGGGGCCGCTCCGCTGCCATGCCCCGGGCCGCCTGTCCCCGCGGCGGACCTGGAGCTCGCGAACCCGCTGGAGCCGGAGCTCCCTCAGCTTCTGCTGCTGCTCGGCAGTCAGCAGGCCATGGATCTCCTCGCCGGCTGCGCGGTTCGTCTCGCGGATGGCCCGGCGGACCGGCTCGAGCTGTCGCATATGCTCCTGCACCTGACGTCGGAGCTGCTGACGCTCCTCGACGGTCATGGCGCGGAAGTCCCGGTCACCCAGCTCCTCCATGGCGGTGCTGAGTTGCTCGAGGCGAGGCTCGTTCTCCTGCCGGACCCTGGCCTGAATGGCCTCGATCCTCTGCACCTGCTCCTGGCTCAGGCCCAACTCGGCACGGCGCTCGAGGAGCAGCGTTCCCGGCTCCTGGGCCCTGGCGCCCACGCCGCCCATCATGCCTCGTCCCTGGATCGCGGGCCGCTCGCCCACCTCTCTGCCCACCTGTGCCATGGCGGGTGCGGCCACCACTGCCAGGGCCGCTGCCGCGGTCATGGCGGTCAAGATCTTTCGCATCACGTCCTCCCGTCTCCATTCAATCCCGTCAACCTGTCCGTCCGACTGAACAGACGCAGGCGGAGTGACTGATGTTAAACTGATGCAGAGTGGTAAGATGGAGGACGCCGCCGCAGGCGCCGTGTCAGCCGTCCACGGGTTGACCGAGGGGCCCGCCGCCGCGAGGGAAGGTGTAGCGCCCGCCCTGCTGGTGTACCTGTGGGACCGTGCGGTCCTTCTCGAAGGCCAGGTAGCCTTCGCGCAGGTTCACCCAGAACTGGAACTCGGGGTGGTCCGTGCCGAAGGTGTCCCGGAGCCAGGCAAAGCCGTCATCGTCCAGACGGGTGGGGAAGATGTGGATGGGGATCTGGTGCTGGCCGGCGAGCCGGGCCTTGAGGGCCATGACGTAAACCTCTTCGATGCCGCGGTCCGTGATGGGGACGCAGCCCACGGTGGCACAGCCGCCGTGGATGAATATGTCCCCGCCCAGGTTGCCGTCGATGCCCCTCACCCGGTCCACGGCGTTGGGATAGCTGACGCCCAGGGACAGGTGGAACCGACTGATCGGGTTGAACACGTCGATGGCGTAGAAGCCTTCGGGAATCTGCTCATCGCCCTGCTCCCGCTTGGGCCCCAAGTCACCCGACGTGCCGCAGACGGCGTATGTGGTGACCAGGCTGAGGGCGTCCATCCCGGCGCCTCGCGCCCAGACCTCCAGCAACTGCTCGCGCTTGAACACCCGGAAGAACATCTCAGCTGGCTCGACAATGCCGTGGTCGTGGAGCATCTGCCGCACCTGCTCGAACCTCGCCTGGTAGGCCGCCCTTACGCGGGGGAAGCGGAGCTGCTCGCCGGCGAAGTCGACACCACCCAACGGGCTGCCGGCGAGTATGCCGGTGGCTGTAATGGTAGCGGGATCAGGGCCCGCCACGTTGGCTGTGGCCGAGTTCAACGGCCGACCCAGTGGCACCGGCCCTCCGCGCTCCTGCGCCTCGAGAGCGAACGGCAGGACGAGTACCGCGGCCAGGCTGGCCACGAGTGAGCGTGATCCGCACGTGGGGGAGGCAGCCATCGCCATCCGGGCTAGTTGTAAATCTATTAGAGACGTATTCCGCCCTGACGCTACCTCCGGCAGAAACCGGTGTCAATGGTCCGAGCCGCCGAGGCCTCCGAGCTGCGGCCCGAGTCCTCCATCGACAGGGAGAATCGAAGAACGCGGTCCTCCCGCGTCGGGCTCGGATTCCGCCGTTCCGGGAGCGGGTGGATCCGGGATTCCATAGCTTCCATCCGCATTCACGATGACCCACGGCACCCGGTGGGTCAGCTCGAAATAGGCGTACCCATCGGCCAGGTTCTGCCAGAAGGCCAGGAGGTCGGGCTCGGGACCGAACGTCTCCTCGAGCCAACGCAGGCGCGGCGGATCCAGGCGAGCGGGGAAGATGTGGACAGGGATGAGCCGCTGGCCTGCATCCATGGCCTGGGCGGCGAGCCAGTACACTTCCTGGATGTTGTGATCCTCGATCGGCACGCACCCCACGCTCTCGCAGCCGCCGTGGATGAAGATGTCGCTGCCCAGGGCTACCGGCTGGCGCCGCATCCGGTCAGCCAGGTTGGGGTAGTCCACCCGGAGCGAGAGGTGATAGGCGCTCTCGGGATTGAACTTGTCGATGAAGTAGAAGCCTTCCGGCACCTGCAGGTCTCCCAGGCGAGACTTGGGGCCGAGCTGCCCGGGCACCGTGCACACGGGGTACTCCCGCACCAGGCTGAAGGGCTCGTCCAGGTCCGAGCGGGCCCATAGCTGGAGGACACGTTCGTGCTTGAACACGCGTATGAACACCTCGCGACCCGGGTACTCCAGACCCAGCTCCTGGAACCTGGCCCGCAGCAGGTGATCCGTAGCCATGCTTGCTTGGGCCACTCGGTGGAACGAGAGTTGGTGGACGGTGAAGCCGACGTCGCTGCCGGAAGCAGTAGGCTCACCAAGGGCGCGGTGGGGGATGCGTGAGCCCAGTGGCGTGGTCTGAGCGACGGCGGCCGCCGACCCCACCGCCATCATGAAGAGCGTGATGACGATGCTCCCAGCACGGGAGGGGTAGGCAGCGGCGGTGGCGCTGGGACGGGTGTTGGCGGTGTTCCGAGCCACGTGTTCCTCCATTCCTCGGTTCCTCCGCCAGAGGGTGGTGCAAGGGGCAGGCCCGGCATTTTGGGGGACTCCCTGGCCAGCGCCGTCAAAGCGTTGTACCATAGCCGGGTTCCATATTCGGAAAAACCGTGAGTTCGGCCGCGGAAGGCCGACGTTCGAACAGGACCCGTATCGCTATGGATGCCATTTTTACCTGGATCGGCAACTCCCTTGGCTGGTTCGTGGATACGTTTGGATTCTGGGTCTGGGAGTTCGGGATCCCGGCCGGCGAGGAGACCATTCCGCTGGTCGTCCTGCTGCTCCTGGGTACAGGCTTCTACCTGACCGTCAGGACCGGCTTCATCCAGCGCAACATCATCCACGGCTTCAAGGTCACCAGCGGCAGGCTGGACGATCCGGACAAGCCTGGCGATGTGGTCCACTTCCAGGCGCTGACGACGGCGCTGTCGGCGACGGTGGGCATCGGCAACATCGCCGGCGTTGCGATCGCCATCCATTTCGGCGGCCCTGGCGCCCTCTTCTGGATGTGGATGACGGCGGTCGTGGGGATGGCGACCAAGTTCACCGAGGTGACGCTGTCGCAGAGGTACCGCCACGTGGAGGAGCCGGACGAGACGCGGAAGTGGAAGGGCTCGGTCTCGGGCGGTCCCATGTACTACATCGAGCGGGGGCTGGGCCATCGGTGGAAGTGGATGGCGATCCTGTTCGCGGTCCTCCTGGGGATCACGGCGTTCCTCACCGGTAACGGGATCCAGGCGAACACGGTGGCGGACACGATGATGGCCGAGTTCGGCGTCGCCCGCTGGGCCACGGGGCTCATCACCGCCAGCATCGTGGCGGCGGTCATCATCGGCGGCATCACACGTATCGGGAAGGTGACGGCGATCCTGGCGCCGGCCATGGCGTCGCTCTACGTGCTGGGCGCGCTGGTGGTCATCCTCCTGAACATCGACCAGGTCATTCCCACCTTCGCGCTGATCTTCCGGGAAGCGTTCAATCCCAGCGCCGGCGTGGCGGGCACGGGGGCTGGCGCGTTCCTGGTCACTCTGATGTGGGGTGTGCGGCGGGGCCTGTACTCGAACGAGGCGGGCCAGGGCTCGGCGCCCATCGCCCACGCGGCGTCCAAGACCGACGAGCCGGTGTCCGAGGGCACGGTGGCGTTCCTCGGTCCCTTCATCGATACCATAGTCATCTGCTCCATGACGGGGCTGGTGATTCTCACGTCCGGCGCCTGGCAGGACCGGGTCCCGACGGCGATGCCCATCGAACGGGGCGAGTGGGCCTGGGTCACGGTGGACGACGTGGGCATGGCCCGCCCCATCTCGACGCTGCCCGAGGTCATCCATTTCGTGGACGGCGTCCCGGAGGGCACGGAGGTGGGCGACGTGATGGTGGGCTGGAACCACGTCGCGGTGGACCGCCTGTACATGGATGGCGAGCTGACAGTGCCGTTCACGGGTCAGATCCGGATCGGTGAGGGCGTGGCCACGACGGTAGAGGGGCAGCGGGTGCCCCAGCTGTTCGGGCCGACCGTCCAGGTGGGTGCGCCGCTGACGATGCTGGCCTACCGGCGAGGCCTGCCGGGCGACTGGGGCCAGTACATCGTCATCATCAGCGTGCTCCTGTTCGCCATCTCCACGTCCATAGCGTGGAGTTACTACGGCGACAGGTGCGCCAACTACCTGTTCGGGGCGAAGGCGATCCTGCCGTACAAGTTCGCATTCATCCTGGCACACTTCATCGGCGCGGTGATCCCCCTCACCGTGGTCTGGGAGTTGGGCGACGTGTTCCTCGGGATGGTGATCATCCCGAACCTGATCGCCCTGGCCCTGCTGTCGGGCAGGGTGGCGGATATGAAGAACGACTACTTCCGCCGCAAGCCGTGGGAGGCGCACGTGGAAGCGCGCCGTCGCATGAAGGAGCAGGAACGGGCGAGCAGGACGTAACAGCGACGGCGGCCGGGGAGTGACGCATGGAACCGACCTGGGTATCGGTACTCCCGCCACTGCTGGCCATCGCGCTGGCGATCATTACGCGGCAGGTCTTCCTGTCGCTGGCGGCGGGGATCTGGTTGGGGTGGACCATCATCTCCGGCTGGAATCCGCTGGCGGGTCTGGCGGGCGCCATCGAGGGCGGCGTGGCCGTTCTGGGAGACGCGGGCAATGCCCGCGTCATCCTCTTCACCCTGGTCATCGGCGCGTTGATCGCCACGGTGGAAGCGTCTGGCGGGGTCCGCGGCTTCGTGGTCTGGCTCGAGCAGCGGCGGTGGGTGACCAACGGGCGGCGGGCCCGGATCCTGGCCTGGGTGATCGGGCTCATCATCTTCATCGAATCCAACATCACGACCCTGGTGGCGGGAGCGGTCAGCCGCCCACTGTTCGACAGGTACAAGGTGAGTCGTGAGAAGCTGTCCTACCTCATCGACTCGACATCAGCCGCGGTATGCATCCTCATCCCGCTGAACGCCTGGGGCGCGTATGTGCTGGGCATCCTCGGGGAACTGGAGGTGGAAAACGCTCTCGAGGTCTTCATCGCGTCCATCCCGCTTAACTTCTACGCGCTCACCGTCGTGTTGGTGGCGGGGCTGACGGCGGTGATCGACCTGGACATCGGACCCATGCGCCAGGCGGAGAGGCGGACACGGGAAGGCCAGCTGCTGTCGGAAGACGCGGCCCCGCTCCTGGATTCGGATGTGCTGGCACCGGCGCCCAACGCCCGGATCCCGCCCCGGGCCATCAACATGTTCCTGCCCATCGCCACCATGGTGGTGATGATGCCCGTCTCGCTGTACATCACCGGTGACGGAGACATCCTGGCCGGCACCGGCTCGACCAGCGTGCTCTGGGCCGTGATGGCGGGGCTCGCCGTGGCCTGGATACTCCTGCTGGTACAGCGGGGAAACACGGTGGACGAGTTGGTCAGGACCGGGCTGAAGGGCGCGGGCGGGCTGATGTCCCTGGCCCTGGTGCTGCTCCTGGCCCTGGCCCTGGGCGCCGTGGCCCGGGAACTGGGTACCGGGATCTACATCGCCGGGCTGGCAGCGGATGTGCTCCCACCCTTCATCTTCCTACCCCTGATCTTCCTGGTGGCGGCGGGCATCTCCTTCTCCACCGGGACCAGCTGGGGCACGTTCGCCATCATGATCCCGATCGCCGTGCCGGCGGCCGCGGTGCTGGGTCTGCCCATCGCACCCTTCCTGGCCGCCTCGCTGGCGGGAGGCGTGTTCGGCGACCACTGCTCGCCCATCAGTGACAGCACCATCATCGCCTCCATGGCCGCCGCAACGGACCACATCGACCACGTCCGGACCCAGCTGCCGTACGCGCTGCTGGCGGCCGCGGTGGCGACCCTGGGCTTCGGGATCCTGGGCGGCACGCTGTAGGCGAAGGGGACCAGGCGCGGGGTCTGGCGCGTGGGTTGCTGCGCAGATACTGGCACGTTGATCAATGAGCACGGGAGAACGGGAGCCATGGCGCGAGGTCGGAGGGGAGGGGGTCGTCAGCAGCCGATCCGTGGGTTCAGGCCGGGAAAGGAGCCGCCACACCTGCGCAGACAGCGGGCGAAGGCGCAACTGGGGCCAGAGGCCAACTGGGCGCAGAAGCGGTTGGTGGACGTGCTGGCGGACCGGTCACCGGAAGAGGCCCGGGCGATGCTGCGCCGCTGGCGGATAGTCCTTCTTTCGGCTACGGTGGTCCTGGTGCTGCTGGGCGTCCTCCTCTACGTGTGGGGTTGGACCCTGGTAGGTGTGTTGGTCCACGTGGTGGCTGTGGTCGCGCTGTTGTTCTGGCTCCAACTTCAACGCAAGAAGAACGACTTCGAGACGCTGGCGGACCTGGTCAGCGGGCGACCGAAGAGGTGATGGGCAGAGCCAGTATGGACGAGAAGGTGCGCGCCCGCAGCCGCGCCGGGGCAAACGCTTGCGCGCCCTGGGCCGCTCGCTGCGCCGCCGCACCGGAGAGGCGAAGAGCGCGACTTTTTCCGGGGCGAGTAGTCTAGTCGGCCAACATCTCCTTCATGTTCCGGAAGAAGTTCTGCCGCAGCTCCTGTGACTCTTCCGGTGACAGGATCGCTTCCGCTGTCTTGATGTTGAGCAGGTCGCCGGGGATATCGTCCAGGTATCGTGACCGGAGCGACTCTGTGGCTTCCCCGCCCCGCCGGCGGGTCAGGCAGCGGGACAGGGTCAGGCGCTTGCGGGCTCGGGTGACGCCCACGTAGAGCAGTCGTCTTTCCTCAGCCAGTGGGTCGGCTCCGTTCGTTCGAGTGATGCCGGCTTCGCTCCGGCCGGCGTGGTCGATGGAGCGGGCGTGGGGGATGATCCCCTCCTCGAGCCCGACGAGGAATACTTCGTCGAACTCCAAACCCTTGGCGCTGTGCAGCGTCATGAGGACGATTGCGTCCTGGTCCTCGTCGTCATCGTCGTCGTCCTGGTCCAGCGCCAGGCGGGCGAGGGCGTCGTGGAGCGTGGGCGGCTGCCATCCGCCGGGCAGGGTCTCGGGCCGGTCCCGGTAGTCGTGCTCCGCGTCGGGTCGCTCGGCCCAGCGTTTCCTCTCATAGCGGGCGATGGAGCCCACCAGGTCCATGAGGTTGTGGACCCGGTGCTCTTCGGCGGCGATGGCGTCGATGAGGCCGCACCCGTCGCGGAAGAACGCCAGCGCCCAATCGGCGATGGGCGGGAGCCCCGTACCCGGTGGCTCCATGGCGGTGCGCTCCTCCGCCGCCTTCAGCGCCTCCCGGGCCCGATCCAGCATGGCCTGGAAGGCGCGGATGGCGCGTGCCCGGGGGGCGCCGACGTCGTCGTCGCCGACCTGGCGGAGCGTGGCACAGAAGCCGGCGCCGCGGGACCGGGCGGCCTCCACCACCCGGATCACTGTGGTCCGCCCGATGCCCCGGGTCGGGTAGTTGATTATGCGGCGGTAGGCTATCTCGTCCCACGGGTGGGCCACGGCTCTCAGGTATGCGACGCCGTCGGCGACTTCCTTGCGATCGAAGAAGCCGGTGCTACCCACCACCCGGTAGGGCACGTTCTTCTCCCGCATCGCCTCCTCCAGGGTGCGGGACTGGGCGTTCGTCCGGTAGAGGACGGCGTAGTCCTTCCACCTGGTGCCGTAGCGGTAGCGTCTAAGGGCGATCTCCTTGGCGACGGTCTCGGCCTCCAGGGTCTCGTCTTCGTGCTCGTAGAAATCGATAGGCTCGCCGATGCCGTTGTCGGTGCGTAGCTCCTTCTGGTGACGGTGTGGGTTTCCGGCGATAACGGCGTTCGCCGCCGCCAGGATGCGCCTGGTGCTGCGGTAGTTCTGGACCAGGTGGATGACGGTGGCACCGGGGAAGTGGCGCTCGAACTCCAGGATATTGCGGACATCGGCGCCGCGAAATGCATAGATGGCTTGATCGTCGTCGCCCACCACACAGAGGTTGCGGCGGGCGCCTGCCAGGTGGCGAGCCATGTCGAGTTGGACGCCGTTCGTGTCCTGGTACTCGTCGATCATGACGTACTTCCAGCGTCGCCAGACTGCGCGCCGGACGTCCTCGTCCTCCTCGAGGAGCCTGACCGGTAGGAGGAGAAGGTCGTCGAAGTCCACGGCCCCGCACGCCTGGAGCACGGCCTGGTACTTCCAGTACGCCTGGGCAGAGAGGACGGCGTACTCATCGGCCCTGTTACCACGGGCGGTGTCTTCCGCGACCTCCCGGCCTGCGCCCTCGGGCGAGATCCCCCGGGTCTTCCAGTCCGAGATCTGACGGAGAACGCGGTGCAGGTCGTAGGCGTCGTCGCCGATGGTGATCTCGGTGGCTGCGGTCCTGAGGGCGCCCAGTTGGTCTCGCGTATCGTAGATGGCGAACCGGCGCGGCAGCGCCAACCGTTCTCCGTGCTCGCGGAGAATGCGAACTCCCAGGGAATGGAAGGTGGATACGAGGACGTCACCGGCGGACTCTCCTGCGAAGGTGGAGACCCGGTCCCGCATCTCCTCGGCCGCTTTGTTCGTGAACGTGACGGCCAGGACCTCAGACGGCCCGGCGACGCCGGAGTGGATCAGGTGGGCGATCCGGTGCACCAGCATCTTGGTCTTGCCGGAGCCGGCACCGGCGAGCACGAGGACAGGGCCGTCCTGGGTGAGGACCGCCTGCCGCTGCTCGGGGTTGAGGCCGTGGAGATGTCTTGCGGTGCCGCGCATGAAGGGCGGCAAGATACTCTTGCCGGGCGCGCCCGGCCAGGGGGCGGGAGGTGCTGGGAATGCGCTCTCGTTGATCTTCGAGGTTCGAGCCGAGGGGGGCGCGCAGGGGGGTGCGACCTGGCGGCCGCACAGGTGGGCGGCGGTTGGCCGCAGGGGGCGCGCC
>SLCC01000191.1 GCA_007126035.1 Gemmatimonadota bacterium
AGGATTCGAGGACCTTTCGGTCACCACGTCGCAGTTGCAACGTCTTTGTTCGGTTGGTCACGAGCCACAATATACCACCTCACTGGCCCATGGGCTAGATACTTACGTTACGGTACACTAGTGCTTGTGCACTGGCCCTGGCAGCGCCAGTTGGGCGGTGGCCATGCGCAGCAGCGCCTGCCGGACCGGGTCGGCCCGATCGCACTCGAGGCAGTCTACCTGGAGCTCCCAGCAGGGCACACCGTCGGCCTGGGCTTCGGCGCAGCAGACGCCCAGGGGAATCACCCATTCCAGGGCCCGGCTGATCTCTTTCGACCTGCGCTCCATGGTGCCTCCTGGGGTATTGCCCCGGTACCGCGATGTGTGGATGGTCCACAATCAACTTAGGCACTGGGCCGGGCGGAAATCAATGTGTTGCCGGGACATGCACCGGGTTTCCGGCAAAACCCTGCGGCCGGGTCCAACCATTTTCCGACACCATTATCAAGCACCTCCCTACGTCGCGAGCGTGAAATCCCGCGCATCTTCCGGGGGAGCACGAGCCAGGGAGGCGGCAGGCCTCCCGGGCCGGACCTTCTTCCAAGGAGTCCACGATGCGTGAGCTGCGCATCCACGGGCGCGGCGGGCAGGGAGCGGTGGTCGCTTCCAAGGTCCTGGCGGTGGCTGTCTTCCGCGAGGGTCGCTGGGTTCAGTCGTTTCCGGCGTTCGGCGTCGAGCGTCGAGGCGCGCCGGTGACGGCCTTCCTTCGGATCGCCGATGCCCCGATACGTCTGCGCTGTGAGATCAAGGCGCCGGATGACCTGATTGTTCTGGACCCGACCCTCGTCGAGGCCATCGACGTGGCGTCGGGCTTGAAGGAGGGGGGCGGCATCCTGATCAATACGGACCGTCCCCCTTCGTACTATGAAGAGCTGGCGAGCCGGTACCGTGTCGCCACCGTCGACGCCAGCCGGATCGCTGCCGAGCACGGCATCGGGAGCCGGACCCAGCCCATCGTGAACACGGCCATCCTGGGCGCCTTCGCCCGCTGGTCGGGGCTGGTGGACCTCGAGTCCGTCTGTGGAGCCATCGATGAGGAGATCGCCTACCGGGCCGAAGCCAACATGGAGGCGGCGCGGGAGGCGGCCGAGGCCCTGGTCATCCACGAGGCAGCGCCGGAGGTGGTGAATGCCTAGAGCCCCCTACGTGGAGCCGCTCGTTTCGGTGAGCCGCGGGTCCACTCGTCAGAACCGGACCGGGTCCTGGAAGTACATACGGCCCCTGTACCGCGACGCCGTGGCCCCGTGCAACCGGGCCTGCCCGGCGGGTGTGGACATCGAGGGCTACATGAACTTGCTGCGGGAGGGGCGGCTGGACGATGCCCTGGACTTGCTGCTGCGGGAGAACCCCATGCCGGCCATCACCGGCCGGGTCTGCCACCATCCCTGTGAGGTCGGCTGCAACCGTCGCGAATACGACCAGGCGGTGACCGTGCATTCCGTGGAGCGCGCCCTGGGCGACGAGTCCCTGAGCAGGCCCCACCCGGCGCCGCCGCCCAGGCTCCACTCGGAGCGGGTGGCCATCGTGGGTGCCGGCCCCGCCGGGCTGGCCTGCGCCTATCACCTGGCTCGGCTCGGCTACGGCGTCACCGTATACGACGAAGCGGCGGAAGCGGGCGGTTTGCTCCGCCAGGGCATTCCGGGGTACCGACTGCCCCGTGAGGTGCTGGACCGGCAGATCGAGCGGATCGCGTCCATGGGCGTGGACATCCGCACCGGAGTCCGGCTGGCTGGCGAGAAGGCGCAGGCGGAGCTGGAAGGCTACGACGCCGTCTTCTACGCCACCGGCGCCCACAAGGGCAAGCCAATGCGCGTGGAGGGTGAGGACGGTCCCGGGATCGTGGCGGGTCTCGAGTTCCTGAAGGCCGTGAACCGGGGCGAGCGGCCCGAGATCGGCCGGCGAGTGGCGATAATCGGTGGCGGGAACACGGCCATGGACTGCGCCCGCACCGCGCTCCGCTTCGGCGCCGAGCCGGTGGTGGTGTACCGGCGGACCAGGGACGAGATGCCCGCCATACCGCAGGAGGTGGACGAGGCCCTGCGCGAGGGCGTGGAGTTCGTCTTCCTGGCGGCGCCATCCGGCTTCCGCTGGGAAGACGGCCGGCTGGTGGAGATGCACGTCACCCGCATGGAGCTGGGCGAGCCGGATGACAGCGGGCGACGTCGCCCGGTTCCCATCGACGACGACGGCTACACCATCCCCGTGGACACGGTTCTCACGGCCATCGGTGAGGACACCGAGCTGGAAGCCCTGCCCTGGTCGCTGCCGGAGAAGTGGGGCTCCATCATAGTCGACGACTTCGGCCTGGCGGGCGCCGAGCGCGTCTTCGCCGGCGGCGATGTGGCCGGCGAGGAGCGGACGGTCGCCGACGCCCTGGGGTCCGGCAAGCGGGCGGCCATGGGCATCGATCGCCTGTTCCGCGGCGGCGACGACGGCGGCCGTCCCGCTGAGGTCACCGACCTGCGCTGGGGCGGTGACGGACAGGTCAGCATGTCACGCTGGCGCGGCGACGACCCGGTCCGGCGGACCAACCCCACCAACCAGGTAGTGGACATCGAGGGGCTCCAACTGGCCCACTTCCGTCGTGAGCCCAGCCACCAGGAGCGCCACCGCCACGACGCGGTGGACTTCAGCGAGGTGAACCTGGGCATCGACATGGAGCAGGCCATAGCCGAGGCCCGCCGCTGCTTCAACTGCGGTGTCTGCAACGACTGCGAGCTCTGCCTGATCCTGTGCCCCGACGTGGCCATAGTCCGGCGCGAGGGCGGCGGCTTCGAAGTCGACCTGGACCACTGCAAGGGGTGCGGCGTCTGCGCGGAAGAGTGCCCCCGCGGGGCCATCATCATGACGCGGGAGGGGCTGTGAAGAAGGTCATTGTAGGGAACCACGCAGTCTCGCTGGGCGTCAAGCTCGCCCGCGTGGAGGTCGTGTCCGCTTATCCCATCACGCCACAGACCCAGGTGGTGGAGATGCTTAGCGAGATGTGCGCCAGCGGGGAGCTGGCAGCCCGCTTCATCAAGGTCGAGTCGGAGCACTCCGCCATGGCCGCCTGCTGCGGGGCCAGCGCCGCCGGCACACGCACGTTCACCGCCAGCTCGTCACAGGGCCTGGCCCTGATGCACGAAATGCTGCACTGGGCGGGCAACGGTCGCCACCCGGTGGTCATGGCCAACATCAACCGGGCCATGGGGCCGGGCTGGAACGTGTGGACGGACCAGAACGACTCCCTGAGCCAGCGGGACACGGGCTGGATCCAGCTCTACTGCGAGACCAACCAGGAGGTCCTGGACACCACGATCCAGGCCTTCAAGCTGGCAGAGGCCGTGGACCTCCCGGTCATGGTGATCCTGGACGCCTTCTACCTGTCGCACACCAGCGAGCCGGTGGAGATACCGGACCAGGACCTGGTGGACGAGTTCCTGCCCCGCCGCGAGGCGCGCCTCAAGCTCGATACCTCCGACCCCCGGTCCTTCGGCTCGCTGGTCCGACCGGAGGACTACATGGAGATGCGCTGGGATCAGCAGCAGGCCATGACCACCGCCCTGCGCATGTACGAGGAGATCGACGCGGACTGGAAGATCCTCACCGGCCGCCGGTGGGGCGCCATCGAGCCATACCGGATGGATGACGCCGAGCTGGTCCTCGTCACCTCCGGCACCGTCACCTCTACGGCCCGCGAGGTGATCGATCAGCGACGCGAGGACGGCGAAATGATCGGGCTCCTCAAGGTCAAGATGTTCCGCCCGTTCCCCAGCGCCGCCATACGGCGGGCGCTCAGAGGCGTGGACCGGGTGGCCGTCCTGGACCGGAACGTCTCTCCCGGCCACAGCGGCATCTTCGCCGAGGAGATCAGGGCCGCGCTCTACGACGTCCCGCCCGACGACCGGCCATGGCTCCACGGCTACGTGCTCGGCCTGGGCGGACGCGACGTGACGCCGGCAACGATCGAGGAGATCATCGAACGTGCATGGGCGGTTGACACTCCGCCCCGTGAGGACCTCTGGGTAGGGTTGAAGACATGAGCCAGGTGATGATCAAAGAGTTGGTCCCCCGGCGGGAACTGGTCGACCCCGGCCACCTCGCCTGCCCCGGCTGCGGCGCGCCGCTGGCCATGAGGCTGGTGCTCAAGGAGTTGGGCGAGAAGACCATCGTGGTACTGCCCGCATGCTGCTGGAGCATCATCGCCGGGCCCTACCCCCAGTCCTCCCTCCACGTGCCGCTCTACCACACCGCCTTCGAGACGGCTGCGGCGGTGGCATCGGGCATACGGGCCGCCCTCGACGTGCGGGGCGACACCGACACCACCGTCATGGCGTGGGCCGGCGACGGCGGCACGTTCGACATCGGCCTCCAGGCACTCTCCGGGGCCGCTGAGCGGAACGAGGACTTCCTCTACGTCTGCTACGACAACGAGGCGTACATGAACACCGGGATCCAGCGCTCCTCGGCCACGCCCTGGGGCGCCTGGACCACCACCACGCCCCGGAGCCAACCGCAGGGCACGAAGAAGAAGGACATCCTGAGCATCATGGCGGCCCACAGGATACCCTACGCCGCCACGGCCTGCGTGTCCTATCCCGCCGACCTGCTGGAAAAGGTGCGGAAGGCCAAGTCCATTCGCGGGACAAGGTTCCTGCACATCCTGTCTCCCTGCCCGCCGGGCTGGAAGTTCTCGGATGAGCAGAGCATAGAGATGGGCCGCAAGGCCGTCCAGAACCGGATCTTCCCCCTGATGGAGGTGGAGGACGGCATTCGCTGGCGCTTCACCATGGAGACCGACGGCGATCGCGTGGAGCCCTACATCAAGGCCCAGGGCCGTTTCCGCCACCTGACCGACGAGGACATGGTCCGGATCCAGGACGAGGTGAACGCCCGCTGGGAGTACCTCGAGCGCATGGTGGCTTCCAGCCCCTGACCGTCCGCAAGGCTGAGACCAGGTGCCGGTGGGGGCGACTGAGAGGTTGCCGCACCGGCACCGTCCTGGGTACACTGCCCTTGCGGGTAGATAGCCCACCCATACCCTCCACAGGTGAACATGATGCTCCGTAGCCGCAGAGCGCAGGCTCCACTGGCCCTGGCCATCCTCGCCCCGCTCACGACAGGTATCGTCGCTTGCAGCGATGCGATCGACCCGGTCCACGACGACCCGCTGCGCGACGTCCAGGAAATGCAAATCTATCAGGTCATGGCTGAGCGCATGGCTGTGTTGAACCACACACGGGAGGCCAACGATAACCTCCGCCAGACCGTGGGCTGGCTGCCGGAGCCCCTGAACCCCCAGCTCTACGGCCACACGTTCTCCTACGAGTCTGCCACCGGTTGGGCCTGGAGCCAGGATCCGGAGGTGGCGGACAACGCGGTCCGCGTCACCTGGTACCAGCTCAGCGGCGGTACCGTGGCACTTCCGCCCTCCGTGCAGGGCCATATCGACCTGACCGATCTCGGTCACCCCGACATGGCCGAGCTGCGTGTCCGCGTGTCGGCGGGGTCCATGGCTCTGGCGGACTACGACCTGCGCTCCGGCGTGGCCGAGACCGCCACCACAAGCACCAGGACGCTGGAGGTAAACGGTTTCGTGGGCGACGGCGAGCGGCAGGTCCAGCTCGACGTGCGGGAGACGGAGGAGGTCAGCCTGGCCACCGGCGATCGCGCGGTCCGGTACAGCCTCTCCATGCAGGAGAACGGAACGCCCTGGGAGGCGGTCATGAGCTCCGACTCCTCTGCCGCCACCGGGGCAGTGGCGGAGACGTTCACCGGGTTGATCAGGCTCGACGGGGTGACCACCAGGCTCGAACTGGCTCTCCAGCAGGAGCCGTCGGGACCCATGACCGGGTCGGGGCAGATCATGCACGACGGCAGCAAGATCGCTGATGTGGCCGTCGCAGAGGTGCTCGAGACCACCACTCTGGAATTCGTGCGCCCCGACGGGAGCGCGTTCACGAGGGCCCAGGAGACCCGGTTGCAGATACTCGTGAGCGCCCTCCTCATTCTACCCCTGTACCACCTGCCGCCATACTTCACGTGACCGCAGGGGGGCGGGAGCAGGTCCCGCCCCCGCCGCGATCACCGTTCCAGCGCCAGGTCGCGCTCGTATATGTCAGGATGGAACCGCACGGCTCCGTCGGGGCTGGCCCAGGCGGTGAAGTAGAGGATGTAAATGGGTATCTGGCGATTCAGGGGCACCCACCTCTCCGTGCCCTCCTGGCGCAGGCGGTCGTACCAGGAGCCGTCGGCTTTGTCGGTGTAACGGGCCAGCAGCGTCCGCGCCAGGTCGACCGGCCGCTCCACACGGATGCAGCCATAGCTGAAGGCCCGCGTCTCCTGGCTGAACAGGTGCCCGGCGGGCGTGTCATGCAGGTAGATGTTCATATCGTTGGGGAACATGAACTTGACGTTCCCCAGCGCGTTCTGTGGACCCGGCCGCTGTCGGATCAGGTAGCGCCCCGACTCCAGGGCCTCGGTGCTGACGAAGCTGGCGCCCAACCGCCGCCCGTTGTACAGCACCTCGTAACCGTTACGCGCCAGGTAGGTGGGGTCCCTGCGAACCGCCGGCAGGATCTCCTCCCGGACGATGGTCTCGGGGACGTTCCAGTAGGGGTTGACCACCACGTACTGGAGAGAGTCCCTGAACAGGGGCGTCCGGTTGGCCGTCCGGCCGACCACGACGTTCATGGACTCGATCACCGAGTCGCCCGCCACCAGCTCGAGCTCGAACCCGGCAACATTGACCAACAGGAATTCCTCGCCCAGCTCCCGCGGCAGCCAACGCCAGCGGTCCAGATTCAGAAGGACGGTCCCGATACGATCGCCCACGGGAACGTTCAAGGCCATGAGCGTGGCGGGGCCGAAGGCGCCGTCCTCGTGGAGCGTGTGCCGCGTCTGGAAGTGCTCGACCGCCTCCCGGAGGTCGGGGTCGAACAGATGCGGATCGTCCAGCCCGATCGCCGCAAGCCGTCGCTCCCTCTCGTCCTCCCCGGCCAACAGGCGGGTCCTCAGCGCTGCCACACGACCGGACCGGTCACCCTCCCGCAGCGTCTCACCATCGGGGACAGTTGGCCAGCCGCCGCGCCGCTCCACCTCACGCAACCGCTCCAGCCCCTCCGCCAGGCGATGGTAATACGGCGCCGCCGGGCGCAGGGACGTCAGGATGGCGTATGGGTCGTCGCCACGGGCAAGGCGCGCCACCACCTCGGCCGCATCAGGCTCCGCGCGCTCGAACTTCCAGGGCAGGCCGGCGGACACAGGATCCAGCACCCCCCGCTCCAGGTCGACCGCCGCGCGCACGAACGCTTCCGTCAGCAGGAGGTCCAGGTCACCCAGATGCTCCACTTGACGGTCGCCCGCCTCTCCGTCGGCGAGTACCTGGGCCAGGTCCCGGGCGGCGCCGAAACCGTGACGGTCAGGGTCCAGACCGTCGCCATCAATCTCGCCCAGCGCACCGAGCACTCGCGTGCCCTCCGGCGTCAGCCTGGCGTGGTCGGTCCAGGCGGGCAGGAACCCGCGGGAGCGGTAGAAGTCCACCACGGGGGCACTGACGTGGACGGTGTCGCCGTCGGGGAGCCGAAGCACCGGCCCAGAGCCCGCTTTCCCATCCTCTGCCACCTCACTGCCCGACGTCGACGCACCCGGCCTCGCCTCCCCATTCCACGATGTCGCCTCCTGCGCCACCTCGGCAGCGGGATCGGCGCCACCCAGCATCACCCTGATGTGCTCCGTGGCCAGCTCGCCGTCGTCTCCCCGGCAGCCGGCCAGTAGCACTGCGGAAGCCAGGACCGCCAGTGCCGCGTGTCGTATGAAGGTTCGGATCATGGAGTTGACCCCCTGCTCATGCTGCCTGGAATAGTCCCTCATTTACATTGTTCCAGTGCAATCGCCGGGCCACGCGCGCGCCCGCGCGCGCGTGAGTCGAGAACAGACGGCTCCAAGAACGAGTCGGGTTGCTGAGCGGTCTGGCGGAGCGCGGGCCCCGTATCAGAACAGGGTCGGCAGCGCTATGCCCAGGGCGAAGAGTATGCCAGCCACGAGCTGGAGCTGGACGGTGGCAGCGCAGGCGGGCCGGAGCGCGGCGGGGACGGAGGTGGAGTAGAGGGTCCTGGCGGCCCGCACGGCTATGGGCGATGCGAGCAGGGCTGTCAGGCCCCACAGCGGTGCCAGGCCTATCACCGTGAGTATCACCACCGACGCCGCGGCGGCGATCACGAGGGCCAGATATCCGCCCCGTGCCCGCTCCCAGCCCAGCGCGGCCACCAGGTTCAGCTTGCCCGTGGCCCGGTCACCATCGATGTCCGGGAACTGATTGATCCACAGGATGGCGGTGGTCAGCAGTCCCGGCACCAGGCCGAAGAGGCTGTCTGTCCAGATCATCTCGCCCCGGAGCACGGTGGCCGTCCCCAGGGTGAGGAGTGGCCCGAAAACCAGTCCCAGCGAGAGTTCGCCGAGTCCCTTTCGCGCCGCCAGCCGGAGGGGCGGGGCGGTGTAGAAGTGGGCGATGAGCCCCGCTAGGATGCCGATGGCCGCGACGTGCAGCGCCACAGCTGGTTGCAGGATCATGATGACAGCCGCCACGGCGACCGCGGCCAGGAAGAGGCCCAGGGAGAGCCGGAGCAGCCCTCGCTGGCTGATCAGCCCCAGCTCAATGGCTCGGCTCCCGCCGGTGAAGGGGAGGACGTAGCTGGTATTGGCCTGGTCGGTGCCGCTCCGCCAGTCGAAGTAGTCGTTGGCGGTGTTGGCAAAGAGGTGGAGCAGGGCGGTGCCAAGGAGGACGAGTGCCAGCAGCCCCCAGGCCATGGTCCCGGTCGTGGCCAGGACGGCGGCGGCGCCCGTCAGGACCGCCACGGCGGTGGCCGTCAGGAAGGGCGCCCGGGTTATCAGGGCCCACTTGAACAGCCTGGTGGACAGAGGTATGGCCGGCGTCACCGCCTCGGGGTCGACGCCCTCCAGCGGCAGGGTCACGCCGCAGTACCCGATCTGTCGCCCGTCCCTGAACGTGGGGGTGATGCGGATCCGTGCGGGGAACCGGCTGCCGTCCTTCCTCACGAACACCGTCTCCCCCTCGTACCTGCCCGTCTCCGCCGCCGCCTTCAGCCAGTTCCCCACGTGGGCGATGACCACTTCTCCCGGCGAGAAGGCGGAGACCCGGAGCCGGCCGATGGCCTCGTCAGGTGCGTAGCCGAACAGCTCCTCCGCCCCAGGGTTGAACGTCTCTATCCTGCCGTCCAGGTCGCAGGTGATGACGCTCTTCGGCGGGCTCTCCGGCGAGCTCCTTGGCGGACTCTTCATCAGCGGGCTTCCACGTCACCGGTGGCGGACGGTGGCGGCTGGCGCAGCGCCTCGTCCAGAGCGGCGTCCCGATCGTAGACGTCGGGCCGGAAGTGGACCGCCCCGTCTGGCTCTACCCATGCCGTCCAGTACAGGATATGTATGGGCAGCGGGCGACGCAGCGGCATGTGCTGGTCCACGGGTCCCGTGGCCGCTGCCCGCTCGATGCGCTGCCTGGTCCACCCGGGGGAGGCGGAGAGGAGCAACTCCGCCAGGTCCATCGATCGCTCCACCCGGATACACCCGGAGCTGACCGCACCCCCGGTACGATCGAAATCGTCGTGGTCGGGTGTGTCGTGCAGGTAGATGTGGTGCTGGTTAGGGAACATGAACTTCACCTGCCCCAGTGGGTTCTCCGGCCCCGGGTCCATGCGGAACCGATAGCCTGTCCTGCCCGTGAGGCTGCTGAAGTCGATGGTCCGTGGGTCCACCGCCTGGCCGTTGGCGCCCAGTACCGTGATGTTGTTCCGCGCCAGGTAGCCAACGTCGCGGCGGATATACGGCAGCTTGTCCTGTTCGAGGATCCCCGGCGGGATGGTCCATGTGGGGTTGAGGACCAGGTAGGTCATCCGGTCGCTGAAGACGGGCGTCTTCCGGTAGCGCTGGCCCACCAGGACCCGACTCCGGAAGATGGACGAGTCGCCCTCCATCACGTGCATCTCGAAACCCGCGATGTTGACCAGGATATGCCTCTCGCCCAGGTCCCGGGGCAGCCAGCGCCAGCGCTCCAGGTTCCGCTCCAGCTGGCGGATCCGGCGCTCGACCGGAACGTTCATGTACCCGCTGGTCTCCAGGCCGACGATGCCAGTCGGCTCTACGTTGTGCCGGGCCTGGAACCGGCGCACCGCCTCTTCCACCTCGTGGTCATAGAGCTGTTCGTCGGCACCTCGCCACGAGCTGGTCAGGTCGCCGGTCAGCCGGAGGCGCTGCCGGAGCAGGGCGACGCCGGGGTCCCGCATCCCTGGTCGGAGCGTGCGCCCCGGTACCTCCGGCCAGCCTCCCTGGGCGGCGACCCGACGGTAGTCGGCCAATGCCTCACGCAGCCGTCCGTAGCCGGGGTGCGACGGGAGAAGCTCTTCGAGTGCTGAGACCACTTCGCCCGTCGCCAGCGCCATGTCGAGCTTCGCCACCAGGTCCACCGACCGCGGCTGCGCGCTCCATTCCGGATGGATCGTGGCCGGGTCCACCCGACCGCCGGCCAGGTGGGAGGCATAGACCAGGAACGCGTCCGTCAACAACAGGTCCAACTCCGCCAGCCGTTCCAGGTCCAAACCAGCGCCAGTGGCGTGCGCGCGGCCCAACTCCCTGCTGATCTGCCGGATCCGGTCCATGTGGTAGTGGGCTGGATCCAGCCCCTCGTACACCGCACGCTCCACCGCCGCCACCAGGCTGTCCGCCACCGGCAGCTGCCCCATGTCGTTGACCCACGCCGGCTCGAAGGCTCGGCCCCGGTAGAACCGAGGCAGCTCGTTGGCCGCATGCAGCCGCTCCGCGCCCACGGCGATGAGCCGATTCTGGACGCCGTTCTCCGACTCTACGCGCGACCGGAGCAGGTTCGCCAACTCGTCTGCCGGCGTCTGGCCACTGACCGGTCGGAATATTGGCGACAAGAGGAGCGTCGCGATGATGACGACGAGGATACCGCTGCCGAATGGACGGCGAGACGAGCTTGCTGCTGACATTCGGGTTCCATGAGGAAAAGGGCTGCCGCAGTCGAACAACGTCCGTACCCCCTTGCCGCCCTGAGGTTTCCTTGTTCTGGAATCACTCCCGGCTGCCGCACCGACGCCTGTCGCCCCGGCTCCACGGAGCGTCCAAACCCCGCCCGCCGGAACGGCGCGGTACAGCCGTTGCAGCGGCGGGCCACCCGGTGAAACACCACACTGAACCAACCATGGAATGGAGGAGATCATGCGGGTCCCGACCCTGGACCGGGGAATCCTGTCCGAGCAGAACCGTGAGAAGCGCGAGGAGATCATCGAACTGCTGAAGAAGGCGTACTGGATGGAGATCGAGACGGTGATGAGCTACATCGCCAACTCCACCAACCCGGACGGTATCCGGGCGCAGGAGGTGATCGAGGCCCTGGAAGAAGACATCCAGGAGGAGCTGAGCCATGCCCAGGCCTTCGCCGACCGGATCAAGGAGCTGTGGGGCGTGGTGCCAGGGTCGCTGGAGTTCAAGGCCGAACAGTCCTACCTCCAGCCGCCCGAGGTCCAGACAGATGTGGTCCATGTCATCAAGGGCGTGATCGAGGCCGAGAAAGGCGCAATCGAGCACTACTCCCGACTCATCGAGGTCTGCGACGGGGTGGACTTCGTCACGCAGGACATGGCCATCGATATCATGCACGACGAGGAAGGGCACCTCCGCCTCTTCGAAGGATTCCTCCGGGAGTACGAGGCGGAAGGCAAGGCGTAGTGGTCGATCCATAACCGGGTAGTCGACTCGGGAACGACGACCGCGTTCGGCCGCTGAGGCACCTCCCGCTGGCCCCGCTGGCCGCCCTGTGTCGTACCTCAAAGTACGCCCGGGTCGGCCCGCTGCCAGCGGGACGCCTCGGCTCCCTCCCTGCCGGAACGGAGACCCTCCTCGCCTCTGCGTCCTGCCTCTGCGTCCTCGCCTCTGCGTCCTCGCCTCTGCGACCCGCGGCACGGCCGCGCTCTTGCCACCGGCCCAGGTCACTGCCAGGTTACGGCACCTGCTTGTCTTTCCCGATACCGTTGCGCCAACCGCAAGACCGACGGCCGGCGGGCCGCTCGGGACCGTGGAGGGAGGCACCGAATGTCCCATGCCCCGCTGCACCCTGGCGCCAAACGATCGCTCTTCCGGCCGGCGTTTGTCGTGTCCTCCATGGCGTGGCTGGTGCTGCCGCTGGCCGGCTGCGGCCAGCAGCAGGAACCCGCTGGCTCACTTGCGGCGGATATCGCCGCGGCCGGCTCCGCAGACACAGCCGTTCCAATGCCGGATACAGCCGGACAAGTGCCGGATACAGCCGGGCCGGTGCCGGATACAGCCGGACCGGCGCCGGGTGCTGCCGCGGCGGTGATGCCGGTGTGGGCCGGCCCGGCCCTGGACAGCCTGCGTGCGGTTCTGGATTCCCTCGAGCAACGCATTGCCACGGCGGGCGAAGCTGAGCTGCCGGCGCTGCTGCTCCAGCTGGGACGCGCGAAGTCGGTATTCGTACCCCTCCGCGCTGATTCACATGCGGCGTACGCTCGCGCGCGGCCGGCTGAGTTTGCATACGACGAGCCCGGTGGATCCTGGGTCTATACCGGCGAGGCCTTTCGTGAGCTGATCCGTCGTTTTCCACATAGCGAACTCGTGGAAGATGCTGCGTACGCCATCACGCTGCTACCGCTGCGGGGTGAGTGCGAGGGCTTCGTGTCGGGCTGCATCGCCTGGGAGTGGGAGTCGATCACCGAGTTCCTGCGCAACCATCCGGAGTCGCCGCTGGCCGACTCCGCCGTCGAACGCACGCTGACCATTTTCGGGATGGTCGAACCGGACATGGAGCTTCGCGTGTCGACTTGGCACCTGGATCCGGTGAAGTTGCGGGAGCTGGTGGAGCGGCTCGATTCGATCGGGCGCGTCCTGCCGTCTGCGCGTGGTAGCCGGCTCCTCGGCCGCGCCGGCGAGCTCTGGGCCCAGTTCGTGGAATACGACCGGGCCGCGGCCGCGTATCGAGCCGCCCTCGACGGTGCGGACGGACACGCCAGGGCAGGCCTCGAAGCGCAGTTGGCTGCCCTGCCGGCCCGCTGGTTCGTCCTGGAGCCGGCGCGCGTCGTCCACACCGGTCTCGTCGAGCTCCACTGGCAGCCCGTCGACGGGGATGTCCGCTCGATCCTTGTCAATCGTTCCGGTGAGGCGGCCGGTGCCGACACCGTCGTCGCCCGACTCGGTCCGGAAGCCCGCTCCTGGGTCGACACCGGCACCCACCCGGCCACGACCTACCGCTACCAGGTGATGGTCGAGACCGGGGATGGCATGGTGCCGAGCAATCCGATCCACGCGATGACGCCCACATCCCGCCTTTTCGTCAAGGGAATTGCCGTCTCGACCACGGACCGGATGCTCCACGTGTTCGGCCTGCTCAGCAACGGGTTTCCCGTGGTGCTTCGAATCGCGCCAGGCGGATCGGCCTTCGAGCGACTGAATGGCTTGTTCATAGGCTTGGACGACGGGATTCATCGCCCGGTCTACGACGATCATCTCGAGGAGATATGGTTGCCGGACCGGAACGGCCGCGGTGTGCTGCGCTTTGCCGGCAGCCTGGAGGATCCACCCGCGGACCTGCTGGCCGCCGTCCGTACGGGGCACGATCAACTGCATGAGTATCACCAGGCCACGCGCGGCGCGGTCAGGCTTTTGGTCAATGTCGATGAAGCGGAGAGCACTGCATGGATCCATCCTGGCAACGTGGCTTTCAGGTCGGCAGTCGATTGTCTGGCTGTCCTGGACTTCTGCTGGGCAGCCGGCAGAAACGAGATCGTGCGCCAAGACACGGCCGGCACGATTCTCCTCCGGGTGCCGTTCGCGTCCCCTGATCCACCGGATCTGCACTACGTGACCGGGATCCATGCCGACCCGCTGGACGGCTCCGCCTGGGTGGTTCTCGGCCGGATCGGCCACCTGGTGAATGTCGATACCGCCGGCAACGTTCGCCACGACATGCGGCTTGCCGGCGAGCAAGAAACCTGGTCTCTCAACGTCGCCTCAGACTTCGATCACCGGGCGATCTGGTTTGCCCGAATCCGGCTGTCGGCAGACCGCAGCAGTACCACCCGCGAACTCGTCCGGCTCGATCTCGACGGCCCGGAGCTGCCGCAGCAGGTAGTGGCGAGTTACCCTATCGGGGCTCGTATCGCCCCCGATCTGCAAGGCGGTGTCTGGCTGGTTACGTGGAACCAGGTGATCCACGTGGATCGTGAAGGACGCACGCTGTTTACAGGCATGCTGGACCAAGGCTGACGGGGCATTCACGCCGGTGCGCTTGCCCCGGCCCGTTAACGGACCTAGCCTCAGGTCCTGATGGCACCCTTTACCGCTGCTCCGCACCAAGATGTGCTGGTGCTCCTCTTCCAGGTGGCGCTGCTGCTGCTGGCGGCCCGGGCCATGGGAGAGCTGGCACAGCGTCTCGGCCAACCCTCGGTGGTGGGCGAGATCCTGGCGGGCATCGTCCTGGGGCCGTCGCTCCTGAGCGGGTTCTTCCCCGGCCTGGGCGAGTGGATCGTCCCCCAGACGGACCTGCAGGGCTACCTGCTCGAGGTGGTGGCCATGATCGGCGCCATCTTCCTCCTCCTCATCACCGGGCTGGAGACCGACCTGGCCCTGATCCGGCGCCACGCGCGGACCGCCATCGGCGTGTCCGGCGGCGGGATCATGATGACGTTCGCCAGCGGGTTCCTGCTCGGGCAGTACCTGCCCGACTTCCTGCTGGCTGATCCGGACGAGCGCCTGGTCTTCTCCCTCTTCGTCGCCACTGCCATGGCCATCTCGGCCATACCCGTGATCGCCAAGGTCCTCATGGACCTGAACCTGATGCGTCGCGACATCGGGCAGACGATCATCGCCGCGGGCATGAGCGACGACACCATCGGCTGGATCCTCCTCTCCATCGTGGCGGGGCTGGCCGCGGGCGAGGTGGTGACGGCGGGGACGGTGGCCCAGGCGATTGGCAGCGTCCTGGCCTTCCTGGTCGTCAGTTTCACGGTCGGCAGGTGGCTGGTCAAGCGGCTTTTGGACTACGTCCAGGACGAGGTCGTGAGCGCGGATCGTCTGGTCACCCTGGTCGTGGTCATGACGCTCCTCTGGGGTGCCATCAGCCAGGCGCTGAACCTGGAGGCAGTGCTCGGCGCCTTCGTCATGGGCGTGCTCTTCGGACAGATGCCGCGCCTGCCCGAAGCGGTGCACCAGAAGTTGATAACCGTCTCGTTGGGGATATTCACCCCCGTCTTCTTCGCCGTGGCGGGACTGAAGGTGGATGTCGGTGCGCTGCTCACGCCGCAGCTCTTCATGATCACCCTCCTGGTCATCGCCGTGGCGACGATGGGCAAGGTGGCCGGCACCTACCTGGGCGCCCGGCTGATCGGCCGGCGCGAGCACTGGACCGCCCTGAGCTTCGGCGCGGGGCTCAACGCCCGGGGCGCCATGGAGATCATCATCGCCACCATCGGGCTGTCACTGGGGATCCTGTCCCAGGACATGTTCTCCATAATCGTGATCATGGCCATGGCCACGTCGCTCATGGCCCCGCCGGCCCTGCGCTGGGTGTTGCGCCACGTGGTACCGGAAGAGCAGGAGCTGGAACGGCTGCGCCGCGAGGAGATCGCCGCCGGGAGCGTCATCGCCAAGATCCACCGCGTCCTGCTGCCGGTGCGCCGGCGCCCCGCTGGCGATCACGTCCACTCCATCGAGGCCCACGTCCTCGACCGCATGAGCGATCATCACCCCCTGTCGGTAACGCTGTTCAATGTTGCCGAGCCAGGCGGCCGGCTCCAGAGTCTGGACTTCCTGAACCGTCTCAGCGATCGATTCCGCGACGTGGAGCTGGTGCGGAAGGTGGTCCAGAGCACCAACACGACCAGGACGATCCTCGATGAGGCGGAGAAGGATTACAATTTGATGATCATGGGCGCCACCGAAGCCCGGCCAGGAGCAAAGACGCTGTTCCACCCCATGGTCGATACCCTGGTCAGGATGGCGCCCTGCCCGACCATGGTGGTGAAGGGCGACATCGTGGTAGGACGATGGCCGCCCCGGCGCATCCTGGTGCCCACCAACGGCAGCCTGGCCTCCCGCAACGCCGCGGAGGTCGGGTTCGCCCTGGCCGCCCAGGGGGAGGAGGTCCTGATCCTCAATGTGGTGCCGGAACAGGAAAACCCATACCGGTTCAGGCCCGATGACGAGGCCCGGGAAGTGCGGATGACCGCGGCGTGGCAGATCGTGGGCGAGCTGGAGAAGCTGGGACGCGCCCATGGGGTGCGGGTCTCGGGCAGCGTCGAGTCAGGCCCCGATCCGGAAACGGTGATCCTGGACCTGACCGAATCCCGCGGCGTGGACCTGATCATAATGGGCACGGCGGTGCGACCCGGCTCGGAACGTCTCTTCCTCGGCCCCCGTATCGAGTCCATACTGCGAGAAGCCACCTGCCCGGTGGTGGTGCTCAACGCCTGACTTCGCAGGCAGCCCGTTCCCCCGGGCGCTCCTTGGTGCTACGCTAATATTGTTATCCGGCGGTGTCTCCGTCTGTCGAGTCCCGACATGCCCATGATGAGCTGGCAGCAGATTCTCCGGATGGTCAAGATGCCAGCAGGCCGCTACGGGCTTCTTGCCGCCGCCGTCGCCACTGCCACTGTCTTCAGCCCTTCGGACCTGAGCCCGCAGCAGCAGTCGGCCGCGGTCATGGGGCAGGTCATCGCGGTCGACGAGCGGCCATTGACCGCCGCCCAGGTGCTGCTCCTCACCACCGATCCAGAGCCTGAGGTGGTGGCGCAGACCTCGACCGACGAGGCTGGCAGGTTCCGCCTCCTCGGATTGAGCCCCGGCCCCTATCGGCTGCGCGTCCAGGTGATCGGCTATCTGCCGACGGAGCGTGACGTGCGCCTGGCCGACGGGGCCACGCTACAGCTCAGAATAGAGCTCCAGGTTGCGGCCGTGGAGGTGGACCCCATCACCGTGCGGGCCACCCGGGAGCGGGCGAGGTTCGAAGAGGATGCCGGGGCGACGGTCGTCGAGCTCAGCGGCCGGGACCTGCGCCGGCTGCCGGGTCTCGCCGAGGGCGACGTGCTCCGGGCCGTCGAAGTGATGCCCGGTGTCATCTCCACCTCCGATTTCTCCGCTGCCTTCAACGTACGTGGCGGCGCTGCCGACCAGAACCTGATCCTGCTGGACGGGGTGCCCATCTACAACCCGTTCCACCTGGGCGGCGTGTTCAGCGTGTTCAACGCCGACATGGTGGAGCGAGCCGAACTGCTGGCTGGAGGCTTCCCGGCCCGTTACGGCGGGCGAGTGTCATCGGTACTCAACGTTCGCAGTGACCCCGGCGACGGCACCCCGGGACTCGATGCCGGTGTGTCCCTGCTCGCCGCACGGGCCACGGTGTCCGGTGGGCTGCCTGCGGCAACGGCCGCCCGATTGGGTTTCGAGCGGGTGGACGCCCGGATGGCCGCGCGCCGGTCCTATCTGGACGTCCTGGCCGCGCCAGTGTTCGACTTCCCCTACCACCTGAGCGACTTCCAGGGCGTGGCTCGAGGCTGGACCCGGACCGGCGTGCTCACCGTGACCGGCTACCTGGGGGAGGACGTGCTGGACCTCCGGGACTCACCGGACTTCCCGCTCCCGGTCCGCCTCGGCTGGGGCAACGATGCTCTGGGCGCCCGCTGGTCGGGCAGGATCGGTGGGAGCGAGCTCCAGGTCCGGGCTTCCACTTCCGCGTTCAGCTCCGGCGCTCTCTTCCCGGACTTCGACGACACCCGCGCCTACAGCCGTATCAGGGAATGGCGGGCGGGAGCGGACGCCTCCATACCCCGAGGGCGCGCGGAGATCGGCGCGGGGTTCGAGGCAGCCCGCCTCGGCTATGACAATCGTCTAGAGACCGGCGGGACATTGCTCCGGGGCGGCGCCGACGACGGCTGGCTCACGGCTGCCTACCTGCAGCTCGGGTTCCAGGCATCCCGTTGGCTGGTGGAGCTGGGCGCCCGCGCGGATGGCTGGAACCCCGCGTCCGCACCCGCCGCAGTCGAGCTCGGGCCCCGGCTGGGCGTCAAGCGGTTCATGCCTGGTGGTGACGCCGCCATCAAGCTCGCCCTCGGCCGCTACAGCCAGGCGCTCCACTCCCTGCGCGACGAGGAGGTCCCCGTCGGCATCGACCTATGGATCACGGCTGGCGCCCGCGCGCCAGTCCTCGTCTCCGACCAGGTCCAGGTCGGGTTCGAGCTCTTCGGCGACGGGTGGTACGGCGCCGTCGAAGGCTATTACCGGGGCTTCGACGGCGTCGTCACGGTCAATCCCGCTTCCGACCCGGGCGACCCGCTGGATGCCTTCCTCGCCGGCCACGGCTCGTCCTACGGCGCCGACATTCTCCTGCGCCGTGACCCCGCTCCCGGCCGACGAGTCGACGGCTGGCTCACCGTGTCCTGGCTCAAAGCCAGCCGGACTTTCCCCGATGGGCTGTTACCTGGCGCTCCATCGTCCACCTACCCACCCATCTTCGACCGGCGTGTCGACCTGGACCTGGTGCTCCGCTACCCGCTGCCCGCGGGGATCGAGGGAGGGCTTCGCTTCAACTTCGGCACGGGACTGCCATACACCCGACCGCTGGGCGCCTACGCCGCCTTCAACTATCAACTGGTCGATCGACGGCTCGTCCCACAGCACTGGGGCGACGACGACGAGTTGCGGAAGGCGGTGATCCTGGGCGCGCGGAACGCCGAGCGCTACCCGGCCTATCACCGCCTGGACCTGAGCCTGAGACGGGAGTACCAGAGGTCCTGGGGCACGGCGACGCCTTTCCTGGACCTGCTCAACGCCTACGATCGCCGGAACGTGCTCTTCTACTTCTACGACTATGCCGGCGATCCGCCTGTACGGGCCGGCATCTCCATGTTGCCGATCATCCCGACCCTGGGCGTGGAAATGAGGTTCCGATGAAGGGCCGGACCACGGTGCCGCCTCCCGCCGCATCACCCAGGTCCGGCCCCGTTCTGGGCGTTGCTCTGCTTCTGTCCACAGCCCTCGCCAGCGCATCGTGCGAGCTCTCGACCGTGGAGCTTGCCGAGGTGCAGGACGTGGTGGTGGCCGAGGTCTATCTCAGGCCCGACCAGGACTTCCATCAGGCCTTTCTCCACCGCACACTGGGCCGCGACGGAGTAACGGCCAGGGTGGACGGGGCCAGCATCACCGTTCGCGGGTCCGACGGCCGAGTCGTCACCTTCGCCCCCGCCAATGATTCCAGCTGCCTGGTCCCGAACGGGTCCGATCACGCGCGGGGGACGACCGGCGGAATCGCAGATACGGGCAGCTGCTACATCGCGCCCAACCAGGGAAGAGTCGGTCCGGGACAATCGTATGTGCTCGAGATAGACCTCCCCGACGGCCGCAAGCTCAGCGGCAGCACCACCGTCCCGGGCGACTACCACATCACACGTCCCGCCGCTCCCATCTGCGTCCTGGAAGAGTCGGACATACAGCTCGTCTGGACCCGGTCCCAGGGCGCCTGGGCCTACCAGGCAGATGCGGTCTTCACCGGTCTGGCTGCCGGCCTGGCTGCCCGCGGCGTGGCCGACCCACCCGACACGCTGCGACTGCTGGGCCTGGCCGCTGGCGGAAATGATACGACCATGGCCTTTCCCGGGGATCTCGGAATCTTCGACCGCTATCAGATCGATATCGAGATCATGAGGGCACTACAGCAAGGACTGCCGGAGGGGGCACGAGTAGACGTGGTGATCGCCGCCGCCGACCGGAACTACGTCAACTGGGTCCGGGGCGGCAACTTCAATCCGTCTGGCCAGGTCCGGATATCGAGCCTGCACGGCGATGGGATCGGCGTTTTCGCCGCCCTCCTTGGACGGACCAGGCGTATAGAAACCACCGCACCCAGGACGGAAGGGACGGCCTGGCCGCGATGCGAGTAGCCGGTATGGTCGATACGGTCGACACCGCAGTCCCGCACGCCACACGCCGGCTGCCAGTCGAAGGCGGGTTGCGCACCCGCCGTGACCTGCATCTTCCCGACGCTCGTGCACTCGTTGACGCCAAACGCTTCGCAGGATGCGAGGATTACGACCAGGGCAAGCCCGGCCGCTGAGCCTGGACGTGAGGAAAGGCGTCGCATGATCACCTCCGGACCTGGGAACGCGACCCTGGCGGGTCTCACCAGGGTCCCACCAGGGTCCCACCAGGGGGTCCCGCGGCGGGGGGCTGCGCGGAGGACGGGTCACACGCACCGCCAATCCGAAGTTAATCCGGTAGCCGCGAGGTTACCCCGTCCCCGACCGACTCAGTAGCGAGCAGGCCCGGCCGTTGCCTGTATGGCCCAGCGGATGAAGTCCCGGATGTGCTGGTTCGACGGCCCCAGGTCCTCATCGCGCAGGTACATCATGTGACCGCTCTGGTAGCCTTCGAACCGCATCCGGTCCTGCAGCCGCCCCGCCGGGTCCATGTTCCACATCGTGTACTTGGCGGAGAAGTAGTCGGTCCCCCCGTCGAAGTAGCCAGCCTGCACCAGCACGTGGAGGTACGGGTTCTGGGACATGGCTTGCCGCAGCTGTTCGCCTGTCTGGTCACCTGTCCGGTTCCAGGGGTGGACGGGGCCGAAGATGAAATACTGGTGGTCCGTCTCCCAGCCCAGCTCCGTCCGGAGATAATGGTTGATCGCCGGCGTAAAGGAGTGGTTCCAGGAAGTCAGCGCCGGATCGAAGTCGTAGCGCTCCCCCGCATCCTGTCGGTCCATCCCCCGGTACCGCGAGTCCAGACGCCCCACCGTCAGCCCCTGGTCCCGGAGCAGCTCCTTCCAGAAGGCTGACGTGGGCGGCGCCAGGTTATGGTTCAGTACGAACTGTTCCGATAGGCCGCTGTAGCGGGCCACCTCCCTGGCCAGCGTGCGTCGGGCATCCGCGGCCAGCGCCCCGCCCCTGGCCAGCGCCGGGATGTACCGGTCCAGGGTGAAAGCTTCCACCTCCGCCAGCAGGTCTTCCAGGTCCCGGCCCTGGAGCTCGGGGTTGAGCGCGTTGTGATACCACGCCGTCGCCGTGTAGTACGGCAGGTATAGCCCCTGTCCCACAGGGCCTGATCGGCTGATCCCGAGCCCCGTCGGCGACACCAGGATCACGCCGTTCAGATACATCCAGTGACTGTTCTGGAGCCGCCCCGCCAATCCGGCGACCCTGGTGGTGCCGTAGCTTTCCCCCTTCAGGAACTTGGGCGATGCCCACCGCTCGTGACGGGAGACGAAATTGTCGATCCAACGGGCCAGGTACGCCACGTCCTCGTTCACCCCGAAAAACTGGCTCCGGTCCGCGTCGTTCAGGATACGGGAGAACCCGGTGTTGACAGGGTCGACGTATACGATATCGGCTACGTCCAGGATGGAGTGCGGATTATCCCGCACCCCGTACGGCCGGGTCGGGTAACCCTCGTCGTCGATGTTCAGCAGCTTCGGTCCGGTGTAGCCGACGTGCATCCACACCGATGCCGAGCCCGGTCCACCATTGAACGAAAAGACCAGAGGCCTGTCAGTCCGGTCCTGCACGTCACTGCGCTCATAGTAGACGTAGAACACGGCTGCCACCGGCTCCCCGTCCTCGCCCCATACCGGCTGCATGCCCGAGGTGACCTGGTAGGGGACGCGCTGGCCGTCGATCCGGACGACACCATCGCGGGTGATGGTCGTGTCCGCCGGCGGCGCCGGCTGTGCCACCGCCGACAGTGGGCCGCAGAACAAGATGGCAATGGCCAGGGAGAAGGCGGATGCCCCAGATGCAATTCGACGCATGGTTCGGCTCTGACTGTGCGAGGTCGTAGAGTTTATGTCGGGAACCTGGGGCCGTCGCTGCCGTGGGTCAAGCCGGGGGCTCGCCTGCGGCTCACAGGAGGCCGGCTCTGCTCGCAACAGGCCGGCCTGGTGGCCGGCAACGGCTCGCTCCGCTCGCAGACACGTTCGCCCTACGGTCTCGCAATGGCGCCAGGCGCGCCCCCCTGCGAGGCGCAGCCGAGCCCC
>SLCC01000058.1 GCA_007126035.1 Gemmatimonadota bacterium
GGAGTCGATCCGAGCGAAGCGAGGAGAGCGAGGATCCGCCGCAGGCGGACCGCAGCTCAACCCGCGTCCGGATCGCGCAGCGAGACGGGGACGCGGGTGAGACGGTTCGAGCGCGCGGATGGCAAAGCGCCCGGCAATCCGAAGGTCACCGGGCGCTTCATGGAGCCGGCGGGAGTCGAACCCGTCGCCGCGAACCAAGCTCGACTCAACCTATCGCATTACCGGCAAACAGCTTACCTCTCAGTCCCGGCCGCAACTGTTACCCGGACTGTTACCCCACTCCAGCGCATCCGGCCACGGCCTCGCCTGGTACCGAACCGTCGGCGGCATGGGTACCGCCACAAATGCGGATGCTGAGCGACCGCACCCAACCGGGCACCGTCACGGGCGCTCGCGCTCCACCCATGGTCCCTGGCCGCGGGTCCAGATCTCCAGCACGCCCTGTGTGGAACCTGTTCCGTATCTGAACCCTGCTCGGATCGGCGGGATGAATTCGATGCTCTCAATCTGCTCGGGAAGGAGGTTGTGCTCAAGATAGATCGCCCCTGCGACCGCCCCCAGCCGTCTTCCGTCAACCACCACGACAACGCACGGCGGGCCTCGCTGGGCCATGGGAGAAACTGAGCGACGCATGGATGTCATGCACAGTATCCCGTGGCTAGGCTGGACGTCGCCATCCTCATCCGGTCCGGGTTCGACCCGCATCCTCTGGATGGTCAACCCCGGGACCCGTCCCTGGATCACCTCCCCCACGTGCCGGGCCACGCCCTCCCGGGCCTCGATGTCCTTGCGCGTGAACAGGTGGACGTTGGCGCCGCTTCGCGTGCGGTACTCGTCCGCCGCCGAGCGGGCCACAACCTCGATCGCTCCCAGGGCGATGGCCTCCATGGGTACGCGGATCCGGAGGAACTGCTCGGGCTCGCCAGTCACCTGGACCTGTTCACGGCGCACCCCGTACGCCAGGTGCTCGACCTCCATGTCGTAGGCGCCGGCCGCCACCTCACGTAGGATGAACCGCCCCGCGTCATCGGTAATGGCCTGGCGGCCCAGCGCCGGCAACCGAACGAGCGCGGCGGGGATCGGCTGACCCGTTTCCTGGTCCTGGAGCACACCGGACAACGCCGCGGTCGCGGTGCGCTCCGGGCGCAGCATCAGGTCGCGGAGCGCCAACCCCTCCTCCCCCAGCGTAAGCGACGTGCTCGCCTCGCCCAGCTCGCCCAGGAACCGGGCCCGGACGTGGATCCGCTCGCCGATGGGCAGCCCGCACGCCAGGTAGGTCCCGTCGGAGCGCGTCGTGACGGAGGCGGAGCGCTCCTCGCCCTCGGCATCGCGCCAGACGAGGAGCACGCGGACGCCGGGCAGCGGGACCTGGCTCTCCGGCTCCAGCACCACGCCCGCCACCAGCCCGCGCCGCTCGCCCGAACCGACCGCCTTGCCCCCTTGGCCCGGGCCGGGACACTCCCGCATCAGCGCCGCCGCACGGGGGGCGACGGGCAGGGTCAGTGTGACTTCCACCACCCCGCCTGGCTCCAACGTCACGGACTTCCGCGGCGGGTCCACCCCGAGCGCGCTCAGCCCACGGTGCCGCACGGCCACTTCATAGCGCCCGGTCAGCGGCGCGTCGATCCGAAACCACCCCAATTCGTCGGTGTTCGCGCCGTGGGCTGTCCCGACAAGGAAGACCCAGACCCCGGCCACCGGCTCGTCACGGGCGGGGTCGAAGACGCTTCCCACGACCACCGCGGCGTCTGGGTCGAGAACGATCGTTTGAGCGCTGATGGCCGGCGATGCGGCGAGAAGCAGGAACATGAGGAAGACCGAGCGGCTGACATAGACCTTCCTGTACATGACATCCTCCGTGGCACCACCTGGCCACTCTAGCCCGCAGGGCAGGGGGCCGAGCTACCAAAGGGCGTCTGCCCGTTTCCGCGTACGACGGCTTCCCGTCCGTCTATGCCCTCAGGGACCCACGGGCCTCTACTCCATAAGTCTAGGCGTAGAAACCAGCCGCCTGCACGTCCAGAAATGGGCCGGCACCAGTCCCGAACTGTCTCGCCACAGGTAGCGGGCCTCGCGTGGGACCTCGCAGGTTTCTGCGCCCGTTCCGTGCGGTTTTCTTGCCTCAGTTGCCGGGGCAGTCCTGGTCGCCAGTGCAATCATCCTCCACCTTGTGGGGGCAACACGTAACGCAGCAGTACCAGTATTCCCCATCCAAAGAGGGTAAACAACAAGTTGAGTAGTGCGGCTCTTCATCGCCCGGCTCCCAATCGCAGTCGCCTTCTGGATCTGGTGGATCGCACGGATCCTGGGCGGCTGCATAGGTCGGGCCGACGATTCCCTGCGATGAAGACTGCATGCTCAGCGGCAGCAGGGCAAGGTTCACCACGACAAGCGCCACGACGAGCCTGTTCATCCATGTCAACTTCAGCATCATCGACCTCCTGGATTGTGAGGGGACTGCTCGAACGGCGGTGACTCCTCGGTCACCGCGGGGGTGGCCAGGGCCGCGACGGCGTCATCCAGAGCGTCGAGCAGCGCGCCATGGCCGTGATAGCGGACGACCCGTTCGGGGTCCGCCAGGTAGATGGCGGGAGTAAGCCGCGTCAGCGCCGCTTCCAGGGAACCGAACGGCGGATCGGGGAACGATACGATCTCCACGTCCCACCCTTCGGCCTGGCCGTACGCCGCGGCCGCGTCGGCGGGATCACGTGTGACGGCGAGCACCCGGATGTCGCGCGTCTCCTCGAGCCATTCGCGCCAGCGGCTGGCGACGGCTCGGGAATGGGCGCAATCGGAACTGAAGGCCAGGACCACCAGGCCGACCTGTTCGCCTGCCTCGTTCGCCGACAGGTGGCTGTTCGCTTCGCCGAGCGCCACGGCCCGGAACGAAAGGGTATCGCCCACCTCGATAAACCGGGGCGCCCATCGCTCCGGAGAATCGACATGACGCTCCTCCGGATAAGCGATCAGCGCGACCTGGGCAAGGGCAAGCGCCGCGAGCCCTGCCACGAAGAGGCGCCCTCCCCTGCCCGATGGCCCAGGCTGCCGCGACCGGGCATCTCGATCAGTTCGCGCGCGCATCGGCAGCTCCAAGTTGGAACGTCAGCGATTCCAGTTCAAATACCTGCACCGTCTCGATTCCGAGCTCATCCTTGGCCACGCCGAGCAGGTAGTCGTGCCCCACCTCCCGCACGGCAAGGCGGGCCGGCGTCTGCACGATGGCGATGAAGTGCCCGGTCCGATTGAAGACCAGCCACTCCGCGGGCCACACGGCGTCCCCGGGCGTGGCGACAGACCTGAGCCACACCTCGCCGGTGGATCGTACCTGCATCCGGTCCCACGCCGGGTACTCCGCCGGGTAGCGGACCCGCTCGTAGCGTCGGAGGTTGGCGGGTGGCACGCCCAGTTCGTGCCGCGTGCGCAGGAGCTCCTCGATGTCCCCGCCGGAGATGGGGCGAGGCTGATGGGGCAGACGCGCGCTCACACGGACCGAACCCGTCGAGTCCCTTACCTCGAACCCGTACACGTCGGTCTGGCCCGAATAGATGTCCCCTCCCAGGACGCGCGCCGCTCCGGTCCGCCCGTACGGTCGGACCGTGCTCACGACGCGCGTGCCCATGTTCACTCCGATGAACTCGGCCCACGGCTGCTCGAACAGCGGGAGCCGAGGGCCGTACGAGTCGGGGCGGTGGCGGCTGTAGCGGGCGACGCCGCGCGCCACGTCGCCCTCGACCGCGGGCCGCCCCTCCTCAAGCTCCACCAGCAGGAACGAACCGTCGTGGAAGAAACCCGCGATCCCGCCGCGGCTTGGGTCGACGTTGACCGGGACGTCTCGGAGCCGCTCGCCGCGGGGGCTGAAGTACGTCAGGCGCCGGGCGGTGACGTCGTGAACGACGAGCGTGTCCCCGGGCAGCCGGTGAACGGCCACCGCCTCCCGGAACTCTCCCGGGCCGGCTCCGCGGCCGCCCGCCGTCCAGAGGTGCCGCCCATCCGACGCGAAGGCGCGGAGCTCCTGCGATCCTCCGTCCACCACCACGACCGAGCCGTCCTCGAGACGGGCCGCCCCCCGGACGCCATGGAACAGGTAGGCCGCCGGCCCATCGCTCATTCCGACCTCAAGCAGAGGCGCGGTGGGCACGGAGAAGCGCGGGGAGCCCCGGGACACGGCCGGATTCTCGACGACCGTTATCGATTCGCGGACCAGAGTTTCCGCGCCCCACCGGCCGTCGGCATCCGCGCAGGCGAGGGTCGGAACGGCGATCAAGAGCATGCCGAGGGCCGACAGCGGCCAAGCGGTTGAACGTGAGGTCGGACACATTCCAGGTCTTCCTTCTCGAGGCCGGGATTCTCGACATTGCACCACTCTACGTGCCGCGCCACCCTCGAAGGCGTCAGATGCCTCCTCATTGTCCAACACCGGCCGCCGGCCTCGCCGTTCCCGTATCGGCTGCGGTAGTTGTCGCGCGCGCCCTCGTCTCATGACCCCTCTCCATCGTTTGGGAAAGGTTTGTCCCTACGGCCGGGACATACGGAACGCGCACCGGTCAACCATCGACCCTCAAGATATGCCCAGGCGTTCTCCTCGGGGGACCCCCTCTACGCCGCATCTGCCCCCCCTATTTGCCGCAATCGTTCCGCCGTCGGGCCCGGCGCAGTTGCTCCGGGTCGGTCGGGCCGCACGCCACGAGCGCGGTCGGGGCACTGGCACCCTGCTTTCGCCGCTCGTCGTAGGCCAGAACGCGGGCGGCGCGCATGAAGTCCCGGGGCCGCACGCCGAACTCGGCCAGCCTCCGCCCCACAGTGTCCACCGAGATGTTCAGGTCACCGGAGGCCGCCGAGATCGTCCCGCCCCGGACGGCATGGGCCACCAGGCACCGGACCACCGGCAGGTGTTCCAGCAACGCATCGCCAAACTGGAGGACAAGCCGGTCCAGCACCCGCCCCTCCACCGACGCCGTCCGGAGCCAGTCCAGCGCGTCCCGGGGCAGCCCCTCGGCCTCGAGGTCACAAGGCGGAACGACGGCCACGACCGGGTGCGGGCAAGCAATCAGCGTCGCGTAGAAGCGATGGTCCACCACGAGTGTGATCGCGAACGCCGGCCGCTTCGCTCGTATCTCGCCGTACCATTCGAGTACGGCGTCAAGCGCAATCTCGCGATCGCACCGGATGGCCGCCGCGGCGAGCGCCGGGGCCGGCGGCGCCGGCAGTGATTCTAGGAGTCTGGTCCCGGCACCATCGCCGGCCGGCGGATGAACCCCCAACAGGCCAATCATCTCTACCTCCATACAGAAGGCGGATCGATGGGAACGCACGTCCACGGGAGCAGCCGGTATTCCCGGCCAGGGATCGATGGCGACCAGAAGGGGGTTCATCGGGTGGGATGTCGCTGGTCGCGACGAACGCGACCCCGTACAGGCCACAGTACGGCGCCGGCGCGGGACCAGTCAAGGAAAATCGCCCTGCATCTCGCTCGCCACACCCTTGCGAACGCAGTGAGCCCGCCTGCACCGCAAAGCGGCGCCGCGGACGCGGGTGAGACAATCCAACTCCCTACACGCCTCAGTTCCCCGCCCTTCACCTCCCACCCGGGCCCAACCCCAAAGGGAGTCGATCCGAGCGAAGCGAGGAGAGCGATGGGCCAGCGCCGTAGCCGCAATCAACGCGTCGTAAGCTCGCGCTGCGGTGTGGCAGCCGCTCGCTGCCGCTCATAGCTGGCACGCAGTCGCTCACCCATGCACCGCCGAACGGTCGCATCGATCTTTCCATCGCGGATGATGTCGGCGATCCCGGAGGCGGGGTAGAAGACGACCATGCGATCGCGGGCGGCCTTGAGAAGAACCGGGTTGGGCCCGGGCAGGACAAGCCGCTCGGCCAGCAGCCCGGGGTCATCCAGCTCGAACGCGTTCGCCAGTTTCCGCCCGTCCGGGGTGAAGGATCGAACTTCGACCCGCAGCGCGCCGCGAGGTCGGACCCCCGGCCCGAAGGCGGGATTGGCGAGGTGCACGTTCCCGGCGCCATCCACGGCCAGCTCGGTGTATGGCAATACGGGTGGTCCGTCGGGGCTGAACGAGGATAGGTGCCGACCTTCCTGGTCGAACCTGGTAACCCGATTCAGTTCGGCATCGGCGATCCAGATGCCCCCTCCGTCCAGGGCCATGGCGACGGGCGCCCGCATCTCTCCGGGCCCGCTCCCGGCGCTCCCCCACCCCGATCGGCGCGTCAAATCGGGCAGAGAAAGAGACACGACCTCCGGCCCCCTCGCGTCGAGTACGACGATCAGGTCCTGATGGACGGTGGCCGCCATGACGTTACCGGGCATCCACCCAGCAAGCCCGACGTTCGCCGGCCCCGGAAGATCCTCCGGGGCGCCGCGAGCCAAGATCGCGAGGTGCCCCGAATCGGCGACGACCACCACGCACGATGCCCCCGCACCGCGTACGCCGGCGCGGTCCCCGAGCGGAGTCGTCCTGCTCGGCCCACCCGCGGCGTCGCACGCGGCCAGGGCAAGGGTGAAGCAGAGGGCGACTACGCCAGCGCGCCCGACGCCATCCATAGTACCCCCCTTCTGAGTCGACGTCATACCGGATCCTCGCCCCCGCCCCCGACCCGACCACAGTCGCCACAGTCCCGCTGGGGCCGGCGGCGCCTGCTGTGATTCCAGGAGTCTGGTCCCGGCACCATCGCCGGCCGGCGGATGAACCCCCAACAGGCCAATCATCCCTACCTCCATACGGAAGGCGGATCGATGGGGACGCGCGTCCGCGGGAGCAGCCGGTATTCCCGGCCAGGGATCGGTGGCGACCAGAAGGGGGTTCACAGTGATGTCGCTGGTCGCGACGAACGCGTCCCGTACAGGCCACGCTACGGCCACTGTGCCGGAAGAGTCAAGGAAACTCGCGACGCATCTCGCCCACTTTGCGAACGCAGTGAGCCCGCACGCACCGCAAAGCGGCGGCGCGGACGCGGGTGAGACAGTTCCACCTCCCCACACGCATCAGGCCCCCGCTCTCCACTTCCTACCCGTGCCCAACCCCAA
>SLCC01000112.1 GCA_007126035.1 Gemmatimonadota bacterium
GTAGTATGTAGTACACACTACCCGCATGTCAAGAATCACAAGGGGCTGAAGCAGGCCCGGGGCAAGCCCGGGGCAGGCCCGGTGCGGGCCCGGTGCAGGGGCGGTAGCATGGGCCGGAGTGGCGGTGGCTCAGCACCCGAGGCGTCCGCGGGTCACGCGGCACAGGAAGTGGTCCCAGGTGTTGCCAGTGAGGTTGCCTAATCGGATGGTGCGGATCGTGGTCTGGATTGCGGCGCGGGTTTGGGGTTCGTAGTTGATGTGGAGCAAGCGGACGGCATCGGGGTCCGGCTCTGCGTCGGTCTCTGCCCAGTGGCTGGCGTAGAGGAGTGCCGGCAGCTCGTAGGGTTGGGCGTCGTGTATGTATCCCTGCAGCAGTCGCTGCACCTCCTCTTCCGGCACGCCTGCTCTGACAGCGAGCCGGGCGTGTCCGTAGGCACAGTAGCGACAGCGGTTGATGGCGGTAACGGCCAGCATCAGGCGCTCCCGGAAGGCGGCTCCGATCCGAGCGCGGCGGAGGTGGTGCAGGTTCCGGAGCACGTAGGCCAGGTCCCGGAGGAAGGGATCGAGGCGGTGGTAGCGCCGGGTCTGGGTTGGAGCCTGTGGTGACAAGCCGGAGGATTCGCTCATGCGTCGAGGTACCCCGCACCACTGGTCATGTGCGGTCGGGTGTGCCCCGGTTCAGGCGTCGGGCTTACGAGCTGACACGGCGTACTTGAGCACGTTGGTCGGGAACCACCGCCAGCGAATCGTTTGTCTGGTGACCTTTTGGAACCCGGCCCGTTCGCAGGCGGTCATGAAGTCCCGACTCCCGCGAGGCCGGAATCTCCACAACATGCCGGAGATCAGGTTGACCGGATTTCGGCCGATGCCGATGTTGAGGAACGTTCCTCCCGGCCTGAGGTGATCCCGGAGCAGGGGCAGGGTGGCTTCGAGGTCGGCGTACTCGGAGACGGCGCCTGTGCTGATGATGAGGTCGTAGTCTTCATCCAGTCCGGCGGGTTCGCCGTTGGAGAAGGCGCGGTACCCGTCCACTTTGTTGAAGTCGCCGAGGATCAGCTTGGCCGTCGGGATCTTGTTCCGGCAGATATCCAGCATGCCCGGTGTGAGATCCAGCCCCGTGAGCTCGACGTCGGGCCGTCGTGCAGCGACTGCCTCCAGCGCGAAGCCGGTTCCACAGCCCATGTCCAGCACCTTGCCCTGGTGGGGTACGCGATCGAGGGCGTTACCCACTATCTCCCGGACGGCGGGGGCGTACCGGTACATGGTCATCAGCGGGTCGTAGCTATCGGCCATCCGGTCGTAGACGCGCTGGCTCATGCTCGCTTTCTTCTCCACTGGATCCTCTCGCAACTGGGCCTCCTTCATGCTCCGCCGACGCTGCCGATGGCGCTGGGACGGCTCGCGGCAAGAATCAGCCCGTCAGGCGCCAGCCAGGAAGGTGGACCGGCTGGCCGCAAGGTGCAATGGCCAGGCGGAAATCCGGTTCTTAACAGGAAAGGATCATGAGCGTGCCCGGCGGCGGGATGAGCTTCCGGATGGAGGACGGCAGCAAGCGCGGCGGCGGGTCAAGAACCCCTTCCGGCATTGTCGCACAGCGGGCGCAGTGGCCGGCGCCGCCGAGAAAGGGGCGCAGGGCCCAGTCTGGTATTGCATCCCCCCTATACTTTGTTGCGCCTGCGCCCTACTGTCAGGAGTGTGCCCGGGAATCTTGCAGGTAAGCGGTGCTTGGTATGTATCTTGTTCGTTAGTGCAGGCGTGTTGCCTCTCCCTACCAATGTGCTTGGCATGGACGCTTTGCTTCTGGCTGTGGTGCTAGCCGCCACCGTGCTGGTCGTCTTCGTGCTCATCGGCTGGTGGCGGTCGGGGCCGGCGCCGCGCTGCGCTGAGGATGCGGGCCCTCTGCTTCTCTTCCAACCGGGTTCGGGCGACGGCGCGGCGCCTGCCCACCGGCAGGATTACGGTCAGGAGTACGGGCAGCTGGAGGAGGGTCCGGCACCTGACCCTGGCGTGAGGGACGGCGGGGAGGAGGAGCCTGTGGGGTACGGAGCTGATGTATCCGGACCCGCTGTGGTGTCAGTCCCTCGTCTGCGGATGGTCACGGCGGTCGCGGATCCCGGGTCGGTTGCCAGTTTTCCTCTGCCGGAGACAGGCAACCTGGCTCCTGCGTCGGCGTCGGAGGACGTTCCGTCGCTTGACGGCACGCTCCAACTGCTTCCCGGTCGACTCGTGCCAGCGGGCGGCGAGGGTAGCCAGGAGATCCGGTTCGTCCGGGGACGGGGCGCCAACCGTTTCACCCTGGGACGGGCGGCGGGGTCACCGCGTGCGCACATCCAGCTCCAGGCCGGGACGGTCAGCCGGCTGCACGCCTGGATGGAGTATGTGGACGGGCGTTGGAGTATCGGTAACCTGTCGGCGACGAACCCGCTGGTCGTGAACGGTTCGTCGCTGCCCGTGGACGCGGCGCTCCAGCTGGATGAGGGGGATTGTGTGGAGCTGGGAGAGCTGGCCTTCACGTTCAGGAGCCGCTGACCATGGTGGTCTCTGCGGTGGCCGCGGGCTGGCGCACGGAGACGGGCAGGCGTCCCACCAACGAGGACGCGGTGCTGGTGGAGCGGCTGCCTGATGGCCGGGAGCTGATCGCGGTGGCCGACGGCATGGGTGGTCACCAGGCGGGCGCGGTTGCGAGTCAGCTGGCCCTGAGGAGCATGCGGGAGGCGCTGGTCGACGGCGGGACGTTGCGAGAAGCCTTCATGAAGGCGAACGAGACCGTGCATGGCGCGGCCAGGCGGAACCCGGAATGGGAGGGGATGGGGACCACCCTGGTCGCCCTGCTCCGCTCGGGTGCCCACTACGAGCTGGCGAATGTGGGGGACAGCCGGGTCTACCGGATGACCCCCTCCCGCGTCCAACAGGTCACGGTGGACCACACGTTCGTGGCGGAAGCGTTGGCGGAAGGCAGCATGACGGCGGAGGAGGCGCGGCGATCCCGCTGGCGTAACGCGCTGACCCGGGCCGTGGGCATGGACCCCGAGATTGACGTGGACGTGTTCGGGCCGTTCGACGCCACCGAGGCCCACGTGGTGATGCTGTGCAGCGACGGGTGCCACGGCAGCGTGTCCGACGAGTTTCTGGCAACGTGCCTGGGCGAGGGCGGTGACCCGCAGGAGATGGCCAGCCGACTGACGGACGAGGCGTTCCGGAACGGGAGCACGGACAACATCAGCGTGGCGGTGGTGCGCTTCTCCGCCCGCGGCTCCCGAGTCGCGGCCACTTCGCCGCCGGCTGCGGCACCGGCCCGACGGGCTGCGGCACCGGCCCGAGGTGGCGGGCGCCGGCAGCCGTTCATTCTCCTGGCCCCGGCGCGGCCGCCCAGCCGAGCCGCCCGACTGCGCCGACTGGGCCGGGTCGCGTTGCTCATCGGGCTCGTACTGGCGGCCGTGGTGATCCTGCTGTCGACCGGGCTGGTCTGATGTCCGGCGATCGTCTGTTCCGTGAGCGGGGCGGCGAGCCCGCGGGCCTGGATGTCCCCCAGCTCCACGAGCTCCGGGACGAGTTCCAGGTGCTGGACGAGCTGGGTCGTGGCGGCACCGCCGTGGTCTATCGTGCGGTGGAGCGGGCCCTGGATCGCGAGGTGGCCATCAAGGTGGTGCGGGCCAGTCATCTGGATGACGAGGAGGCGGCTGCGCGGCTGGTCCGGGAGGCGCGTATGGTCGCCCTGTTGCGCCACCCCCAGATCGTGACGCTGTTCGGCACCCGGACGCTGTCGAGCGGTGGTATCGCGTTGATCATGCAGTACGTACCCGGCCGGACCCTGAAGCAGGCGATCCGGCAGGACGGTCCGTTCCCTGTGGCCATGGTGAAGTCGGTGCTGCGGGAGATCGGGTCGGCTTTGGACTACGCGCACCGTCGTCACGGGATCGTCCACAGGGACATCAAGCCGGAGAACATCTACCTGGACGGCGAGCACGGTCAGGCGCTGCTCGCCGACTTCGGCATCGCCCGTACGGGAGACGGCGAGTCGACACTGACGTTGGCAGGCTCGGCGCTGGGCACACCCGCGTACATGTCACCGGAGCAGATCGATGGCAGTCGGCTGGACGGTCGCAGCGATCTCTACAGCCTGGGCCTGGTGGCCTATGAGATGCTGACCGGTCGGCAGCCGTGGGAGGGCAAGACTCTCTACGGAATCATCTACAAGCAGAAGAACGAGGATCTGCCGCCGCTGAGCGAGCTGCGCCCCGACCTGCCGGAGAACCTGGACCGGGCCGTCGAGGGCCTGCTGCGAAAGGACCGGACCCAACGGTGGAGCGACGCGGCCCAGTTCCTGGCTCAGCTACGGCTACCGGCCAAGCTGCCGCCGCGCCCCCGTGCCCCGGCGCAGCCCACCGTCGCCAGGCCGCCGGTGCGGGAGGATTCGCCCACGATCCGCTACCAGCGGGACCAGGTCGAAGCCGGTGGCGACCCTGCCGCAGAGGCCGCCCCGGCGGAGGTCGGCTCCGGGGCGCGTTCGGGCGCCGTTGATCCGGTGCCTGCCGCCGCCCCGGCGCCCGGCGCGTCGGAGCCGACGGAGGCGTCCCCTGGCGCCATCCCCGCCGACGTACTCCATGAGATCGAGGCTTCTGTAAGGCCGCCCCCCCCCCAGCAGGTCCGTTCCGGCAGCCCGACCAGGTGGCGGCAGGCCCTGGCCCTGGCGGTGGTGCTCGTTGCCATCGGCCTGGTGTCAGCTCTCGGCGGGCCCGGCCTGCTGGAGCGGGTGCTGCCCGGCGAGGCGATCCACCTGGACGCGCCCGTCGCGCCGTCGCCGGCCTCGTTGCCAGCGACGCCGCCTGGCCCGCCGGACCTGGTCGCCATCGTAGAAGGCGATGGTCAGCAGGGTGCGGCGGGGCTCCCGCTCCCCCGACAGCTACAGGTCCGGGTGGCAGACGACGGGGGCCGACCGGTAGCCGCCGCGGAGGTGGAGTTCCAGGTGACGGCGGGTGCCGGAAGCGTGGCCCCCGACCTGGCGGTCACCGACTCCTCGGGCCTGGCAGTGGCAGCATGGACGCTGGGCGAGCCGGGGGTGAACGAGGTGGTGGCCCGGGTCCGGTCTGCCCCGGACCGGCGGGCTTCCTTCCTCGCCCTGGCCTTCGCCGGGGTCCCCGCCCGGATCGCGGTCACGGCGGGCGACGACCAGGCGGCGGTGCGCGGCGCCACACTGCCGGGCCGGGTCGCGGTGCGCGTCGAGGACGAGCGCGGCACGCCGCTGGACGGCGTCACCGTCGTCTTCCGCGTCACGGCCGGCGGGGGCAGCGTACGTCCTGAAACGGTTCGGGCGCAGAACGGTATGGCGCGAGCCACCTGGACCCTGGGCGACGAGGTCGGGCCCCAGACCCTGGTCGCCGAAGTGCCAGACGGCGGTCCAGGGGTGACGGTGGCGGCCACCGCTCGCTACCGGCTGGACCCGGCGCCGCGGATCGCCGCCGGTGGAACCCACACGTGTCGGTTGCTGGCATCCGGCGGGGCCCACTGCTGGGGCGGCAACGACAACGGCCAACTAGGTGCCGGGGCCACTGGCCGGCCGGCCGGCGCCACGACCGTCCAGGGGTCTGCCCACCTCGCTCGCCTGGCGACGGGCGTGTCCCACACCTGCGCGCTGGACCGGGACGGAGCGGCGCTCTGCTGGGGGATGAACAACGAGGGCCAGCTCGGTACGGGCGATCGGACGCCTCGACCGGCGCCGGCACCGGTCCGGGGCGTGGAGTCGTACATGGCCATCGTCGCCGGCCTCGCCCATACCTGCGCGCTCACCGACCGGGGAGCCGCCTTCTGCTGGGGCGCCGGCCGCTACGGCCAGCTGGGCGACGGGACGGGGCAGTCGCGGCCCACGCCCACCCCCGTGGCCGGTGGCGCCCGCTTCACCGCCCTCACAGCCGGCTGGAACCACACCTGCGCGCTGACAGGCGACGGGGCCGCCTACTGTTGGGGCGTCAACGCCGACGGCCAGATCGGCGACGGCGCCACCGTGGACCGGGCAGCTCCCACCCCGGTGGCGGGGGAGCTGCGGTTCAGAGGCATCAGCGCCGGAGCGACGCACACCTGCGGGATAACGACCGACGGCCAGGCGTACTGCTGGGGCGAGCCGCTGGGCGCCGGGTCACCCGGGTCAACCGCGGGGGCGCCGACCCCGGCACTGGTGGAAGCGCCGGAGCAGTTCGTCAGCAGTGTGGCCGGGGCACTCCACGCCTGCGCCCTGACCCGCGACGGCGTGGCGTACTGCTGGGGGCGCAACAGCTCCGGTCAGCTGGGCACCGGCACCACGGAGGATGCCCCGGCCGCGGTGCGGGTGGCTGGCGGCATTCGCTTCTCCTCGCTCACCGCCAGGGGCTCCCACACCTGTGGCCGTGCGGTGACCGGGGAGGACTATTGCTGGGGCTACAACGTGGAGGGCCAACTGGGTGACGGCTCCCGCACACGCCAGGCGCTACCGGTCCGGGTCGCGCCGGGCGGGACCTGACCCCGGGCTCCCGTGGAGTGCTCCATGACCCGCACCCCGGTCCCCGGCGGACCGTCGCTGACGACACTTCTTGCAGGTGGCCTCATGCTGGTCCTGTTGCTGTGGCCCGCGGTCGGCAGCGGTCAGGGCATCGAGCTGCGCCGCCAGGTCCCGCCACCGGAGCCGAGGGACTGCCCTGCCGAGTACCTGGAGCATTCGGTGCCCGCCGTCGGCGACGCGGACGCGCGGGAGGCGGCCCGGCTCACCACGGCCGCGACCCATGCCGCCATCCTCGGTGATCACGACCAGGCCCGGCAGCTCCTGGCTCGTGCTGCCGAGCTGGACCCGTCGGCGGAGAACGTTGCCTTCCTCCTGGCCCGGACGCTGGAGGAGCTGGGCGAGGTGGAGCGGGCGGTGAGCGAGTACTGCCGGTTCGCGGGCCTGGCCGGCGACTCGCCAGACGCGCGGGAGGCCCGGGAGCACGTGCGTCGCATCGCGCCGCCCACCAGGCCCGGTATCCCGGACCAGGCGGTGGCGCGGTTCGAGGCGGCGCTGGAGGCGTACGCGGCGGGGGCCCACAGCGCGGCGGAGCTGGACCTGTCCCGGGTCGTGGCCGCGGCGCCCGGGTGGGCCTCGCCCTACTACAACCGCGCGATCATACGCGCGGCTTTGAACCAGCGCGACCCCGCTCTGGCCGACTTCGAGCGGTTCCTCGAGCTCGAGCCCGAGGCACCCGAGCGGGAGCTGGTCACCCGCTGGATCAGGGAGCTCCAGGAGGTTGGCGCCGTCCACTACAGCCCCGGCACCGCCTTCGCCGTGGGGCTGCTCCCCGGCGCCGGCCACTTCTACACGGAGCGCCCCCTGGTGGGCACGCTCCTGGTGGCCGTGGCGGGCGGGGCCCTGGTGGCGGGCGTGGCCCACGAGGTGACCCATGTGCAGTGCCTCGGCATCCCACAGAACGGGACCTGTCCACCGGACCAGATCCTCTCGCAGCACGTGGAGCGGCCGCTCCTGGGCCCCGGCGTAGCGGTGGCGGCAGCGGCGTCGCTCCTGGGCGCCATCGACGCCGCCCGTGGAGCGCGCAGACACAATGCCCGGGAGCCGGAGATCCGTCTGAGCGGCCGGGACACGGTCGTCCGTCTCCGTCCACCCGCCATGGTCCAGCGCGGTGCCAACCTGGACATCGCCTTGCTCCGGCTGGAGCTGTGAGGTCCTGGAGATGCGCCTGAGAGCCCCCCGCCTCCTCCTGGTCGCCGTGCTGCTGACGGTGGGCTGGGCGTGCGGTGACACCGTGGTCTCGGTGGTCCTGGCCGACCGGGTCCAGGTCGAGCCGGTTTCAGGCGCCATATTCGTCGATGAGACGGTCCGCCTGGAGGCGCAGGTCCTGGACGGGGCGGGCAACCGCCTGTTCGGACGCCTGATCCTGTGGTCGAGCGACGCCACGTCCGTGGCGGACGTGGATGCCAGCGGGCTCGTGCACGGCCTGTCACCCGGCGTCGCCACCATCACCGCCTCGAGCGAGGGTCTCCGCGGCAGCGCCCAGGTCACGGTACTCCGGCACCCGGAGCTGGAGCTGGACCCTGACTCGGTCCACCTCACCGCCATCCTGGGCGAAGGCCCGGCCACCGCCAGCGGGCGGGTACAAATCCTCAACGCAGGCGATGGCGCCTTTGCGGGACTGGCCGCCGCCGTTGAGTACCCCGGCGACGACGCGGGCTGGCTCGAGGCCGCCATCGAGGGTGATTCGGTGCTCGTGCTCACGGCCCGGGCCGTTGACCTCGAGCCCGGCGAGTACGCAGCCACCGCGCGGGTGAGCGCCAGCAACGCAATCAACAGCCCCGTCGCCGTCCTCACCACCCTCGACGTGGTCCGGGCCAACCCCTTGCCGGCCCTCACCGGGATATCTCCCGATGAGGGCCAGCGAGAGGCAACCCTGGACGTGGAGGCGACCGGCGACGGGTTCCTGGAGGGCCTCACCACACTGGACCTGGGCCCGCAGATCACCGTCCACTCCGTCTCCATCCTGAGCCCGACCCGGCTCCGCGCCAACATCGCCATAGGGCGTGACGCCGCGCCCGGCCCGCGGGACGTGGTCGTGACCAACCCGGCGCCCGGCGGCGGGACGGCCATTCTTCGGGACGGCTTCACCGTGGAGGGCGAGAACCCGTTCCCCACCCTGCAGTGGGTGGAGCCGACCAGCGCCCATCGGGAGGAAACGCTGGACGTCACCCTGGAAGGCAGCGGCTTCATCACCGACATCACCAGCGTGGACTTCGGACACGGGATCGCCATCAACGCTCTGACGGTGAGCAGCCCCACCACACTGGTGGCGAACATCACGGTGGAGCCCGACGCGGCCGCGGGCGCCAGGGACGTGGCCGTGTCCAACCCGCCGCCGGGCGGAGGCATCGCTACCCGACCCGACGCCTTCACGGTGCTGGGGACGAACCCCGCACCCGGGCTGACCAGCGTAGCGCCCGACAGTGCCAAGCGGGAGCAAACGCTGGACGTCCAGCTCGAGGGCACGAGCTTCGGCACCGGCTACACCAGCGTGGACTTCGGCGCCGGCATCACGGTAAACAGCACCACCGTGGCCAGCGCCACCGCGATCACCGCCAACATCACGATCCGGCCGGACGCGCCGCTCGGGCCCCGTGCCGTCCGGATCATCAACGATGAGCCCGGCGGCGGCACGGCCTCACTGGACGAGGCCTTCACGGTCCTGCCGGGCGACATCTCGGCAACCACCAGCAGCGTGTCCGTGGCGCCCGACGCCGTGGTGGCGGACAGCATTGATTCGGCCACGATCACGGTCGTGGTCCGGGATAGCAACGGAGACCCCATCGGCGACCGTGCCGATGGTTTCGAGATAGAGGTCGGCAGTAGCGTAATCGTGAGCCAAGTGGTGGAGACACCAACGAAGGGTACCTATATGTTCAGCATCAGAAGCACTTTGGCGCAGACAGCTGCCATCCTGGTGGCTATCAACGGCGTGGCCCTGGCCGAGCAGCCGACGGTGGAGTTCATGCCCGGTCCAGCATCCGGGGTCGCGAGTACCCTGGCCGTCCTCAACATGTCGCCCCTGGCCAATGGCGAGGACGCGGCGACGGTGACCGTCACCCTGGCGGACCAGTACGACAACCGGGTGACAGGCCTATCTCAGGGCAGCTTCTCCATCGACCTGGGCGGCACCAGCGCCCAGCATGGAGAGGTGACCCATGAGGGCGACGGGGTCTATACCTTCCCCGTGACCAATACCATCGCCGAGGAGGTCACCGTAACCGTCACGGTCACCGGCGTGGAGCTGGCGCAGACGCCCACCATCACCTTCGTCGCCGGCAGTGTCAGCGCCACCGCGAGCAGCGTGAGCGCGGATCCGGATACGGACGTGACCGCCGATGGCACGGCGGCCTCTACGGTGACCATCGAGCTCCGCGACGTGAACGGGAACCCGGTGACTGTCTCGAGCGGCTCGGTCGACCTTCAGGTGTCCGGCGATGCGGTTGCGAGCGACGTGGGTGGGACGGCGACGCCCGGCACCTACACCGCCACCATCACGAACGAGACGGCGGAGACGGTCACGGTGACAGTGACAGTCGACGGGACGCAGCTGGAAGATCGGCCCACGATACAGTTCGTGGCCGGCGACATCAGCGCCAGCCTCAGCAGCGCCACGGCCGATCCCGATGCCATCGAAGCAGGCGAGAGCTCGACGGTCACGGTCGCGCTCCTTGACCCACAGAACAACCCGGTGACCGGACAGGCCGATACCTTCGAGATCACGTTCACCACCGGGACGGCCACGTATGGCGACGACGTGACCGAAGCCGGGACGACGGGCGTCTACACGTTCACCGTGAGCAGCACGACGGCCGGCACGGTCACGGTGCAGATCAGGGCCGGCGGTGTGACGCTGGACGACCGGCCGGTGATCCAGGTCGAGGCTGCCGGGGTGAGCGCCGCCAACAGCGACGTGGCCGCGCCAGCCACGGCCACGGTGCAGAGCGGCGATGGAAGCGGCGACGACGGCTGAGCACCTTCCTCAACGATCCGGCGTGGTGGCCACCGACTCCGCGGCCTCGAGCACGGGGCTGATCCTGGGCTTGTCGGCGAACCACAGTACCGGGGCGCCCAGCTCCTCCAGGGCCGCGGCCTGTTCCCCGGCGGCCAGTCCCCGGTAGACGACGAGGATGAGGTTGTGGAGCCCGGCGGCGCGGACCTTCTCCACCTTGGCCCGTAGGTAGTCGGGCGTCCAAAACCCCACGATCTCGACCAGGGCCTCCCGGCCATCCTGGTGGCGCAGGGTGAAGTCCGGGAGGAAGACGTGCTCGCCTGCGGCCACGGGCGTGGTCTCCCTGGCCAGGCTCCAGCCGCGGCGCTCCTGGCCGAGCCGGTCGGCGAACTCGGCGGCCAGGTCCCGCTCCCAGCGAGAGTCGTAGCTGGCGCGACGGCGGCGTGGCGAGGGGATGGGGCCGCCGGGCTCGAGGACGAACCGGCCGGGGCGGTCGCCGCGGATCTGGGCGTCGATGCGCCAGCCGGGGGCGCGGGTGACGGCGGGGAAGACGCGGGCGAAGCGGACGCCGTAGCGACGGGGCCGGGCGACGAATGGGGAGGCGGGCCCGGTCAGCTCGACGCGGTAGCGGCGGCGGCCCGTGCGCTCGATCCGGTACATGAGCCGGGCCAGCTTCACGGCGGCGAACAGCTCGCGCCAGCCACCCCGGGCGGTGACGGTGACCCGCTCGGCGTCCAGGAGGACGGCGCGGGCCAGCTCGAGGTTGTAGCGGTCCAGGAGGCGTTGGCCATCCCAGGCGGGTGCCTTGACCAGGCGACGTCGCTCTGGCCGGTCGGCGTAGAGGGCGTCACGGGCCTCGTCCACCGTGAGGCCCAGCGAGGTCGCGGCCTCACGGTACGGCGCGTCGCCGTCGCCGGGGGTGGGCGGCCAGAGGCGGCCGCGTGCGGCGAAGACGGCCTCCCGGACGGCGGGCGCCCGCGCGGCCAGCGGGTGGGGCTCGAAGCGGCAGGCGTCCAGAAGCGTCCGGGCGATACCGTCGAGCCGGCGCCGATCCCGGACCCGCCGCTCCTGGCGACGGAGCGCTTCCACCACCGCCCGCCGGTCCGCGCCCTCGAGACGGCGGAGCAGCCGGCAGAAGCGGTCCAGCAGGCGGACCACGCGGCCGGAGCCGTCGTCCTCCAGCGGCTCGACGCGGACCAGGCCGTCGTCGTCCCGGAGGAAGGGCGCCACGTGGGTCCGCTTCAGCATCCGTCGGCCGTCCCTGTCATGGCCGGTTCCTAGACTCCGAGCCCGAGCTGGGGCTCGGCGCCACGGGCCATGCCGGCCCGCCGCTTCTGGGAGGCAAAGAACTCGTAGGTGTCGGCGGCCACCACCTCGTAGAGGGAGGCGATGTGGTCGCCCTGGCGACGGAGCAGCCGGCCGAGCCGCTGGGCGTGCTGGCGGCGGCCGCCACGGGTGCTGTCGCCCAGGACCACACCCAGCTTGGCGGCGGGGACGTCCCACCCCTCGTCCAGCACCCGGACGCTGGCCACGGCCCGGATACGGCCGTCGGCCATGGCGTCCAGCAGCTCCTTCCGCTCCCGGGCGGGCGTGGACGCCGTGATGATGGGGACGGCCAGCCGCCGGGAGAGTGACTCGGCGGCGGCGGTGGACCCGGTGAACAGGATGGCCCGCTCGGCAGGGTGCAACGCCAGCAGTCGCAGGGTCTCGCGCAGCTTGTTCTCCGCCAGCACCACGATCCGCTCTCGCTCCAGGAACGCCCGGAACGCCCGCCTCGCCGCCGTGGACCGTCGGGTGGCCGCCATGAAGACGAGCCACGCGTCGCCCGGATCGGTGTACCGCTGGCGGACGCCGGCCATGTAGGATTCGTAGGCGGCGTCGGCGGCGTCGTAGCGCTCCCGCTCGGCGGCCGTCAGCTCCACGAACCGCCGCTCCAGGGCGAAATCGGCCAGCTCGGCGTCGGCCATCTCCGCCACCGTGCGCCGGTAGACCACTCCGCCCACCAACCGCCGCAGCTCACTGTCCCGCCCGTCCGGGTAGGTGGCCGTGAGACCAAGTCGATGGGCCGCCGGAGCAATACGGAGCGCGTCGTGCCACGCCTTGGCGCCGCCAGCCGCCGCGTCCTCCAGGTGGTGGGCCTCGTCCAGGACCAGGAGCGGGAACCGGTCGCCCCACCGCTCCAGCAGGTCGAACGCCGAATGGTACGTGGTGACGGTGATGGGACGCAGCTCCTTCTCCTCGCCGTACCAGGCGCCGGTCCGGTCGATGCCGAAGGCGTCCGCCAGCTGGGCGAACCACTGCCCCACCAGCGCCCGCGTGGGCGCCACGACGCACGCCCGGCCGCCGGTACGCCCGCTCGTCCGATGGATGGCCAGGATGGCGACGAAGGTCTTCCCCGCCCCGGTGGGCAGGACCACGCTGCCCCGGCCGCCGTCAGCCAGCCAGCGGTCCACCGAGTCCGACTGGTACGGACGCGGAGTGCGCGGGTCGTAGAGCGGCGAGGCGGCCACGTCCTCCGACGCCTCGCCGGCAGCAGCGTCGCCCGGGTCGTGAGGCGTTGAGGACGAGGGGATCCCCCGCTCGCCCGCCCAGTCCCGCAGCTCCGACCAGCGGTGGCCCGGAGCAACGTACGCGCCGACCCGCTCGTCGTAGCTCATCCACGAGGGCGCCTCCCGGACATGGCGCAGCACCGCCAGACCATGGCGATAGTAGTAGACGGGTCGCGGGGTGCCGGGCATCGGTCCAGGATAGGCGCCGCTGGCTGGCGCGTCGAGTGGGTCGATGCTCTAGAAGGGTCCCAACCCACAAAGGTCTATCTTCAGATCAGTCCTCCTGTTGGGCGCCGGGGGGGTGCGCGGTTGATCCGTCGCCCGCATCGAGCCAGTACCCGAACCACTGCCGCAGCCGTCCCAGCCGATCCACCAGGAGCCACGGCTCCCCCGTCCGGGACAGGCCGTGGGAGGAGCGGGGGTAGCGGACCAGCTCCACGGGCACGCCGTGCTTGGTGAGGGCGGTGAACCACTGCTCGGCGTCGCCCATGGGAGTGCGGTGGTCTTCCTCTGACTGGACGATGAGGGTGGGCGTGGTGACGTTGCGTGCGAAGCGGATGGGTGACAGCTCGTCGTAGAGCCCGGGGTTGTCCCACGGCTTGCCGAAGAACTCGAACTCGGTGAGGCCCTGCGCGTCGGAGGTGCCGTACCAGGACCACCAGCTGCTGATCATGCGGTCGGCCTGTGCGGCGGCGAAGCGGTCGGTGCGGGTGGTGATCCAGGCGGTCATGAACCCGCCGTACGAGCCACCGGTCACGCCCATCCGTGTGGAGTCCACGCCGGGCCTGGCCGCCACGATGTCGACGGCCTTCATGATGTCCTCGAAGTCCTCGAGCCCCCAGCGCGCCCGGGTGGAGTAGGTGAAGTCGGCGCCATAGCCGCTGGAGCCTCTGGGGTTGGTGAACAGGACCCACATCCCGGCGGCGGCCAGGTTCTGGAACTCGTCGAACCACCCCTCGCCGTAGCGGGAGTGGGGTCCGCCGTGGATGTAGAGGACCAGGGGGTACGCGGTGCCCGGCTCGTAGCCGTAGGGCTCCATGAGCCACGCCTCGATCTCGAAGTCGTCGACGGAGGTGTAGGTGAAGCGCTCGGCGGGCGACCAGGCGATCTCGGCACTCAGCTCATCGTTGAACCCGGTGAGGCGCCGCTCGGTCCCGTCTTCCAGGGACAGCACGAAGAGCTCCGTGGGCTGGGTGATGGAGGTGGCGACGTAGGCGACGGTCCGGAATTCCGGGTCGAAGCTGAAGCCGGAGATGCGTCGCCGTCCGTCCAGCAGCTCCTCGAGCTGCCCGGTCTCGGGCGACAGGCGGAACAGGGCGTCGCGTCCGCCGATGGCGGCCTGCACGGCGATGTCGCCGTCCGGGAGCCACTCGTAGCTGCCCGGCTCGTAGCGCCAGTCCTGGAGCAGGGCCCGGGGCTCGCCGCCAGAGACGGGCACCAGGTGGAGCCGCCGCTGGCCCGCACGGTGGCCATCGTTGGAGATGAAGGAGAGGAAGCGGCCGTCGGGCGACCATGCCAGGCTGCCCTCGCTGCCCATCCGATCCGTCAGGCGCCGGGGCTCACCGCCGTCAGCGGACACGATGAAGATGTCGGCGTCGTTGCGGAGCGCCTCGTCCCGCTCCGCGTCGTAGGGCAGGAGCGCCAGGGAGTCACGCTCAGCGGCCACCACCGAGTCGGGCCGGAGCTCCGGGTCCGCCGCGAAGGCGATCCAGCGTCCGTCGGGCGAGACCACGGCGCCGCGATGGGAGTGCGGCGCGTCGGTGATCTGGCGGCCCACGCTGTCGCCCCGATCCTGGACCCAGAGCTGGGCCGGGCGGCCGGGCCGTGCCCGGGACGGGTTGGGCACGAATCCCCGTCCATCTCGCTTGTAGCCCAGCTCCACCACGTGCCGGCCATCGAAGCGTGCCGCCTCCAGCGGCTGCGTGATGGCGCCGTGGGGCGGCCGGGCCATGGGCGGCATGCGGGCCCAGCGCCGCGCCTCCGCTTCATCTTCGCCGGCTCCCCCGGACCCGGAGCCCCGCCGCTCCCTGCCCCGGTCGTCCTCATCGTCCTCACCCTCCGCCGGTGCCGTCCAGACCACACGGCTGCCGTCCGCCGACCGTGACCCGCGGCGCTCCTCCGGGATCTGGACCGCTTCACCCGCGGGCCGGTCCATACGCAGGGCCCAGGTCGAGCCATCACCGCCCGGGCGGCTGGAGGTGAAGAAGAGCCAGGTCCCGTCCGCCGACCAGCGCGGGCTCCAGCTGTCCATGCCAGGCATGGTGAGGCGATACGGATCCCCGCCATCGGTGCGCACCGCCCAGACCTCGCGGCGCCGCTCGTTCTCCGCCTCGTCCGCCGTGGTGACGGTGAACGCCACCAGCTCGCCGTCCGGCGACATGGCGGGCGAGGACACCGTGGTCAGGCGGTACCAGTCGGCGGGGGTGAAGGCCCGTGGCTCGGGGCTCTGGGCCGACAGAGGTACGAGGAAGAAGAACAGTCCCAGGGCGACGGTCGGGATGACGCGCATTGGCCAGGCTCCGGCTACGGCTAGTGTTGGTCAGGTGGTCCCGGAATATCAGGGCGTTGGCCGTGCCCGTCAAACCCCGGGGCCCACGTGGCCCGCGTCGTCGCTCGACGGACACCGTCCTGCGCCCCGCCCGCCGCTCCTGGCCCGAACCGGGCCCGACGCCCTACCGCTTCCCCAGGTACAGGTGTACCGACGTCTCGCCACGCTGGACGAAAGGCAGGGCGAAGCCGCTCTGGTCGGGCTCGTCGTGCGCCAGCTGGCCCGTCAACACGTCCTCCTGGACCCGGACCTCCACGATGATGGCCCGGTACGCTATCGGGGTGGTGGCCTGAGCCACGAGCGCCCGGAGGAGCTCGGGCGGGATCACCACGCGACTGGTCGGCGACCGGGTCTGTATGAAGGCACGGGCGCCGGGCTGGGCATGGCTCCCCATGGGATGGAGGATCATGTACGCGTGCTGCGGGTCCAGGGCAGCGTCGAACTCCAGGACCAGCGGCTGGTCCACGTAGACCACGGGCACGCCGCCCGACCTGAGGTCCACGACGCCAGCGTTCTCCACGGCGGTCAGCCGGGCCAGGGCGACGGCGGTGAACGTGGCCTGGACGGGGAGTGCGTCGTCCGAGCCCGTGCTCTCCAGTGCCACGTCACGGCCAGCGACCAGGTCGTCGTGGAACGGGAGCCGGACGAAGTGCGTGGTGCGGCCGTCCATCCACTCCACGTCGACGGCGGTGGACAGGAGGTAGCGGATGAAGTTCTCGAACCGGATCGACGGTGCGCTCGGGCCCAGGTCCGGCAGATCAGTGAGCTTCTCCATGGGGACGCCGGCCAGTGAGACCTGGCCGTGGTCATGGTAGCGGAAGATGGTGCTGTCACCGCGTTGCTCGGGCGGGTGGGCGTGGGTGAGCATGACCCGCCAGCTCTCGGAGTGGCGCGCGTCCTGGGCGTAGTCGAGCTCCGGGAAGCCGCCCAGGTCGAAGCGCTCGAACCGGTCGAGCCACAGCGCCCGGCTCTTGGGCGGGTAGCTCATCACCTGACGGCCGTTCACCACGGTCCCGCTGTCAGACTCCACCACCGCCACCCCGATCTCAGCACGCACGTTGCCCTGCTCCTGCAGCGGCCCGTCCACCAGTATGTCCTCGCACCCGGCCAGGAGCGCCAGGAGCGTCAGAACCGCCAGGAGCGGGACGACGCGCCGTCGCCAGATGGGAACCCGCGCACACCGCCTGTGACCGTGCCTTGCTGTCATGATCGTCTCCGCACCTGTGTGTCGGTCATCTCGTCGTCATCTCGTCTACATCTAGATGCACGAGCCACCGGTCTTCTGTCACCCTCCCCCACCGGCCGTTCCGCCTCCGCGGCCGCGGCGGCCACATCTGTTTCCAGTGGCACCGGATCTGCACAACAACAGGCGGGCGGGGAACACCCGCGCACTTACCCACCTCACCATTTACCACGGAGGATTCTATGGCACAGCAGATCGATTTCAACAATCTGCGGCAAGCGGTCGAGGGACGGGACGTGGATCGGATGCTGGAGTTGTACGCGGACGACGCGGAGCTGGAGATCGTGAACAAGGACAATCCGCCCGGATCCCGTCGCCGGTTCCATGGCAAGGAGCAGATCAGGCAGTACTACGAGGACGTGTTCAGTCGAGACATGACCCATCGGGTCGAGGACGAGGTGGTCGGCGAGAACCGTGTGGCGTTCCACGACAACTGCCAGTACCCCGATGGCACGCGGGTCATGGGCGCCCGCTCGATGGAGCTGCGGGACGGCAAGATCCAGCGTGAGCTGGACATCGAGGTGTGGGACGAGTAGCGGTAGGCATGGACGATGCCGCGCCTACCGGCTAAGCCGGTAGGCGTGCTCGTCCAGTATGACCCGACGTGCGGCGACCATGCGGGTGGCGTAGTAGCGGCCTCGCAGCGTGTTCAGGTCGTCGTAGCGAACGCCGGCACCGCTGGCGCTGCTGTGGATGATCTGACCGCCGCCGGCGTAGATGGCCACGTGGTTGATGACGCCGCCGGGGCCCTCGTAGAACATGAGGTCCCCGGGCTCCAGGCTCTCGATATCTGGCGGGAGCCAGACGCCCGCCGCGGCCTGATCCCGGGAGACACGGGGCAGGTCGATCCCGTGAGCCGCGTACACATACCGGACGAATCCGGAGCAGTCGAAACCCTCCGCCGGGGAGCTGCCGCCCCAGGTATACGGCACGCCTACGTAACGCTCGGCGGTCAGCAGGGTCTGGAGGGCGACCGCCGCCGCTCCGGCAGCCGGCGTGCCGACCGCCTCGCCCGCAGGCGGCATCCCCCCCGCCGGCGGTGCATTGTTCGCGTCATGGCGGGGAGCAGGACGTGCGCCGGTGCCGCCTCCCAGACGGACAGCCAGCCCGACCCTCGCCTCCCACCCGCCCCTCACCCCCAGCGGCAGGGACGCGGGGTCCGGATCATGAGGACTCCGGTAGCGGACCTCCAGCTCCACGCCGAACCAGTCCGTCACCCGTGCCAGACCGCCGCCGCCATAGCTCCAGACCGGGATGGTACCACCCGAGCCGTCGTCGCGCTGGCCACCGTGGAAGCCGAGACCGACGAAGGCGCGAGGATCCACCGTCCCCAGCCGGAGCCCCGCCCGGCCCACGTCGAAGACCAGGTCCACGTCCCCCTGCCACGCCTGCAGCTCCCCCGACGGGCTCCCGCCGAACAGCCGGGCCACCGGACTCGAGGGCATGTCCACCGCTCCGCCCATCCGCACGCCCACCCACCTGCTCCACGCCGTCGTCGACAGACCCACGAGCGGCGGCGAGCCCACCACACCCCGGTTGTCGGCGACGAACGGCGTGACGGTGATACCCTGCCCCACCAGCCCCGCCGGGAGGAGGGCGATCAGGGTTGCGAGCGGCGCTATGCGACTCATATCAGGCAGCAGATTCCGGGGACCGGGCAGGTCCGCTTCAGTACGCGCCACGAGACGAAAAGGTTCCCGCCCGGGACAGTCCCCTCCGGTGCCACTGGTCCGGCACCGGCAGCCGCTCCACCCCTGCCGCTGGATCACCTCGTCGTAGCCGTCCAGGGCGGCGTGCCACCTGTGACATGGGACCAGCAACGGCTCAGCGGCCGTCGTCCAGGGCCCGGCGCAGCCGCTGGCCGGCGCGCCGGGTCCAGGCCCGCTGGTAATGCGGCGCCAGCACCCGGAACCCCAGCCGGGACCATGCGTTGGGGAAGTCACCGGGTCGCCATTCCGACTCGATGCGGAAGCGGACCTCGCCCGTGGCGTGTGACTTGGACAGGAGGAACCACTCCCAGCCGCACTCCACGTGACCGTGGAGGGTGTCATAGCGGAAGCCGTGGACTGTCTGGTGGCTAGTGGATTCCCTGCGGGTGGCGGTGACGCGGGTGCCAGCCAGGAAGCGGAACCCCAGGGCCCGGAGCTCCAGGAGCATGATCCGCCCCTCCAGCGGCTCGGCGGGATCGAAGTGACCGACGACGATGCGGGGATCGGAGAACTGGTAGCGCTCGACGGCGTCCCAGGCCCGCTCGAAGGCGCCGCCGGGCTCGGGTGGGCCCGGTCGCTCCCGGGCCAGGGGCGTCTCGGCGGCGAACCGGCGCCAGCCCGCTTCCGCCGGTCGCGGCGCCGCCGGGTCGTAGTTGAAGCCCAGGTCGCGGCGCCTCTCCAGCCCCTGCGCGAGCTCCTCCTCCGACCAGCGCCGGAGGAACCGCCAGTCCGCCACTCTCAGTCGCCCCGGGCCACGAAGGTGGGCCGGTCGCAGGCGAAGTCGCCGGGCTCGGGCGGCACCCGCCGCTTCTCCGCGTGCACCCTTCCCACTACCCCGCGGCCGAAGGTGGCGGCGACCCGGTTGATGAAGTCGGTCCAGGTGTTCGTCTGCATGGGGTCGCCGGCGATCAGGAACCCGTAGAACTGTAGCCGAGACGCCGCCCTGGCCCGGCTCCGGATGTGGAAGACCAGGTCACCGCGACCATTGCGGTAGGCGCCGAAGGTGATCCGTCCCGCTTCCGGGTGCCCGGGCAGGGTGCTTAGGGTGAGGGACTGGCGGTCCCGATGTATCAACCTGACCCGGAACACGCCGGCGCCGGTGATCCGTACTTCCATCTCGTCCCCGACCTCCAGGGCGCCGGCGCGGGCAGGAGTGAACCGGACCAGGTCCTCCGGCGCCAGCTCGGGGAACCGACTGGCCAGTACGCTGATCAGCTCCGCCGGACCGATCCTCGCCTCCCGGACCACGGCCCAGTAGTCGCGCTGGAGGAGCGGTCCCGCCCCAAACTCCTGCCGCTGGAGCCCCTCCCCGATGCTCGTCGTTCGTGCCAACTCCCGGCCTCCTCTCCAGGTACCGCCCGCGCTGCCAATCCTCCAGCCGTGCAAGATCGGGCCCCCTGGCACCCGGATTGCCCTTCGGCGTTGGGGCGGCTAACGAACACAAGGAGCCAGGGCGATGTGGCGGGTCAGCCACCGCCCGGCGAGGAGGGGCCATGTCGGAACGGGACGTGAACCCGGCGGCGGACCGGGTCCAGGAAGAGTATTACCAGGCGGCGCCCGTGGTCCGGGACGAGCACAGCGAGGCGCGGCTCACACGGCTCATCGAGCAGCAGACGGCGCGCATCCCTTCCCACTGGTTCCTGACGGTGGCCGTGACAGCCATGGTGGCGTCGCTGGCCTTCGAGCTGGCGGGCCGGAGCCGTTATAGCCGGTTCGTGGGCATGTGGGTGCCCACGCTGCTCATCACCGGGGTCTACAACAAGCTGGTGAAGGCGCTGGGGCCGCAGTAAAGACCACCGGACGGACCGCCGTGGAGGCATGGCGGTCCCGCGCTCCATTTCCCGTTCTCCTTGATGAGGACGACACGATCACTTCAGGCGCAGCGGCATGCTGGAGTGACAATGCTTGACGGATCGGAGCGGGTGGTGAGAATTGGCGCTGGGATTATCCATACCGACGCTGCTGACGGAGCGCCACCGCATGTCGGACCTCGATCACATCCCCACCGCGGCGCTCACGGGCGACGCGGAGGCCGATCGTGTGGCCATGGACCGGATGTTCATCCTGGTCTACGACGATCTTCGCGCGCTGGCCCGGCGACAGCTTCGCGGGCAGTGGGACGGGCCGTGCACCCTGACCACCACGGCCCTGGTCCAGAGAGCTACCTGCGGCTGGCGGGGTTGGACGCGATCCGGCTGGAGGGCCGGGCCAGGTTCCTCGCCCTTGCATCGAAGGTCATGCGGCACCTGATCATCGATTATTCCCGTCGCTCCGGCGCCCTGAAGCGGGGCGGTGGCATGGTCAGGGTGACACTGCACGACGAGGACGCATCAACGGAGGATCGATCGCTGGACGTGGTGGTCCTGAACGAGGCGCTGGAGCGGCTGGGCGAGCACGACCCGCGGCTGGTCCGGCTGGTGGAGTGCCGATTCTTCGGCGGCATGACCGGCGAGGAGACGGCGGAGGCGCTGGGGCTGTCCCAGCGGACGGTGGAGCGCGACTGGCGGCGCGCCCGCACCTACCTCCACGAGCTGCTGGAGACCGCCAGTTGAGTCCACCCCTGGAACGGGCGGCGGGCCATGGCGAAAGCGGACGCACCATCCCCTGATCGTTGGGAGCGGGTCGACGCCATCTTCACCGAGGCGCTGGACCTGCCGCCGGAGAGCTGGCCTGGCTTCCTGGAGCAGGCGTGCGCCGGGGACGTGGAGGTCCGCAACCGGGTCGCCGACCTTCTGCGCCGGAGCCTGACGGTGGACACGTTCCTGGACCGCCCCTGCCTGGAGGTTGACCCGGACATCGCCGACGAGCTGGCGGAGGCGCTGGCCGGGCCGCCGGGAGGGCGGGACGCCCCGCTCCCCGCGGAGGCGCGTATCGGGCCCTATCGCATCGTGGACACGCTGGGCCGGGGCGGCGCCGGCACCGTCTACCTGGCGGAGCGAGCGGCCGATGTCGACCCGGCGCCCGTGGCCCTGAAGGTCCTGCGCCGCGGGCTGGACACGGCGGACATCCTCCAGCGGTTCGATGTGGAGCGCCAGGTCCTGGCGACGCTGGACCACCCCGATGTGGCTCGCCTCCTGGACGCGGGCACCACCGACGACGGCAGGCCGTACCTGGTCGTGGAGCTCGTGGAGGGCATACCCATCACCGAGCACTGCGCCGAGCACGACCTGTCCCTGCCCGATCGGCTCCGGCTATTCGTCCGGGTGGCCAGGGCGGTGCAGCACGCCCACAGCAGCCTGGTCGTGCACCGGGACCTGAAGCCGAGCAACGTGCTCGTGGCCGGGGACGGGGCAGTGAAGCTGCTGGACTTCGGCA
>SLCC01000143.1 GCA_007126035.1 Gemmatimonadota bacterium
GCAACGAGTGGGCTGTCCGACGAGACGGGTTCGCGCAGGAAGAGGCAGGTGGTAGGCTGGTCTGCCGGCGAGGTCGACCGATGACAACGCAACACCCGGCGCTCCGGCCGAGCTTCCTTTCGCAGTTGTCCTCCCAGGGCGAGGACAACCGTGCAACGTGCCGTTCCGGCGGCAAGAGTGTTCCGGTTTGTCATCGGATACCGGGGTCAATGCAACACGGGCCGGGAGCCGACGACTTCCGTGGTGAGTTGTCATCGCTCCCGCCCCTGCGGCGCGCTCCCCGGAGCGGCATTCAGCAGTCGCTTCCGCTACCTGCAACTGATGGGAAAAGGCCCGGGATCGGAGGCTCCGATGCCTTTCCGTGCACCCTGGAGAGGCAGGCGTGGCTCCACCGGCGCTGGCCGGGGCGGAACACCCCGAGCCTTGCCCGCCATCCGAAGACGGAAGGTTTGTCGGACAGCCTCCCGAACTCCGAGCTCCGAGTTCGAGTCGAGCGCCCGCCACCCGCCAACGCCCGGCATGCCGCCGAAGCCCGGCATCCCGCCGCTGCCCGGCAAGCCGCGGCCGGCCGGGGGCTGGCGGGGCGGTCCGAGTTCGGAGTTCGAATCGAGCGCCCGACACTCGCCACCGCGCGGCATCCCCCCGAAGCCCGGCAAGCGGCGGCCGGGTGGCGGAGGGGCGGTCGGAGTTCGGAGCTCGGAGCTCGGAGTTCGAATTCGAGCGCCCGACAACCCGCCACCGCCCGTCATCCCTCCGAGGCCCGGCAGCCGGCGGCCGGGGGCTGGCTGGGCGGTCGGAGTTCGGAGCTCGGAGCTCGGAGTTCGAATTCGAGCGCCCGACAACCCGCCACCGCCCGTCATCCCTCCGAGGCCCGGCAACCGGCGGCCGGGTGGCGGAGGGGCGGTCGGAGTTCGGAGCTCGGAGCTCGGAGTTCGAATTCGAGCGCCCGACAACCCGCCACCGCCCGGCATGCCGCCGAAGCCCGGCAAGCGCGGCCGGCGGCTGGGAGTTAGCCGCGTCCTATCCCGCCACCGCCCGGATCAGTTCGTACCGCTCCGTCCCGCGCAGCGCTTCCATGGCGGACGGCAGGTGTATGGACATGAGGCAGGGGTTGCCTTTCCGGACGATCCGGGCGCCGAAGCGACGGACCAGGCGGATGGCGCCGTGGTTGTCGCCCATGATCTCGGCCTGGAACTCGAGTATGCCATTCTCCAGGGCCACGGCCATGGCTGCCTGGAGCAGGAGCGAGCCCAGCCCTGACTTCTGGTAGTCGTCGACGATGGTGACGGCCACTTCTGCCACCTGGGGCTGGTCGGCGAGCCGGACGTAGCGGGCCACTCCCACGCCGGGCTCCCCGGGCTCGTCCAGGGCCAGGGCGCCGACGGCGTAGTGGTCCACGTAGTCCAGCTCGGTGAAGTACCGTAGCTGGCGGTCGGGGATGCGTGACACGGCGGACATGAACCGGCGATATCGGGATTCTGGCGACAGGCGTTCCAGTCCCTGCACCAGTCGCTCCTTGTCCTCCGGCACCACGGGCCGGAGCCTGACCCGGGACCCGTCGTCCAGGACCGTGTCGACGGTCCGCTGCCGTATGAACTCGGAGTCCAGCGTGATCATGGCTCTACTGCTCCCGCTCCCGAGCCCGCTCCTGCTCCCGCTCCCGCTCCCGCTCCCCGGCCAACCGCTTCGCCAGTCTCACCGCTTCGAAGGCATTGACGATCCCACCGGTGGCGCTCAGGTCGGCGAACCGGGCGGTGGCGTCCTCCTCCTCTTCGCCCGGCAGCCTCACCGCCCGCTCGGCCAGTGGCGTGGCGGATTCCAGGATGACGCGCCGGACGTCGGCGCTGCTCAGTTCCGGGAAGTAGGACATGAGGAGCGCCGCGAGGCCGGTGACCACGGGCGCGGCGAAGCTGGTGCCCGACGCCGCCTCGTAGTCGTCGCCGGGCGCCGTGGACAGTATGTCGACGCCGGGCGCGAAGACGTGCACGTGTTGCTGGCCGTAGTTGGTGAAGACGGCGGGGATGCGGTCGCCGCCGTGCCAGGAGGAGGCGCCCACCTGGATCCAGTGGCTGGCGGTGTCTCCGTCCAGGTAGAACCGGCTGGGGAAGCTCTCTTCGAGGCCCAGGTCCCGGGCATCGTTGCCGGCGGCGTTGACCAGCAGCACGCCCCGCTCGTCGGCGTAGCGGACCGCCTCGTCGACGGCGGCCTTCCGGGGCGAGTAGCCCTTGCCGAAGCTCATGTTGATGATGTGGGCGCCGTTGTCCACGGCGTAGCGGATGGCGTTGGCCACGTCCTTGTCCCGCTCGTCGCCGTCGGGGACCGCCCGTATGGCCATGATCCTGGCCGCGCTGGCGATCCCGGCCACCGGCGTGTCGTTGTCGCGCACCGCCGCCACGATCCCGGCCACACCCGTCCCGTGGGACGCGTCGGGGCCGGTGACATCGGCGTTGCCGTAGAACCGCTCCGTGACGTCGTGGTAGTCGTCGCCCACGATGTGGCGCGGGTCGAACCCGGGGTCGTAGCTGTAGCGGAGCCGCCGCTCGACCCGCTCGATCTCGCGCCTGACCAGCTCCGGGGTGATCCCGTGCTCGGCCACCTCCAGGTATATGTCCCGTGCCTGGATCAGGTCGCGCCGGGGTGAGGCGATGGTCCGGACGCGGGCCGGGCTGAGCTCACCGCCCAGGTGGTCTTCGAGGATGTCCCAGACGACCTCGACCACATCGGCCATCTGCCGCAGCCGAGGCAGCATTTCTTCCGTCTCGGTACGCTTGTCCCGGAAGTCCTCGGCGATCTGGTCGCAATCGACCTCGCCGGCGCCGCCGGGCCAGGTCGGGGCGGCGGCGGGCTCACGATCGGCCTCGCCGGCTGCCGCGGCCGCCGGGACCAGCTCGCACCTGGCGTAGAGCCGGGTCAGCTCGTAGGTGTCCACGTCCACGTTCCGGCCATCGACGCCGCCGATGAAGTTCCAGCCGTAGACGTCATCGATGTAGCCGTTGCCGTCGTCGTCCCGTCCGGTCCCGCCCACCTCGCCGGGGTTCCGCCAGAGCACGGGTCGCAGGTCGACGTGGGCCGTATCCACACCGGAGTCGATGATGGCCACCACCACTTCCCGGACCGGGTCCCGCCCGTCGAGCAGCTCCCGATACGCCCGCTTCACGGCGATGCCCGCGACATTGTCGGTTTCCGGGTCCAGGAGCCACCAGCGCTCCGGCGCCATCTCCAGCGGAGGCAGGAATCCCGACTCCGCCGGCTCCGCCACGGGCGCGGGCGGCGGCGGGGCAGCCGGCCTTTCCGCGGGCGGCACAGCCGGTGCAGGCGACGCGGGCGTCGTCGAGCCCGGCGCGCAGGCGGCGAGGCCGAAGGCGGCCGGGAGCAGGAGTAGCGTGAACGCGCGAATCCTCAAAACTGCCTCCATGTGGCACGAAGGAGATGTCTGTACCGAGACGGAAGATGGATACAGAGCGCCGATAGAGGAAGGCACACTCAGCTTCCGGTCGCCTGCGCTCCCGGTGAGGCGTGTGCGGGCGGTGCCCAGGGCTGCTGCTGTCGCCACTGGAGGTAGCCGTCCTCGGCCCCGGCCTGGAGGCGGTCGAGCCGGTCCAGGAGCGCTTCGGCGGCCACGGGATCCCCGCGCAGCCTGGCGAGCCGTGCCCGCTCACCCAGGGCGACGGCGCTCAGGGCCAGGTCGGGGATGGACAGCTCCATGAGCGACGCGAACCAGCGGTCGGCCTGCCGCAGGCGCCCCTGGTCCCGGTCCGCCCGCGCCTGGACCAGGCGGGCCAGTGGCCTGGAGAAGAGTGGCGACAGCACGGCCTCTCGAGGCGCGACGCCGCGCATGTCAAAGGCGTAGCGGCCAGGCGGCCCGGCCAACCCTGCCTGCGTCAGGCGGAGTGACAGGTCGGCGCGGAGGATGCGCGCTGCCGGGTCGTCGGCTAGCTCGCCCTCGAGCATACGTACCAGGTCCCGTGCGGTTTCGGGATCGCCGACGGCGAGGGCGGCGAGGGCGCGGGTGTGGTGATCGAGCCAGAACTCGAGCCGGTTCTCGACGGCGATGGAGGCGGACGTGGTGCGCGGACTCCTGGTCTGGTCCTGGAGGATATAACGTGCGATGGCGTAGAGCGCGCCATCATCGGGCGGCAGCACGCCCAGTGCCAGGAGCTGGGCGGCCCTCGAGCCGCCGACGAAGGGATCGATCTCCATGGCGCGACGGAGCTGGATGGCAACCTGCCGGGGCCGGCCCGCCGCGGCCAGCAGGTCGGCGCGGGCGGCGTGGGCACGGGCCCGGACGCCGGGCTCGCGGTCGGGTCGGGTCAGGATCTCCAGGACGTCGAGGGCCGCGGGCAGGTCGCCGTGGTAGACGGCCAGGTCGTGGGCGGTGCTGAAGACGACCAGGTCACGCGCGCCAGCCAGCCCGCCCAGCTCCCGCTGCCAGTCCTCGGGGCTGCCCAGTACCCGTGCCCGGAGCGCCCGCGCCGACCCGCTCCTGAGGCCGGCGGGCGCGGCATCCAGCAGGGCGCTGCTGGCGCGGTCGAAGGCGTGGAGGTCGCCATCCAGGAGCGCCACCTGGGCGGCGTGGTAGAGGGCCTCGGGGCGGCTGACGGCGCGGGTGCTGGCCTGCTCCAGGGCGCCGCGGGCCTCGGCCAGGGGCCGGCCCCGGAGCGGATTGTAGTGGAAGAGGACCTCGGCGGCGTGGTAGCGGGCTTCGCCATGCCCGGGGCTCATGGCCAGCACCGAGTTGAGCAGCGCCTCCGCCTTCTCCGGCTCTCCTATGCTATGGGCGCGCCTGGCCTCCACGATGAGGGCCTCCACCTCCGGCAGCTGTGCCTGGAGCGCAAGAGCCGTGAGCCCGGCCCGCTCAGCCCGCTCCGTGTCGAACGCGATGGACGCGGCCAGGGAGAGGTAGTGATAGCCCAGGGCGAAGCCCGGATCGTAGCCCACCGCCTGCTGGAACGCCGCCGCCGCCGCATGCACTTCGCCTCGCTCCAGGAGCCATTCGCCACGTACGTGGGCGCGCAACGCTCTCTCGTTCGCTGGGAGCATGGAGAGCCGGACCCGCCCCGGCAGCTCCAGCACCGCCACCATGACGTCGGCCAGCTGCCGGACCACCGCCACCAGGTCGCCCGGCACGAACGTGGCTATGCGCACTACTCCACCAGGACGACTCAGCGCCAGGTCAAGCTCCCAACCCCTATCCGTGGGCACGATCCGTCCCGACAGCCGCCCGCCGGAGGGCAATTCGTGTCCCGCCAGGACCCAGTTCAGCGCCGACGCCACCGCCACCCCCGCCATCGGGTCGGAATCGGGGGACAGCACGGGCCCCAGCACCAGGAGCGCCCCGCTGCCCGGCGCTCCCACCACCGGCGGCTCAGCCAGCCGGCTCCGGGCGAGCTCCGCGGGCGTCACCTCGGGCAACGGCTCAGACGGGGAAAGCACCATGATCGCGACCAGGGGCACCGCCACCGCCAGGACCAGCGCCACGCCCAGGACGGTCGAGGCGACGGGGCGCCGCCGCTTCCGCGGCGGCCGGGCGCCTCCCTTGCCGGCGGACGAGTCAACCGGAGCCTCGCCGCTGACGACGACCGGCACCTCGTCCAGGGTCCGATCAGTTGACACGTCCGTCACCCGGTAGGGCGGCGGATCCGTGGCCGGCTGCTCGGCCGGCAGGTCAGCGGCGATCCGGGTCGCCAGTGCCGTGGTCTCGGGGGAGCAGGAGAGCTCGAGCTCGGTGCGCAGCCGGTCCCTGAACCTGCGGAACAGGTGGATCGCCTCGCCGCTCCGTCCCGACCGGCGCAGCAGCTCCATCAGGCGTCTCAGACCTGCCTCATCGAAAGGATCCAGTTCCAGGCCCCGCCGGCCCAGCCGCACGGCTACGTCGATCTCGCCCGCCGCCTCCGCCTCCGCCTGGGCCTCCCACACCGCCTCGGCCAGACGACCGCGCAACTCCTCCCGCGCCCCGTCCAGCCACGACTCGAACTCCGGTGGCGCGTCGGCGAAGTAGAGGCCCGGCAGTAGCCCCCCCCGGTAGAGAGCCAGGGCCGACTGGACCCGTCCCGCGTCCAGCGCGTCCAGCAGCTCCAGCGCATCCGCGCTGAAAAGCTCCCGGTTCACCCCCAGGTCGTGCCTGCCGCGGGTCTCGATGACGCCGGGGCCCAGGGCCTGGCGCAGCTCATAGAGCGCCTGGCGCAGGGCGTGGCGGGCTGAGGCCATGCTGGAGTCGGGCCAGAAGTGGACCAGCACGGTGTCCCGGGAGCAGGGGCCCAGGCGGGATTCGAGGGCCAGGAACGCGAGCAAAGCCAGGGCCTTGGGACGGGCCACCAGGTCCGGTCTCAGGGGAGCACCACCGCCCGTCACTTCGAGGTTGCCCAGCATGCGGAAGTACACGCCGCCGGGCGACTGCGTAGCTCGCATTCCCGTCTCCCCACCCTGCCTAACCAGCGGCGGCCGGCTGACGCCGGTATGACGCCACTGTGGGTACAAGGTGTCATCCGCCTCCCGCAGGACACAAGGCTCTTCGCCAGCCCACCGTCAGCCGGGGCCGTACGGGCCCACGCCGACAGTCGGCTGACGCCGCGCCAGCACATTACCAGGCAATCGGACCGGCAGTCCGCGCGAGTGCTCCGGGGTCCGGGGCACCGTGTCGGGGCCGCTGGCACAATGGACCAGACCTGTGCGCTGGCTGTGACGTGGCAGGGCCGGCGAGCGCGGAGGTGACTCCCTCAGGCATACCCGCACGAACCGCTACCGCACACCCCCTCCGACAAACGCACCCCGGCCGTGAGGCCGGTCCGCAAAGCCAGGAGCCTCCTCTCCCTTGACCGCGAGGCCGTCCGGCTGCCGAAGACGGGGCGGAGGCCCGGCAGGGTGCCGGCCCCCCGAACCCTCATCGAAAGGATCTGCACACCATGAAATGGACTACCCCCCTCGTGCTCCTGCTCGCCGTGTTCGCGTATACGGCGTGTAACGACACGACCACCTCGCCGAACCTGCTGGAACCCGACGGCGCGTCGTTCAACCTGGGCGA
>SLCC01000178.1 GCA_007126035.1 Gemmatimonadota bacterium
CGCTCCCGCCCGGCAACCCACCGCCGCCCGGCAACCGGCGGCCGGGTGGTGGCGGGGCGGTCGGAGCTCGGAGCTCGGCGGTCGGAGCTCGGAGCTCGGAGCTCGGAGTTCGAATTCGAGCGCCCGACACCCCGCTCCCGCCCGGCAACCCACCGAAGCCCGGCAACCGGCGGCCGGGGGCTGGCGGGGCGGTCGGAGCTCGGAGCTCGGAGTTCGGAGCCCGGAGTTCGAACCGCCGGCCGGGAGCTGGAGCTCTTCCTCGGCTTCCGGTTGCGCTCTCGCTATCTTGACGATATGCGACGTCTTCTCCTGCTCGACTGCGACCAGTTCTTCGTCCAGTGCGCCCGGCTGGCGGACCCGGAGGGCGCGGGCCGGGAGCCGTTGCTGCTGGTGGGCGGCTCGCCGGATGGTCGTGGCGTGGTGACGTCGGCGTCGTACGAGACGCGACGCTTCGGCTGCCGGTCCGCCATGCCCACGGCCCACGCGCTCCGGCTCTGCCCCGAGGCCAGGGTGGTGCCGGTGCCCCGTGAGATGTGCGGTCGTAAGAGCCGCGAGGTGCGGGCGGTGCTGGGTCGTTTCACGCCGCTGGTCGAGGCGGCGTCGGTGGACGAGGCGTACCTTGACCTGACGGGTACGGAGGCGCTGTACCGGGGCGAGTCGCTGGAGGAGACAGCCCGTCGGATCCAGGCGGCGGTGAAGGCGGAGACGGACATCACGGTGTCGCTGGGCGGCGGCACGACTCGTGTGGTGGCGAAGCTGGCGGCGGAGCGTGCCAAGCCAGCGGGCGTGTACGTGGTGGAGCCGGGCGACGAGGCGTCGTTCATGGCGACCCACGAGCTGCAGGACATCCCGGGCGTGGGCCCGGTCCTGGCGGAGCGGCTCCGGGCCATGGGGCTGGTCTCGGTGCGGGACGCGCTCACGCTCGAGGCGTCGGAGCTGGAGTCCATGCTGGGCCCGGGCCGGGGCGCCTGGCTCCACGAGCGGATCCGGGGCATCGGCAGCGACGTGGTCTCGCCGGACACCGAGGCCAAGTCCATGTCGCGGGAGGAGACCTTCCCCCGTGACCTGGAGGGCGACGACGAGCTGGAGCGAGAGCTCATGGCTCTGGCCATGCGCGTGGCGTCCGACCTCCGGCGCCAGGCGCTGCGGGCCCGCACCGTCACCGTGAAGATCAAGGACGGCGACTTCCGGAGCCGGACTGCCAGCCGCACCCTGGACCACCCGCTGGAGTCGGACCGGGCCATCCTGGCAGTGGCGCTGGAGCTCCTGGCCACGCTGCGGGCCCGGCGCCGCACCGGGGCCCGCCTCCTGGGCGTGGCCGTCTCCCATTTCACCGCGGCGGACGAGGGGACCCAGCTGGTCCTCTTCGATGCCGCGGGCGCCGGTTCCCTGGAGACGGAGCGGGACCGGAAGCTGTCGCGCCTCACCGACCAGATCCAGGCCCGGTTCGGGCCCGGCTCCATCCGGCCCGGCCGATTGGTCTAGAAATCATGGAAGGGCTGGCCCTCCGTACCGGAGGAACACGTCTTGCCCCTTTTCGTACCCGGGAAGCAACCAGGAGCAGGGAGGCATCGTGGCACGCATGAAACGGACGGTTCAGGGCGACAAGGAAGTTCTCCGGCCGCCTGATGAGGTTGCGGATGAGCCCGGACACGAGAGCAAGACGGCGGGCCAGGACCGGGACCTGGACGAAAGCGGCGAGTCCAAGAACCAGGGCCACGGCCACGGCCGTGAGCGCCAGCCCGGCCGCGACAGGGCCGGCCACAGCGAGCGGACGGTGACGGAGACCGACGAGCGACAGCGGGACCTGGGCGGCCCCGGCGGCTGAGTCGCAGCCCGCCGGGTCGCAGCGGCCATCCTAGCCTAGTGGACCGATCCGGGGAAACACACGATCATCCGTGGGTTATCACGAGGTTGTCGTGGTGTTTCCATGTCCTGGGCCGGAGAAGAGCTCTAGCGATGCGACCCGGAATAGCTAGCGTGGCGGGTACGATGCTGGCCGGTGTACTGGCGGCGACGCTGCTCACCGTGCCGTCCTTCCAGTTTGGCGCGCAGGAAGGTGAGACCCCCCACAGCGCGGGTCGTCTGATCAGCGACGTCACCTCGATCCAGCCCGGTCAGCCGTTCACGGTGGGTCTCCACATCGACCTGGACCCGCCGTGGCACACGTACTGGATCAATGCAGGCGATGCCGGCCACGGCACGCTGGCGAGCTGGGAGCTGCCCCAGGGTTTCGTGGTCGATTCCCTCCACTACCCCCGTCCCGAGCGTATCCCGTACCCGCCGCTCATGAGCTACGGCTACAAGGACGAGGTGGTGCTGCTGGCCACGGTGACGCCGCCGGCTGACCTGGAGCCCGGGACCCGGGCCAGGATCGTCCTGGACGCCGAGTGGCTGGTCTGCGACGACGTCTGCATTCCGGCGCGTGACCTCGTGGCGTTGGAGCTGCCGGTGACGGCCGAGCCCGGCGCCGCGTCGGCGGACGCGGAGCTGGTGGCCCGGTTCCAGGCAGAGCTGCCGGTGCGCTCCGCTGACTGGTCGCTGCGTGCGGCCCGGACAGCCGACGGCTTCGTGCTGGCGGCATCGCCGCCGGCGGGCTGGGGCGGCACGCTGGCGGGCGCCTACTTCTTCCCGCTGGACATGACCACGCTCCGGCACACCGAGTTCCAGGAGGCGGGCGAGCGGGACGGCGAGGTCCGGCTGCGGCTGCCGGTGTCGCCGTACCTGTACGACGAGCCGGAGGTCCTGGAAGGGATGCTCACGCTCCCGCCCGGTGCCGGGTTCGACGAGGCCGGGAGCCGGGCCCTCCTGGTGGAGGTGCCGGTGGAGCGGGAGGCGGTGGCGTGGACCGAGGAGCCGGTGACGCCGCTGGAGGACCCGCTGGCCGTTGCCGCTGCCGGCGGCGCCGTTGCGGCCGGCGGTGCCGGGTCGGCCGGCGGGCTGTCCCTGGTCCTTGCCCTGGCCTTCGCCTTCGTGGGGGGGTTGATCCTGAACCTGATGCCCTGCGTGTTCCCCATCCTGTCCCTGAAGGCGCTGGGCTTCGCGTCCAAGGGCGGCGACCGGCGGGGCATGCGGCTGGACGGGCTGTCCTTCGGCGCGGGCGTGGTACTCACGTTCCTGGCGGTGGCGGGCATCCTGCTCCTGGTCCGGGCCGGCGGCTCCGAGGTGGGCTGGGGCTACCAGCTCCAGAGCCCCACGGTGGTGGCGCTGCTGGCCGCGCTGATGGTTGTGATTGGCCTCTGGCTGGCCGGCGTCATCGAGCTGGGCGCATCGTTCACCCGGCTGGGCGGCGTGGGCGCCGGTCCCGGCGGCGGGCAGCCGCCTGCGTTCCTCACCGGTGTCCTGGCCACGATAGTGGCGACGCCGTGCACGGCCCCCTTCATGGGCGCGGCCATGGGCGCCGCCATGATCCGGCCGGCGCCCGAGGCCCTGGCCATCTTCGGCGGCCTGGGCGTGGGTATGGCCACGCCCTACGTGATGCTGGCCTTCTGGCCCGCCATGGCCCGGCGCCTGCCCAAGCCCGGTCGCTGGATGGAGACCTTCAAGCAGCTCCTGGCCTTCCCCATGTTCGCCGTGGCCATCTGGCTGATCTGGGTCTTCGGGCTCCAGGTAGGCATCGGTGGGGCGGCCCAGCTGCTGTTCGGCCTCCTGCTCCTGGCCATGGCCGCCTGGTTCATCGGCCGCTGGCCCGCCACCATGGTGAGTCGCCGGGTCCGGCTGGCCACCCGGGGCCTGGCGGTGGCGGCGCTGGGCGCGGCCCTGTTCGCCGGCGTCGGCGCCGCCCGTCTCGCCGTCCCGGTGGACGACCCGAGCGCACCGGCCCTCCAGTGGGAGGAGTTCTCCCAGGAGGCCATCGTCCAGCACCGGCAGGACGGGCGCCCGGTCTTCGTCGATTTCACCGCCGCCTGGTGCATCAGCTGCCAGGTGAACGAGCGGGTGGCGTTGCAGGCCGCGTCGGTGCGCCGTGCGTTCGCGGAGCGGGACGTGGCCCTGCTCAAGGCTGACTGGACGCGGCGTGACCCGGAGATCACCCGGGCCCTGGCCAGCTTCGGGCGGGCGGGCGTGCCCCTGTACGTTTTGTACCCGGCGGACCAGGCCGCACAGCCCAGGATCTTGCCTGAACTGCTCACACCACGGATCATGTTGGATGCGCTGGCGGAGTTGCCGGCGCCAGCGGCCGGCGCGCCCACGGGCGGAACTCCGGCTGGCGATTGACCTGGCCGGCTGTGTCCGGTCGCTTAATAGGAGGTCCGATGCTCAGGAAGATCGCGCTCGGCGCGTTGGCGGTGGCGGTTATCGGCGCGGCGCCGCTCGGTGCCCAGACGGCGGACGGCCCGCAGATCGGTGAGGCGGCGCCCACCTTCTCGCTGCCCGACACCTACGGCCAGACCCACGACCTGGCCCAGTACAGGGGCCAGTGGGTGGTGCTGGAGTGGCTGAACTACGGCTGCCCCTACGTGGTCAAGCACTACCACCGGTCGGGCAACATCCCGGCCCAGCAGGAGAAGTGGGGTGAGCGGGGAGTGGTGTGGCTGGCCATCGTCTCGTCGGCGCCGGGCACCCAGGGCTACTACGAGCCCGCCGAGATGAACGCCGAGTCCGAGAAGGCCGGGAGCAAGGCCGCCGCCGTGCTGCTGGATCCGGAGGGGACCGTGGGCCGGGCCTACGAGGCCAGGACCACACCCCAGATGGTCGTGATCGACCCCGAGGGCCGCGTGGTCTACATGGGCGCCATCGACAGCATCGCCAGCACCCGGGTCGAGGATATCGAGACGGCGGTCCAGTACGTGGACCAGGCGCTTACCGAGGCCATGGCCGGCCAGCCGGTCTCCGTGCCGTTGTCCAGGCCGTATGGCTGTAGCGTGAAATACGCCCAGTGACGTATCCGCTGCGGGGCGGCGCCAGCGGCGCTGCCCGGATCCTGTTGCTGGCGCTGGTGGCGGGCGTGGCGGCCTGCGGGTTCGAGGCCCCTGCGCCCGAGCCGCTGCCAGCCAGGCTAGATGTGAGTTGGATCCCGGAGCAGCCGGTCCAGGGCCGCCTGTTCCAGGTGGTGGTGGACGCGGACCGGCCCGGTGACCTGGACCGGATAGCGGCCGAGTTCGCCGGTGAGCCCCTCCACTTCCGGCAGCTGTCGCCCGGCCGGTACGCGGCGTTGGCCGCCTCCCGGGTGGACGCGGAAGGGGAGCTGGAGCTGCCCGTGGTGGCGCGGTGGGCGGACGGGGCCCGGGACTCGGTGACGCTGGCCGTCCCGATCCGGGACGGCGAGTACCGCCATGAGCGGCTGCGGGTAGCGCCACGATTCGGAACGCCGCCCGACTCGGCCACCCGGGAGCGGCAGCGGCGAGAAGGCCAGCGGGCCCGGGAAGTCTCCCGCCTATCCCACAGCACACCACGCCTGTGGGACGGCGAGCTGGTCCATCCCAGGCCCAGTCGCATCACCAGCGGGTTCGGCCACGGCCGGGAGTACAACGGCCAGATCACCGGCCGGCACATGGGCACCGATTTCGCCGGTGCGGTGGGCGCGCCCATCTACGCGCCCGCCCGCGGCATCGTTGCGCTGGTAGACGATTTCTTCCTGGGCGGCGGGGTGGTCTACATCGATCATGGCGCCGGCCTGGTCACCGGCTACCTGCATGTCAGCGAGAAGCTGGTGGAGGAAGGTGACATGGTGGAGCCCGGCCAACTGATAGCCCGGGTGGGCGCCACCGGCCGGGTCACCGGGCCGCACCTCCACTGGCTGGTCCGCTACGGCGGCATCACCGTCGACCCGCTCAGCCTGCTGGACGTCATGGCCATCGATCTCGCGGCCGCGACCGAGTTGGAACCCGCAACCTGAGTTGCCGACGCCGGGGTTCCCGCCGCACCGGGTCCCCGGCGCCAGTGAGGCGGCATGACCGCAGGCGCGCTCCGCCATGAGGCAGGGCCCGCCGCCGTACCCATGGGAGGCGTCATGAGGGCGACCGCATCTCTTATCGCGGGCATCCTGCTGTTCACCAGCGCCTGCGAGCCCGCGCCCGAGCCGACGGACCGGCCGCCTGCGGAGCCGGACGAGGCCGACGTGAGAGCGGAGCTGCTCGTGTCCGTATCGTGGCTGGCGGAGCAGGTGGAAGAGCCCGTCGTCATGGTGGTGCATGTGGGCCCGGTCCGCTCCGAGTACGAGACCGGTCACATACCAGGCGCGCGATTCCTGGGCGTCGCCGAGCTGGAGACGGAGCGGGACGGCATTCCCGGCCAGTTGCCGGAGCCCGACCAGCTGCGTCAGATCTGGGAGCGGGTGGGGCTGGAGGAGGGTAGCCGGGTGATCCTCTGCGGGTCCCCATTGTCGGTGGCCCGCGCCTTCGTCTCCCTGGACGTCCTGGGGCTCGGCGATCGGGCAGCGATCCTGGAGGGCGGGATCGAGGGCTGGCGGGCGGCGGGACACCCGGTGGCTACCGGCGCGCCGCCCGAGGTGCGCACCAGCCTTCAGGTCAGCCCGCGACCCGACCTGGTCGCGGACGCCGAGTGGGTGGCGGAGCACGCTGTCGCCCCGGGCGTGGTGCTGGTGGACGCCCGGCCCAGGCAGGAGTACAACGGCCAGGTGGTGGGCGAGGACATGGCCCGGGGCGGCCATATCCCCGGCGCCGTCAACCTGTTCTGGGAAGAGACCCTGGAGTCGGTGGAGCGGACCGCGCTCCGAGACCCCGGGAGCCTGCGCAGTCTGTTCCGGACCGCTGGCGTGACGTCAGGCGATACGGTGGTGGCGTACAGCCGCGCAGGAATGCAGTCCAGCTTCATCTACTTCGTCGCGCGGTACCTGGGCCACGAGGCCCGCCTGTACGACGGCTCGTTCCACGAGTGGAGCCGGCGAGACGACCTGCCGGTGACATCCCTGATCCAGGAGCAAGAGCAATGACCGCTCAATCCCTTGGCGGCCTGAGCAAGTCCATCGCCGCCAGACGCCCCACCCAGTCGCTCCGCCTCCACCTCGCCCGCCCAGCTCTGACCACCGCTCTGACCGC